>DASVNF010000128.1:0-12899 GCA_036384015.1 Burkholderiales bacterium
ATTGCGATTCTCCTGGCCGCGGCGGCGTCGGCCGCCGTAGCCGCGCCGGAGGACGACCGCGCCGAATTCATCGCCCACTATCAGGAGAAGTTCCCCGGTATCGCCCTGGACAACTACGTGGACGGCGCGCTGATGCTGTCCCGCGATGCCAAGTCGCAGTTCGACAGCATCATGGAGTTTCCGCCGTTTCAGTCCGACCTGGACAAAGGCAGGACGCTTTGGGAGACCCCGTTTGCCAACGGCAGGACCTACGCCGGCTGTTTTGCGAACGGCGGCAGGAATGTCGCGGGGGACTACCCGCGCTTCGACGGCACTTCGGGCAAGGTCGTGACTTTCGAGATGGCGCTGAACGACTGCCGCCGGCGCAACGGCGAAAAGGAGTTCGCGTACGGCGACAGGGCGACCATGGGCGTGCTGACGGCCCATGCGCGCGCCCTGTCCGATGGCATGCGCCTGAACGTGAAGGTGGAAGGAGCGGCCGCGCTGGCGAAATACGAGCAGGGCAAGCGCTTCTATTTCACCCGGATCGGCCAGTTCAATTTCGCCTGTTCATCCTGCCACTATGCGTATGCCGGCCAGATACTGCGCACCGAGATCATCTCGCCCACCGTCGGGCAGGCCACCCACTGGCCCGTGTTCCGCGCCGGCGACAATCTGAACACACTGCACATGCGCATACGGCGCTGCATGGAGCAGGTGCGAGCGGCGCCGTTTCCAGCCGGCAGCGAAGAACTCAACAATCTCGAATATTTCCTTGCGTACCTGAGCAACGGCCTGCCATTGCGCGCGTCGGTCTATCGAAAGTGACCTGCGCCGCGCGGCCGGGCGTTTCCGCGAGCACTGGATGGATCGCCGCGATTTCCTGACCGCCCTGGCGCTGGCCGCGCTGCCAGGCACCGGGGTTGCCGCGTCGGGGGATGCCGCTGACCGGCTCTATCAGTTGCCCGCCAGCGATGGCGCCGCCACCCTCCTGCATCTGACCGATTGCCACGCGCAACTGCTGCCGGTCCATTTCCGCGAGCCGGACACGAATATCAGCACCGGTTCCGGCACCGAGAAGCTGGCGCACCTGACGGGGCAGGCGCTGCTGAAGCACTATGGTTTTCGCCGCGAATCGCGGGAAGCCTATGCCTATTCCCATCTCGATTTCCCGGAACTCGCGCGGCAGTACGGCCGGATGGGCGGCTTTGCGCACCTGGCGACGCTGGTAAGGCGAATCAAGTCGCAACGGCCCGGCGCCGTCCTGGTGGACGGCGGCGATACCTGGCAGGGCTCCGCCACGGCCCTGTGGACCCGTGGCGGGGACATGGTCGAGGCGAGCCGGCTGCTGGGCATCGAGGTCATGACCGGTCACTGGGAGTTCACCTTGGGAGCGGAGCGGGTGAACGAACTGGCGGAACAGATGCGCGATTCCATCGAGTTTGTCGCGCAGAACATATTCGCGCGCGACTTCGGCGACCGGATCTTTCCCTCTCACGTCGTGCGCGAGATCAACGGCCTCGAAGTGGCGATCATCGGCCAGGCCTACCCCTATACGCCCATCGCCAATCCGCAGCACCTGATCCCGGACTGGACCTTCGGCATTCACGAACAACCACTGCAGCAGATCGTGAATGAAGTGCGCCGCAAGGGCGCGGCGGCCGTGGTGCTGCTTTCCCACAACGGCGTCGACGTGGACCTCAAGCTTGCCGGTCGGGTGCATGGCATCGACGCGATCCTCGGCGGACACACCCATGATCCGCTGCCGCGGGCAATCAGCGTCGCCAACCAGGGCGGCCGGACCCTGGTTACCAACGCCGGGTCCAACGGAAAATTTCTGGGCGTGCTGGACATCCGTTCGCGCAACGCGCACATCGAGTGCGACTACCGGCTGCTGCCGGTGTTCTCCAACCTGCTCGAACCGGATGCGGACATGTCCGCCCTGATCCGGCGGGTGCGCAAACCATTCCAGCCCAGGCTGGAGGAAACGATCGCTACGACGGACGCACTGCTGTACCGGCGCGGCAATTTCAATGGCAGCTTCGATGAAGTGGTTCTGCAGTCGCTGATGCGCAGCCAGGACGCGCCGATTGCCCTGTCCCCCGGCTTCCGCTGGGGGACCAGCCTGCTGCCCGGGGAAACGGTGACCGTGGAAGCCGTGATGGCGCAGACCGCGATCACATATCCATGGGTGAATGTCCGCGAACTGCGCGGGGCGGAAATCAAGGACGCCCTCGAAGACATTGCGGACAACCTGTTCAATCCCGATCCGTACTATCGCCAGGGCGGCGACATGGTGCGCACCGGCGGCCTGACTTACCGCTGCAAACCGGCGGCACCCGTCGGGCATCGCATCCTGGACTTGCGCCTGAACGGGGCCGCGCTCCAGGCGGAGCGGCGGTACCGGGTGGCGGGCTGGGCCTCGGTCCAGGATGCGCAGCCCGGACGCGCTCCGATTTGGGAGGTCGTTATCGACCATCTGCGTCGCAGCGGGCGCATCGGACCGCAGCGGACCAACACACCCGCCCTGGTCTGAAATTACCAGTCGGCGAATCGACCGTACTGCCAGAAGCTCGGGGCCCTCAGCGCGGGCGGATATTGCATGTCGCGGATGACATCGAGATATTCCATTCCGAGGATCGATGCCGTGAGTGCCGCCAGTATTGCCGCGCCCGTCAGGGCAACCCGGGTCGCGTGCGGGAATGCCGCTGCCGGTGCACGGGCGGACAATGCCGAACGGCCCGTCAGCCAGCCCGCAATGACGCAAAGCAGAACCTGGCTGTGGGGCATGATGAGGTTGCCGCTGAACAATGCGTCGACCAGTCCCATGATCAATGCCGCCGCAAGGCTGGCGGTGACGGCATCCGGACGATGCATTGTTGATTTGCGAAACTCGCCTGCCGCGAACAACACCAGCATGGCCCCCAGCGCGATGCCGGCCATCCCGGCCGGCAGGCCATATTCGGTCAATAACTGCAGCGGCGTATTGTGCGGATGCGCCCCGCCCGTCGCCGAGAAATGCAGGCCGAACTGCCCTGGGCCGACCCCGGCCAATGGATGCTCCCCGATCAGCCGCAACGCGGCTTTGGCCATGGTGACGCGTTCCGAAGTGCTTTCCCCGCCCCGGGCAACGATGGAATTCACCGCCGGAATCTGCGTCGCATTCGGCGTGGAGAGAACGAGGGAGGAAAAAACCACATAAATGGCGCCGCCCGCCAGAACCAGCGCGCCTTGTTCGCCAAGCCAGCGCAACCGGCCAGCGCGCATGAGCAGCGCGGCAGTGGCCGCTGCCGCCGCGAATCCCACCCAGACCGCACGGGAAGCCACCATCCATTGCAAGGCCCAGAAATTCGCGGCAACGAAGTACACGATGGCCCGCCACGACCACGTCAGCCTGGCCAGGGCGATCGGCAGGGTAACCAGCAGCAAGGCGTAAGCCTGATACTGGCCGAAGAAGCGGACATTGGCGAATTCGAGAAAGGGGCTCACCCAGGAAAAATTGCGCCCCAGCTCGAGGGCCTGGATGAAAGTCGCCCAGAAACTCAGCACGACAAGCCCCGCCCCCGCGCAAGTGGCGGCGGCAAGCGCCATTTCCGCCTGCTTTCCCAGCCTCCATACGATCGCGCATACGGACAAGAACAGCCAACCGAGCAGCATGGTCAATGCGATTTGCTGGATTCCAAACGCGGGCGCGTCCGAGAACGCAGCACTGACCCCCCCGCCCACGACGAGTACCGCCATGCACCAGCGCACAGAACGGTCGAAGCGCGCCCAGAACGAAATGATCGTCTCGCGCGCGCACGGAGCGAGAGACAGCGGCACCAGCAGAATCAACAGAATCAGCTCGAGGACGCGGGCATTGTCGTACATCCGGGCGGTCAGGGACGGGATCCATATCGGGGAGAACATGAGGTAACAGCCCAGGGCCGCCATCATGAGACTCAAGGAGAGGCAGCGCCCTGCACCCGAAGATTCATTGGCCGTAGTCATTCTTCCTTCCGTTGCGCCGGTCCGGTTTCATTCCCGTGCATCGTCGCACAAAAAAAAAGAGGGTGCCCGTGAGCACCCTCTTTGGCAAAACCCGGGGCAGCAACACCCCGTTCGAGTGAGCCTAAATCAGGACGGGCTCTCGGAGTACGTACCGGCAAGGGCCGAGGCGGTACGGCACGAACCGGGCAGGTACTTCGAAATGTCCGGGTTCTGGCCGGTTTGCGGACCGCAGTCCCAACGACCGATCGCGGAACCGACGGTCAGGACACCGGTACCGTCCGCATTCACCCAAGGCTTCAGGATGACGTATTTGCCGGCCAGGTCGGCGTTGATCGCCGGCGCTGTGGTGTTGGCATTGACCTGCACGCGGATATCACCGAACTCGTTGGTTTCGATCATTTCCACATACTTCGTGATCGGGTGATTGCCGTCCTTGCGCGATTCGCAACCCCACAGACCGCCACTAGGCAGGCTGGAAGCCGATTGCGCGGTTTCCGTGATGCTGGTGCGGCAAGCCGATGCGGCCAGGATAACTTCAGACATTTTGGCGCGCGCCGTGTAGTCCTGGTATGCCGGCAGCGCAACCGCGGCCAGAATACCGATGATCGCTACAACGATCATCAGTTCGATCAGGGTAAAACCCTTTTGTACGGCCTTCATGAAAATGCTCCTTGACTGGTTGGATATTCAAACACACCTGTTTTCCGTGTGTTCGGTGTCCATATCGCAATCCCTATGCCAACATTTCCGCAAGCTTGCGAAGGGCCGGCAGGAAAAGGAGTGCTCGACAAAAAATATCATTAATATCAGTTTCTTGAATGATGTTCTTGAGGGCCAGGTAACGCAACCGGCTACGATCGCCAAGGGATTTACCGGGTTTTGTCCGGGGACTGGCCGACCCTGTATCCGGCCCTGCTCCGAGCAACTGTCAGGAACTGACGCAGTTTGTCACCGCGCCTCGAAGCCCGGGATGGCGGCTTCGTCAACGGAATCGATCTGCTCCGGATCGAGAAACTGCTCGGCATACCTGAGATAGACCTTCTCGCGGACGAATACGTCAAACAGGTCCGGATCGACGTGGCCGTTCTGCCGGAACCTGCCGAGGATGTTCAGCGATTCGGTCAAGGTCTTGCCCTTCTTGTAGGGGCGATCCTTGGCCGTGAGGGCCTCGAAAATATCGGCGATGCCCATGACCCGCGCCTGGACCGACATCTGTTCGCGCGTGAGTCCGCGCGGATAACCCTTGCCGTCCATGCGCTCATGGTGGCCACCGGCATACTCGGGCACGTTCTTCAGGTGCCGGGGCCAAGGCAGCGACTCCAGCATCTTGATCGTGACCTCGATGTGGTGGTTGATGGTCTGGCGCTCCTCCGGCGTGAGCGTCCCCGAGCGGATGGTCAGGTTCTTCACTTCCTCTTCGGTGAGGAAATCGACCTGATTGCCGTCCACGTCCCGCCAGCGATAGTTGCGCGATATGTCGCGCACGCGTTCCTGGTCGTCGTCGCGCATCGCCTCGGAACCGAAATTGCAGAAGCGCAGGAACTGGCGGTCCTCGTTGATCTTGCGCAGTCTCACCGTCAGTTCGCGATCGGCCTTCTGCCATTCACCGTTCGCATTTGCCGGAGCTGCCAGCTTTTCCCTGAGTGCCGCGACTTCCGCGTCGCGCTTGACGACTTCGAAGCGGGTATCCACCAGGCCGATGCGGTCGAAAATGGTTTGCAGCTTGGTTGCCTTGTCGACCACATGGACCGGCGTCGTGACCTTGCCGCAATCGTGCAGCAGTCCGGCGATCTTGAGTTCATAGCGGTCCTTGTCGCTCATGGTGAAACCGGCCAGCGGACCCTGGTCCGTGGCGTTGACCGCCTCTGCGAGCATCATCGTCAGCGTCGGAACACGCTGGCAATGTCCCCCGGTGTAGGGCGACTTGTCGTCGATGGCGGCGTTGATGAGGCTGATGAAGGACTCGAACAGGCCTTCCAGCTGGTTGATCAGCTGCCGGTTCGTCAGGGCAACCGCCGCCTGGGAAGCGAGGGATTCGGCCAGGTGCTGGTCAGCCTCGGAAAAAGGGACGATCTCGCCGCTGGTCCGGTCCTTGGCGTTGATCAGCTGCAGCACGCCGATGATCTCGTCCTCGTGGTTTTTCATCGGCACCGTCAGGAAGGACTTCGACCGGTAGTTGGTCTTCTTGTCGAAATTCTTGGTCCCGGTAAAGTCGAAGCCCTCAGCCGTGTAGGCATCGGCGATATTGACGGTTTCGTCGCGGATCACCGAATACGCCACCACCATGGAATTGTTGGCGCGGCCTTCGTCGTCGAAGAGCCGCACCGGATAAAACGGCACCTTGACCCCGGTGGTTCCGCCCATTGCCACGTTCAGGGAATCGGTGCGCAGGATCTCGAAGTGGACAAGCTTCCTGTCGTTGTCCACCCGGTACAGGGTGCCGCCGTCGGCATTGGTGATTTTCTTGGCGGCAACCAGGATCGCCTCGAGCAGGCGATTGGTGTCCTTTTCCTTGGAAAGAGAGATGCCGATGCCGTTGAGTTCTTCCAGGCGGCGGAACATTTCCGCCGTGCTCTTATCGCTCATGAAGATCGTCTTGGGGTTCGGCCGGATGGCGGTTACTTGATGCACACCGCACGGACCTGGTGCATGTCGGTCACGCCCTGCAGCACCTTTTCAATGCCGTCCTGTTTCAGCGTCCGCATGCCTTCGGCCAGCGCCGTTGCAAAAATCTCCGCGACGCGCGCGTGTTCCTGGATGTGCTTCTTGACGGAGTCGCTGCCGATCAGGAGCTCATGCAGGCCGCAGCGGCCCTTGTAGCCGGTACCGCCGCAGGTGTCGCATCCCACCGGGGTGTATATGGTGAACTGGCCCTTCTCGTCCGCAAACAATTTGCTCCATTCGCGGTAAACGCCCTCATAGGCCGCCTTCGGGTCGCGCTTCCAGGCTTCGGTGGCCTTCAGTTCGATGCAGTACTCCTCGAGCATGCTCTTGAGTTCTTCCTGGCTGGCGACGTGCGGCGCCTTGCATTTGGAGCACAGGCGCTTGGCCAGACGCTGCGCCAGGATGCCAAGCAGCGCGTCGGCGAAGTTGAACGGATCCATGCCCATGTCGAGCAGGCGGATGATCGATTCCGGTGCGCTGTTGGTGTGCAGGGTGGCGAACACCAGGTGACCCGTGAGCGATGCCTCGATGCCGGTCGAAGTGGTTTCCTTGTCGCGCATTTCGCCGACCATGATGATGTCCGGGTCGGCGCGGAGGAAGGCCTTCATCGCCACGGCGAACGTCAGGCCCGCCTTGGGATTCATCTGCACCTGGCGCAGCCCCTTTTGCGTGATTTCGACCGGGTCCTCCGCCGTCCAGATCTTGGTCTCCGGTGTGTTCAGAAAGCCCATGACCGAATGCAGCGTGGTCGTCTTGCCCGAACCCGTCGGACCGCACACGAAGAACAAGCCGTACGGCTTGCTCACCGTTTCCTTCAGCGTGTTGTAATTGCGCTGCGAGAGTCCGAGCTTTTCCAGCGGGATCGGTTCGCCGGCCGCCAGGATACGCATGACGATGTCTTCGACGCCGCCCGAAGACGGTATCGTTGCCACGCGCAATTCGATGTCGAGCGGCCCGAACTTCTTGAACTTGATCTTGCCGTCCTGCGGCTTGCGCTTCTCGGAAATGTCGAGGTCGCACATGATCTTCAGTCGCGCGACGATGGCGTTGCGGTAGCTCGCCGGCACCGAGATGTAAGGCTGCAGGGTGCCGTCCCTGCGGAAGCGGATTTCCGTCTTGCCCTTGCCGGGATAAGGTTCGATGTGAATATCGGACGCGCCCTGGTGGTAGGCGTCGATGATGACTTTGTTCACCAGCTTGACCAGCTCGTTGTCCTGCGCCAGGGAAGCGTCGTCGGCGCTCCCGCCCAGCTCCCCCTCTTCGTCCTCGTCCATGCTCGACAGCAGGTCGCTGATGTTGCCCGAGTCCGCCGAACCCGTCCCGGCGCCGAACAACTGGTCGAGCGTTGCGGTGAACTCGCGCCGCGTGCAGACCTTGTAGACGATCTTGTGCTTGGGAAAAATATTGCTGACCACCTTCGACGCCCGGACCTTCTCCGGATCGGTGGTGAGCACGATCAGGCCTTCCTTGACGTCCTCGACCGGAACCCAGGAACTGCTCTCGACGAAATCCCGCTTGAGGTTCTTCAGCAGATCGAGCGGCTTGACGCGGTCCGGCTTGAAGGACTCGTAGGGCACCTTGAAGAACTGCGACAGCGCCTCGCCGATCGCGGGCGGCTTGACCTGGAACTCGTCGAGCAGCACCTCCTCGATGTCCAGGTTCTTGCGGCGTGCGGAGCGGGTCGCCAGGTCCATTTCCTCGGCGGAAAGGACCGCATTGGTGACCAGGTGGTCGTACTTCCCGCGCAGCATCGTCGTCGGACGGCTGCGTTGCTTGAGCGCGATGGCCAGGGTTTCGCTGAGGTGCGATGCCCCCTCTTCGGCGACCGTCGAGAACGGGTGCCCGCTCTTGGAGTTGATCACCTGCACGACGCCGATCAGTTCGCCGTTGGTCCCGCCGTCGATCACCGGGACCACCAGCATCTGCTTGGTGCGATAGCCCGTGCGCCGGTCCACTTCCTTGAGGAACTTCAGGTTGGGATTGTGGCTGCGCAGCTCCGCATCGTCGTAGACGTCGCGAATGTTGATCAGCTTTCTCGACAGGGCGACGAAGCCCGCAATGCTCTGCTCGTTGATCGGCAGCTTCAGGTCCTTGAACGACGACAGGCCGGTCTTGACCTTCGAAATGATCGAAGTCCTGTCGTCCGACGACACATAGATGGTGAGGCGGTCGGCATCGAACAGCGAGCAGATATCCTGCGACAGCTCGAGCATGATCTCGTCGATGTTGGTGGTCGCATGGATCTTGTTCGTCACCGCCTGGAGCTTCTTCTGAAACTCCAGCTTGTTGCTCATCTCGGCCAGGTTTTGCCCGGCTTGCGGTTTCGTCTCAAAGACTGTGCTCATGGCATGCATCCTTCCTTCATGACCGGACGCTACTCCGGCGATACTACCCCAGCGTCGTCCCGGTCGCTAATTGCGGGCGCGATGGCCGCCCTAGAACTTGAATACCTGGCCGTTCGACAGCATGCGCGGGTTGTAGCTCTCGGCGCATTCCTCGACCTCCTGCATGGTCAGCGTTCCGGCGCCGGGCTTCAGGTGCGTAACGAACACGCGCGTGCTGCGCTTGAGCTTGGACAGTTCTTCCGCAAGCATGCTCGGACAGAGATGCTTGGAGGCGATCGCGAGTTCCTTCTCCGTGTTGGGAAAGGCGGTCTCGATGATCAGATAGCGCAGGTTCTCGATCTTGTTTACCTCGGTCCAGAGGGCATCGTTGACCGTCGTATCCCCCGTAAAGACCAGGCTGGCCGCGCCGCTGTCGAGCTGGTAGCCGACGGCCGGAACGACATGATTGGCAGGCAGCATTGTTATGCGGCGGCCATCGAATTCCCTGGTCTGTCCGACTTCCAGCGTGGAATAGCGCATGCAGGGGGAGGCCTTGTTCGGAATCTCCGTGAAGTCCGGCCACACCTTCCAGTTGAAGATATGGTCCTGCAGGATCCTGCGCGTCGCTTCACTGCAGTACACGGTGATGGGCGTCTCCCGCATCGGACCCACGGTATCCACCAGGAACGGCAGCGAGGTGATGTGGTCCAGATGCGAGTGCGTGAGGAAAACGTGGTCGATTTTCAGCAGATCGGTCAACGTCAGATCGCCGACGCCGGTTCCCGCGTCGATCAGCATGTCATTGTCGACCAGCATCGACGTCGTGCGCAGGTTGCCGCCGATGCCGCCGCTGCATCCGAGTATTCTGATCTGCATGGCTATTTGGTATCGAATCTCCACGAGCCATCCCAGCCGTCTTCCGGCGGATTGGCGCGGAAATGCACTATGCGCTCTAGGAAAAGCTTGTAAAGTCCGCTAGTTGCATTGATCTTGAGCAGGTTGAGCAGTTGCAATTCTGCCATATCCCAGTCCCGCGACCGGTACAGCTTGAGGGCCTGGCCCCAAAGCTTCATTTCGTCCTGGACCGGCTTTTCGACCTCTCCCGCCACGCCGATCGGCTCGAAAATCGCCACGGGTTCGTCCTTGCCCTTCACCTTGACGCGATCGAGCTCGCGAAATACGACGTCGGAGACCTGGCTGCGCGTGGAATCGCCGACGATCATGCTGACCCCGTACTGCTTGGTGATGCCCTCCAGGCGGGAAGCCAGGTTCACGGCATCGCCCATCACCGTGTAGGCAAGGCGGATTTCCGAGCCCATGTTGCCCACGTTCATGCGCCCGCTGTTGACCCCCACGCCGATGTGGATCGGCGGCCAGCCCTTGTCCTTGAAATGCGGTTGCAGGGCTTCCAGTGTCTTGTGCATTTCCAGCCCCGCGAGCACCGCGTTGCGGGCATTCTGCGGATCGGTCAGCGGCGCGCCCCAGAAGGCCATGATGCAATCGCCCATGTATTTGTCGATGGTGCCGCGATGCTTATAGATGATGCGGCTGAGCGGCGTCAGGAACTCGTTCATCAGCTTCGACAGCTCCTTGGGGTCGAGTCCCTCCGAGATCGTGGTGAACCCCCGCACGTCGGTAAACAGCACCGACAGTTCCCGGCTTTCTCCTTCCATCGAAAACGATTCCGGGTCCTTGCTCATCTCGTCCACCAACTCCGGCGGAACGTACTGGCCGAACAAGCCGCTGATCTGCCGCTTGGCGCGCGATTCGACGAAGAAGCCGTAGGACATGTTGAGGGCGAACAGCATCGCGATCATCAGCAGGCCGGACGCAAGCGGCATGACCAGGTTGCCTTCGGTCCACAACATCAGATTGGTTGCAAACACCAGCGCCAGGACGACTCCGGTAAGGACCGTGGCACGCAGCGGGCTGATGAGCGGCAGCAGCAATGCCATGGCGACGCCGGAAAGCAGCAGGAGCATCACTTCCGCGCCGAGAACATAAGGCGGGCGCTGCTTGATGTTTCCATCCAGCATGCCGGCAATCAGGTTGGCGTGAATCTCGACCCCCGGGTAAACGTTCGCCACCGGTGATGCACGCAGGTCGAACAGGCCCGGCGCTGTCGTTCCGACCAGGATGATCTTGTTCTTCAGTTCCTCGACCGGCGTGGTCCCATGCAGCACATCGGTCGCGGAAATGTACTTGAAGCTGCCTTGCCTGCCGCGATACGGGACCAGCGTGGTGACCAGGTCGTCCACCGGAATGCGCACATCGCCGATTTCTATCCACTCCAACCCCGGGTAGTCCTTCCAGTACCTGCCTTCCGGAAAGCCCGGCACAACCTTCGGCGAACCCAGCCCAAGGCGCATCACGGCCATGGACAGGGACTCGTAGTAGGCGCCATCGTACTCGGCGATCATCGGTACCCGGCGTGTCACGCCATCCTCGTCGGGATAGGGATTGAAATGGCCGCCGCTCGCGGCCGCTTCCTGGAACTCCGGAAGATTGGCGCCGTAACCGAGCCAGCGCGAAAACGTGACGTTTCTTCCCTTGAACGTTCCCGGCGGCAGCACGGGATTGGGCAGCAACCCGCTGGCCCGCCCCTTGCCATCGTCCGACTGGAGGCTGGAAAAGTAGTAGCCGAGGACGATCGCGCGATTCTTCAGCTTGTCGGCAAAGACTCGGTCGTATTCCAGCTGCGGGCCGACCTCCTTCAGCACCGCCTGGTATTGCGCATTGCCTTTCAGCTCGTTTTGTCCGAGCTGCTTCAGCATCCCCAGCCCGGAACTTTCGTCACGTTCCGCGAATACCACGTCGAAGCCCACGATGCCGACGTGATAGTGGTCGAACAACTGGTCCAGCAGGCTGCCAAGCTTGTCGCGGCGCCACGGCCAGCGGCCTTCGATGGCCAGGCTCTTTTCGTCGATGTCGATGATGACGATGCGCGGATCGACGGTGTTCGCCATCGTCAGGCGCAGGCGCGCGTCATAGACGATGTTCTCGAAACGCTTGATGAACGGGATGTCGTAGTACTGCGCGGCGTGGCCGACGAAGACCAGAACGACAACGAGCCCGAGCGCGATGCGCACCAGGTGCTTTTTCAAACTGCCCCCCTTGCAATAGTGCGCGACCGGCGCGCCGCTTCAATCCGGCAATCCCGGGCCGGCGGTCCTTCTGGCAAACGGCCGGACGGCTTCCGCGATGCGGGCCGGAACGCCCGCCTGGCGGTGGCTCAGGCCTTGAGGAAGAACTCCATTTTCACGCCGGCCAACTCGATGATGTCGTGATCGCCGAGCGGGTGAGCCTGGGCATCGAGTGTCTTGCCGTTGACCACGGGAAAATTGGCGCCTTCCACGTGCGTGATGAAGTAGCCCTGCGGACGCTTGGCGATGACCGCGACCTGCACCCCGGGCTTGCCCAGCGTGGTAAGCGGCTTGGCAAGCGGCAACTCCTTGCCGGCATTGGGCCCGGACAGGATCTGGATCATTCCCTGCACGCCTGCCGTGGCGGGCGCGGCAGCGGCAGCCGGCTGCGGCTGTGCCGGGGCGGCCGGTCTCGGCGCCACCGGCGGATTGGTGGCCAATCCCACGGAAGCGGCGGGCGGCGGTGCGGGAGCCGCCGCAGGCGTCGGCGCGGATTGCGCATTGATCGATGTGTCGCCGAGATTCACCGCCTGCATGTTGGTCTGGGTATCGGAGGGGGCTCTTTCGACCTTGGGCGCAGCCGCGGCGGCCGGGGCGCGCAACACCATGGTCTTCTCGAAATCTTCCTGCGTCAGATTGCTCGGCGCCTCGCTCGCGTACTTGATCTTGTACTTGCCGATCTCTATGAGGTCATTGTTCTGCAGGAAATGCTTTTTGATCGGCTGGCCGTTGATCAGCGTGCCGTTGGTGCTGCCCAGGTCTTCCAGGAAGGAGTCGTTGAGGATCGTCATGATCATGG
>DASVNF010000129.1:0-6620 GCA_036384015.1 Burkholderiales bacterium
GCGAAGTATCCGATCTCGAGTGCCGCAGCCGCATCCCGCGGGGCCAGCGTCAGATATTCCGTTTCGCGCATCCTGACGACCACCGCCTTGTACTCGGTCAGCATCAGGACGGCGCCGTTGTACAAATGTTCGTCGCGCCCCAGAACGACGGCGCATTCCGTGCCTGCGTCCGTCGTCGCTCGCAGCCGGTGGCGATGGGTGTCTTCCTGCGACAAGGCAAGGTACTCCACCCGGCCTGCATGGCCGAGGTCGTGAAGCCGGTCGGCAATGGGCGCATCCGTGGCCGCGCCGACAATATTGTCTAGTTTCAGCATGGAAATACTCGAATCGCGGACAAGGAAGGCGCCGCTGGCGCCCTCCTCTCCGTTGCAGCTTGCCTAGCGGTGCGCCGGTTCCTTCTTGTTGGGAATGCCCGCAATCGGCGCCTCGTCGGTTCCGACCGTGGAACGCGTAATGGCCTCCACCATTTCGCGGGTGGCGTCCGGGTCCGTGATCCACTTCTTGTAGAAGTCATACGGGCAGGCCGCCACGCCCTGATCGCCTTCGCGCGAATTGATCAGGCCGGTGTAGCCGCGGTGCAGGAGCTTGAACAGGTGGTTCTCGGACTGCATGTTCTTGCGCGCATCGCGGATCAGGCCCTTGGACAGCGCGGCGTACTGGATGCCGTAGTCTTCTTCGCCGCATTCGCCCAGCGTGCGGCCGTCGAAGCCGATGATGGCCGAGTGGCCGAAGTAGGAATAGACGCCATCGAAGCCGGCGGCGTTTGCGACGGCCACGTAGACGTTGTTGGCCCAGGCCATGGCCTTGGCCATGACGACCTGCTGGTCCTTGGCGGGGTACATGTAGCCCTGGCAGCGCACGATCAGTTCGGCGCCCTTCATCGCGCAATCGCGCCAGATTTCCGGGTAGTTGCCGTCGTCGCAGATGATCAGCGAGACCTTCAGGCCCTTCGGGCCTTCGGAAACATAGGTGCAGTTGCCGGGATACCAGCCTTCGATCGGCACCCAGGGCATGATCTTGCGGTACTTCTGCACGATCTCGCCTTTGTCGTTCATCAGGATCAGGGTGTTGTAAGGCGCCTTGTTCGGATGCTCTTCGTGCCTCTCGCCGGTCAGCGAAAATACCCCCCAGACCTTCGCCTCCCGGCAGGCGGCGGCAAAAATCTCGGTTTCCTCGCCCGGCACGCTGGAAGCGGTGTCGTACATTTCCTTGCTGTCGTACATGATCCCGTGGGTGCTGTACTCCGGGAAAATCACCAGGTCCATGCCCGGCAGGCCGACTTTCATGCCCTTGAGCATTTCACCGATCTTCCTGGCGTTGTCGAGCACTTCCTTCTTGGTGTGCAAACGCGGCATCTTGTAGTTGACGACCGCAACGCCGACTGTGTCCTTGCTGCTAGAAATGTCACCGTGCATCATGATTCGAATCTCCTATTGATCGTTGATCTTGAAACCTTGACTCCCACCAACGCAGTCGGACTGCGCAATTGTCGCGGGTTTTCACCCGTCTTTACTTTGGCTACTGCTTTCAATCCTCACCGCAGACAAGGGAACACTTGAAGCGTAGCAGGCGCGGAGACGCAGAGGATCGCGGAGAAACAAAGAACAGCGATTCATTGCGAACTCCCTGGCAGCGATGCCCGGCAGTCACCATCTCTATCGACTTCTCTGCGTAAACTCCTGCGCCTCCGCGCCTCTGCGGTTCATGTCCACCTTCAAACCGTCAGGAAAGCGCGAATCCTGGCGGTGTCGACCCGCTCTTTTACGTCCTCGTACACAAACTCCCCCTTCTCAATGATCAGGAAGCGGTCGGCGATCTCCTGGGTGAACCAGAGCACCTGCTCCGAGACGACCAGGGAAAACTTGCGCTCCTGCTTCAACCGGTTCAGCGTTTTCGCGATGTCCTTGATGATCGAAGGCTGGATGCCTTCCGTCGGCTCGTCGAGGATCAGAAGCTTGGGATTGCTCACCAGCGCACGCGATATCGCGAGCTGCTGTTGCTGTCCCCCGGACAGGTTGCCGCCCTTGCGATTGCGCATTTCCTGCAGCACCGGAAACGTGTCGTACACGAATTGCGGCACCGTCTTGTCGGGCGTGTTCTCCATGCCGGAAAGGATGTTCTCCTCCACCGTCAGGTACGGAAATATCATCCGTCCCTGCGGCACGTAGGCAAGGCCGGCCGCGACCCGCTCGTGGCTCTTGCGGGCAAGCAGGGGCTTGCCATCCAGCGCGACGTTGCCGCTGCGCGCGGGCAATATGCCGATCAGGGACTTCAGCAACGTGGTCTTGCCCATGCCGTTGCGGCCCATGATGGCGACGGTCTCCTGCTCGCCAACCGTGAATCCGATGTTGCGGATCACATGGCTGTCGCCGTAGTAGACGTTCAGGTTCTGGACTTCAAACATGGCTGCGCGTGACTGGTGACTGGTGATCGGCGGGCGGCTTTCGCAGCACGCAGCATCCAGCACCGCTCCTGTCGTTCACTTTCAACTTTAACCTTTTACCTTTCACCTTCACGATCAGTGCCCCAGATACACGTCTATGACCCGCTCGTCCGCCTGCACCTGTTCCATCGTGCCTTCCGCGATCATCCTGCCCTGATGCAGCACGGTGACCTTGTGGGCGATCATTTTCACGAAAGCCATGTCGTGCTCGATGACCACCATGGAACGGCCCTTGGAAATGCGCTTCAGCAGATCGGCGGTCTGTTCGCGCTCGCGGGCGCTCATGCCGGCGACCGGTTCGTCGAGCAGCATGAGTTCCGGATCCTGCATCAGCAGCATGCCGATCTCCAGCCACTGCTTCTGGCCGTGGGACAGCAGGCCGGCCTTGGTGCCAAGCTGGTCGCGCAGGTAGATCTGCTCCGCAACCGCTTCGATCTTTCCGACGATTTCACTGCCGCGGCGGAAGAACAGGGAACCCAGAACGCTGCGCTTCTTCGGATAGGAGATGTCCAGGTTCTCGAGGACCGTCAGGTCTTCGTAGACCGACGGATTCTGGAATTTCCGTCCCACGCCGGCGCGCGTGATCTGGTACTCGATCATGTTATGCAGGTACCGGTTCTTGAAACGGATCGTCCCCGAACTGGGCTTGGTCTTGCCGCAGATCATGTCGAGGAGCGTGGTCTTGCCGGCGCCGTTGGGGCCGATCACCACGCGCAACTCGTCCTGCTCCACGTAAAAGTTGAGGTTGTCGACAGCCTTGAAACCGTCGAAGGAAACGGTGAGATCCTCGACCGAAAGGATCAGTTCGTTCATGGTTTCGCACCATTGCCATTGGCGCCGCGGCGGGTGAACCTGTCCAGCAGGCCCGCGAGTCCCGACGGCAGGAACATCACCACGATCACGAACAGGGCGCCGATGAAATACAGCCAGTACTCGACGAAGTTCTCCGAGAAAAAGGTCTTGGCCGCGCCCACCAGCACCGCGCCGTAAACGGCGCCGACGATGGACAGGCGGCCGCCAACGGCAGCGTAGATGACCATCTCGATCGAAGGCACGATGCCGACCAGAGACGGCGAAGCCAGGCCGACCTGGAGGGTGAACAGCGCGCCGCCAATGGAGGCGAACACCGCCGCGCAGGCGAAAATGAACCCCTTGAACAGCGCCGGATCGTAACCGGAGAACCGCACGCGGTCTTCGCGATCCCGGATTGCCACCAGGATCTTGCCGAGCCGGCTGCGCACGATGAAACGGCCGACGACCAGGACCGCCAGCAACAGCAGCACCGTCGCGAGATACAGCTTCGTGCGCACGCCTTCGGCTTCGAAGCTGACCCCGAAGAATGTCTTGAAGTCGGTTATACCGTTGATCCCGCCGGTCACCCCCTGCTGGCCGATGATGACGATGGCCATGATCGCGGAGAACGCAAGCGTGATGATGGAAAAATAGACGCCGCCGACGCGCTTGCGGAAGTTGGCATAGGCGAGGACGAATGCGATCAGTGCCGGCAGGATGATGATCGCGGGCAGCGCAAACCAGGCGTGGTGGAAGGGCTCCCACCACCACGGCAGGGCCTCGACACTGTTCCAGACCATGAAGTCCGGCAGGTTCGACCCGAAGAATTCGGAAAGGGCCTGGGCCGAGCTGTCGCTGGTGGTCGACTCGAGCTTCAGGTACATGGCCATCATGTAGCTGCCGAGCCCGAAAAACATGCCCTGCCCCAGGGACAGGATTCCGCCGTAGCCCCAGATCAGCACGATGCCCGCCGCCGGAAACGCAAAACACAGGTATTTGGCCAGCAGGTTCAGCCGGAATTCCGAAAGGAACAGCGGAATCACCAGGAGCAGCACGGCGAGGATGGGAATGGCGAACAGCTTCAGCCATTCGACCGGGGTGCGCTTTGCTTTTGCGCCATTGGCAGCCACGCTGCCGCCCGCCGTTGTCACGCCGTTGCCCATTACCTTCTTACCTTCGATGAAAACAGTCCGTTCGGCCGGAAATACAGAGCCACGATGACCAGCAGCAGGATGGAAGCCTTGGCCATCGAACCGGTCATCAGGAATTCGAATGTCGACTGCAGCTGACCGATGATGGCGGCCGAGAGGATGGTGCCGAGCAGGCTTTCCACGCCGCCGAACACCACGACGATGAAAGTGTCGACCACGTACTGCTGGCCGGTGACGGGGCCGGTGGAAGCCAGCATGGTGAAGGAACTGCCGGCGATGCCCGCCAGTCCGCAGCCCAGCGCGAAGGTCAGCGCATCGACGCGCTCGGTATTGATGCCGGCTGCGCCACTCATTGTCCGGTTCTGGGTCACGGCGCGGATGCGCAGGCCCCAGCGTGTCCTGAAAAGCAGCATGTAGACGCCGAACGAAACCAGCAGCGCCAGCGCGATGATGAAAATGCGGCTGAGCGGAAACGAGGCATTCGGCAGGAAGGAAGGCGCCCATGCGCCCTGCAACCAGCTGACGGTCGGCACGCCCACTTCCTTGGGGCCGAATACATGGCGGAATACCTGCTGCAGGATCAGGCTCAGGCCCCAGGTCGCCAGCATGGTGTCGAGCGGCCGCTTGTAGAGGAACCGGATCAGCCCGCGCTCGAGCGCCAGGCCGAACACGAAGGTCACGGCAAACGCCAGCACGATGCCGACCAGGAAGTAGACGTCCTTGGCCGCAGGCATGAATTTCTCGAAGAACAGTGCCGTCGCGTAGGTCGTGTAGGCACCCATGGCCATGAGCTCGCCGTGGGCCATGTTGATCACGCCCATCAACCCGAACACGATCGCCAGGCCGAGCGCCATCAACACCAGGATGGTGAACAGACTCAGGCCGTTGAAGGCCTGCATCATGAAAATCTCGAAGGTCATCTTGCTACCACTTCAATATTGCCCGCATCAAATGCCGACTCCACGCCGCATCCGTCTGCTGCACCGGATGCGGCGGGAGGCGGCGGACCGCCGGAGGAAGTCAGATTACCGGGCCAATCAAATCTTGGCGAACGGGTTCGGCTCGATCAGCGGCGACTCGTAGATCATGTCGATCTGGCCGTCTTTCCTGAAAGTGCCGATGCGGGCGTGCTTCCACAAATGGTGGTTGTCCTTGTGGAATTTGATCTTGCCTTCCGGGGCATCGAGGGCGAGGTCGGAAGAAGCCGCCACCACCTTCGGCACTTCGATGCTTTTGGCTTTCTCAACCGCCAGCTTCCACAGGTACACCGATATGTAGCCGCATTCCATGGTGTCGCCGACCACGCGGTTGGCGCCGTATTTCGCCTTGAATGCCTTGACGAACTTGTCGTTGGCCGGGTTCTTCACGCTCTGGAAGTAGCCCATGCACGACATGAAGCCTTCGAGGTTCTCGGGCCCGATTCCGGACGCCTCTTCCTCGGATACCGCCATCGCACATAGGGCCTGGTTCTTGCCCGTGATGCCCGCGGCGTTCAGCTGCTTGTAGAACGCAACGTTGGAACCGCCCACGACCGTGCTCCAGATGACGTCGGGCTTGGCTGCCTTGATCTTGTTGATCTCGGAAGCGAACTCGATCGAGCCCAGGGGGTAGTAGCTTTCGCCGACAACTTTCGCGCCGATTTTCTTCAGGTGCAGGTTGGCGATCTTGTTCATGGTGCGCGGCCAGATGTAATCGGAGCCGATCAGGTAGAAGCTCTTGCCCTTGTTCTTGTACAGCCAGTCCAGCGATGCGATGGCCGACTGCGTGCCTTCCTGCGCCGTGTACATGATGTTGTCCGACCGCTCCAGGCCTTCGTAGTAGGTCGGGTAGTAGAGCAGGCCCTTGTAGCGCTCCATCACCGGCAGCACCGCCTTGCGCGACGCCGAGGTGTAGCAGCCGAAGATGGCGGCGACCTGGTCCCTCTCCAGCAGCTTGCGCGCCTTCTCGGCGAAGGTGGGCCAGTCGCTGGCGCCGTCCTCGACGATGACTTCGAGCTTCTTGCCCATGACGCCGCCGGCGGCGTTGATTTCCTCGATCGCGAGCTTTTCCGCATCGACAACCGATGCTTCCGCAATTGCGATGGTCCCGGTCAGCGAGTGCAGGATGCCGACCTTGATCGTATCCGCCGCCGCCGCCGTCTTGATGAACGGCGCCCCGGGCAGTGCGGCCGCTGTTGTGACTGCCGCGGCGCTCTTGATGAACTGTCTCCTGTTCAGCTTCATGTCTTCCCTTTC
>DASVNF010000130.1:0-14817 GCA_036384015.1 Burkholderiales bacterium
ACCTGCTCCTCGCCTTCGCTCGGTTCCTTCTGCACCATTGCATCGATGGAAATCGACAGATCGGCCAGAATCCGGGTAATGTCGGCAAGCACCCCCGGGCGATCCTGTACCCGCAGGCGCAGATAATAAGACGTTTCGACTTCCTCCATCGGCAGGATGGGCGTATCGGACATGCGGTCCGGCTGGAACGCCAGATGCGGCACCCGGTGCTCGGGATCGGCCGTGTGCATCCGCGTGACGTCCACCAGGTCGGCTATCACCGCCGAAGCGGTCGGTTCCGCGCCCGCCCCGGCGCCGTAGTACAGGGTCGGCCCCACCGCGTCGCCCTTCACAAGGATGGCGTTCATGACGCCCTCGACGTTGGCTATCAGCCTGCGCGCCGGAATAAGGGTCGGATGCACGCGCAGCTCGATGCCTGCCGGTGTGCGTCGGGTAATGCCGAGCAGCTTGATCCGGTAGCCGAGTTCCTCGGCATAACGGATATCTTCCCGTGTCAGCTTCGAGATGCCTTCGGTGTAGGCCTTGTCGAACTGCATCGGGATGCCGAAGGCGATCGCCGCCATGATCGTGAGCTTGTGCGCAGCGTCCACGCCCTCGATGTCGAAGGTCGGATCCGCTTCGGCATAGCCGAATTTCTGCGCCTGTTCCAGGACATCGCTGAAATCCGCGCCCTTGTCGCGCATCTCCGACAATATGAAATTCGAAGTCCCGTTGATGATGCCTGCGATCCACTCGATGCGATTGGCGGTCAGGCTCTCCCGCAGAGCCTTGATGATGGGCACGCCGCCGGCAACCGCCGCCTCGAAAGCGACCATCACGCCCTTCTTCTGCGCGGCCCGGAATATCTCGTTGCCATGCGTGGCCAGAAGCGCCTTGTTGGCCGTGACCACGTGCTTGCCGTTTTCGATTGCGGCCAGGATCAGATCCCTGGCGATCTTCGTTCCGCCGATCAACTCGACGATGATATCGATATCCGGATGGCCAACGACTTGCCGCGCATCATCGGTGAGCTCGACGGCATCGCCCGCTACCTGTCTGGCACGTGCCAGGTCCTTGTCCGCCACCATCCTGATCTGGATGCCGCGCCCGGCACGGCGCATGATTTCTTCCTGGTTGCGCCGCAATACCGCGAAGGTGCCCCCACCCACGGTGCCGATGCCCAGCAGCCCTACCTGTATGGGATTCATTTGAATTCTTTTCTGAAGGAGAAAGCGGTGATCAGGAAGCCTTCCCGGAAATAAAACTTGTGCGCCTGGGTGCGATGGGTGCCGGATTCCAGGTCCAGGCCCGGGCAGCCGCGCTTGCGCGCTTCATTCTCGAGCCAGGCAATCAGCGCCTTGCCGACTCCGGTCGAACGCCGTCCGTCGTCGGTCACCAGATCGTCCACGTAAAAACGCCTGCCGACGTGGGTATTCTCGAACTGGCGGTACACCGCCACGCCGGTCACCTGCTCGCCATCTATCGCAACACACATTTCTCCGCCTTCCGTGAAAACTTTCTTCATCTTGGCGGCGTAGTCCGCCGGCAGTTTCGGTCGCAACTGGCGATGCACGGATTCCGCCCGTGCCAGCCACGACGGTTCCACGACTTCATGCCGGGAATCGGTAATCTGCACGATCTGCGGTATTTTTGACATGGAGGAACCTGAATAAAAAATCGGGCGCCATGCGCCCGATGGAAGTGGATTGCGGAGTTATCCCGCCGCTCGCAAGGCCGCGCTGCCGGCCAGCAGGCCGTCCCGCCGGAACATTTCCTTGATTCCGCGGAGCGCCTGGCGGGTGCGCGCCTCATTCTCAATCATGGCAAAGCGCACATAGGCATCGCCGTATTCGCCGAAGCCGATGCCCGGCGAAACCGCAATTTTTGCCTCCTGTAACAGTTTTTTGGCGAATTCCAGCGAGCCCATGGGCTTGTAGGGCCCGGGAATCTCGGCCCACACATACATCGATGCCTTCGGCGATTCAACCATCCAGCCGGCATCGTGCAGGCCCTTGACCAGGACATCGCGCCGTTTCTGGTATTTCTCGCAGACTTCGCGCACGCAGTCCTGCGGGCCTTCGAGCGCGGCGATCGAAGCTACCTGAATCGGAGTGAAGGAACCGTAGTCGTGATAGCTCTTGATCCGGGCCAGCGCAGAAACCAGTTCCTTGTTGCCGACCATGAAACCGATGCGCCAGCCGGCCATGTTGTAGCTCTTGCTCATGGTAAAAAATTCGACTGCGACGTCGCGGGCGCCGGGCACCTGCATGATGGAGGGCGCCTTCCAGCCGTCGAAGCAGATGTCCGCGTAGGCCAGGTCGTGCACCACCAGGATTTCATGCTCGCGAGCGAGTGCAACCACCCGTTCGAAGAATTCCAGTTCGACGCACTGCGCCGTGGGATTGCTGGGAAAACCGAGGATCATCATCTTCGGCTTTGGTATGGATTCGCGGATCGCGCGCTGGAGTTCACCAAAAAAATCGACCCCCGGCGTCATGCGTACCGAGCGAATGTCGGCACCGGCTATGACCGCCCCGTAAATATGGATCGGGTAGCTCGGATTCGGCACCAGCACGGTATCGCCGTGGTCCAGCGTCGCGAGCATCAGGTGCGCCAGCCCTTCCTTAGAACCGATTGTGACGATGGCCTCGGTGTCAGGATCGAGGCTGACATCGAACCGCGATTTGTACCAGTTGCAGATGGCGCGGCGCAAACGCGGAATGCCCTTCGACATGGAGTAGCCGTGGGTGTCGTTGCGTTGCGCGGCTTCCAGCAGCTTGTCTACGATATGTTTGGGCGTTACGCCGTCAGGATTTCCCATGCTCATGTCGATGATGTCCTCGCCGCGCCTGCGTGCGGCGGCCTTGAGCTCTCCGGTAATGTTGAACACGTAGGGAGGCAGGCGTTTGATCCGGGAAAATTCTCTCATCTGGCGTTGGCTCGGTTGGCCGTCCGCGCGTAACGGACTGTTCAGGCAATGAAAAGTTATAATCCTACCGGATCGTTCGCAACGCAGCAAAGGTGTATTTAGGAATGAAGCTTCACTTCAATCAGGCCGCCGGCCGCAATGCATTCACCGGATACGGGGCGGGATACGTCCTGATCAATGGCACGCGCCACGAAGCGAATGTGCTGGTGATGCCGGATTCGCCTGTGACGGAATGGGAGGTGCAGGATCCGGCTCACCTGCGCAAAGAACAGATTTCACGCCTGGCGGGACTGGACGTCGAGGTGCTTTTGATCGGCACCGGGGCGCAATTGCGCTTTCCGCCGCCCGGACTGCTGCAACCCCTGGCTACAGCCCGCATCGGCGTGGAAATCATGGGCACTCCCGCCGCCTGCCGCACGTACAACATCCTGATGGGGGAAGGCCGCAAGGTCGCGGCAGCCCTGATAATCCGGGAATCCGGCCCGATGGATGAACCAGCCTGTGTCAGGCCGTCGCCGCGATGACCGCGCAGATCGCGGCCGTAAAATCGGTCTTGGAGATGAATCCGTCCAGCGCGTACTGCTGGACCATGTCCCGATAGTCCTGGCTGTTGTTCAAGGTGAGAATCACGACTCGGATCGAATGGTCGGCCGCCTTGATCCGCCGCCCCGCTTCGATGCCATTGATGCCGCCCATGGCCAGGTCCATCAGGACGAGCTGCGGACGCAGGCGCAGGGCCATCTCGATGGCCGCTTCCCCGGAATCGGCCTGACCGACCACTTTGGCGCCGCAGATTTCCGTCACGAACTGCCCCGCCGCGGTCCGAAAAGACTCACTGTCGTCCACCAGCATTACCGTAACCACGGTGTTTTCCCACGGCGCCCTGCGCAGATTCGCAGTGATGCCACTATCACGGAAGCCGGCCCTGGCGCCCATCGGGCGCTACGGAAGTTTGGGATGCGAAATCCCTGAGTCGGCAGAAGCTGCCGGCTGGAAGCCGGCTGGCAGCGGGAGAGGCCGTCTAAGCAATAATTTACATCACTTTCTTATTATAACTATTTGTTTTTATGATTCCGCGCTAACCAATTTCACCCGAACGGCAAATCGGACAAGGCCAGCCAGGTCGTGGATGTTCAACCTTTCCATGATCTGCGCGCGATGAGTTTCAATGGTCTTCACGCTCAAGCTCAGGTCATAGGCAATCTGCTTGGTCGACCGTCCCCCGGCGATGGCCTTGAGAATTTCCCGTTGCCGGGGACTCAGGGCTTCCAAGCCCGCCTCGACCGCGACAGGCGGTTGCACATAAGACTGGATGACTTGCCTGGACACCCGGGGACTCAGGTAGGTTTCCCCCACCGTGACCGCCTGCAACGCGAATTCGAGTTCCAGGGGCGCAGCGTCCTTGAGCACGTAACCCCTGGCACCGGCTTTCAGCGCTTTGGCGACGTACTCTCCCGAATCGTGCATGGACAAAATGATGGTGCACACTCCGGGATGCTCGCGGGAGAGGATCTCGCAGGCGTCGATGCCGTTGAGTTCTTGCATCGCAATGTCCATGAGGACCACGTCGGGCTTAATGGACGCGGCCAGTTCGACAGCCTGCCGGCCGTTGCTGGCTTCCGCCACCACGGTGACGCCATTCATGTCGGACAGCAGGGACTTCAGTCCGGAGCGAACCAGATTGTGGTCATCCGCCAGCACTATCCTGATTGGTTTCATTGCCTGCTTTCCGAGGAATGCCCCTCAACCGCGAACCAGGCCTCCACTTCCGTGCCCTGTCCGGGGACCGAGTGTATCTGTAACCGGCCTCCGGCAAGGGAAGCCCGCTCCTGCATGCCGAGCAATCCGAAACTTTCCCCCGCCATGGCCCCCCGGTTCCCGCGCTCGGGGTCGAAGCCCTTGCCGTCATCGCGGACGCGCAACTGCAGCTTTTTTCCCTTCAGTTCGATGCTGACCCAGGCATTCCGTGCGCCGGCATGCTTGATGATATTGGTCAGCGCTTCCTGGCATACCCGGAAGCATGCGGTCTCCACCTGCCCGGACAGCACGGCGCCGTTCAGGTCGGACTCATAGTGCGCGATGAAATTTCCCGTCGACGCCTGCCGGTCGAGGACGGATCGCACCGCCGCTTCCAGACCCAGGTCGTCGAGTTGCGAGGGTCGCAGGTCCACGGAAAGGCGGCGCACCTGGTCCAACGTATGCGCCGACAGCTCCACGCTTTCGGTAACCCGCTTGATCACCACCGGATCCTTGGCGGTGCGCTGCAATCCCTCCAGGTTTATTTTCAGCGCGGTCAGGCATTGTCCGATCTCGTCGTGCAATTCGCGCGCTATCTGCCTTCTTTCCGTTTCCTGGACCTCGATGATGCGATTGGATAGCCCCTGCAACCGGATGTTCGCGTCCTTCAGCTCGTCCGCCGCACGGCGCCGTTCGGTGACATCGATGGCGACGCCGCCGACGAAAAGGCGTCCGTCGTTTCCTGGCAGCGGGAAGCGGAAAACCGTGAAATCGCCCTCGGAACCGTCGGCACGGACAAAGCGCTCCTGGCTCTCGATCGACCGGTTTTTTTCCAGCGCGAACCTGACTCCGTACACGTGCTGGCGTGCGCTTGCGGTGGCAAAAAGTTCGATCGGATGGCGGCCAACGGGATCCAGCGGCAGCTGCAGCGTCAGCCCGAACGTGTTGTTCACGTAGGTGATGCGTCCGCCTTCATCGCTGATCCAGCATAGTGCGGGATTGTTGTCCATGAACTCGCGGAAACGTTTCTCGCTGGAATCAAGCGCCTCCGCCATGCGTGTCCGCTCGGTGACGTCGATTGCCATGCCGCCGACGACATCACGCCCGTCCGAGTCGCGCAATGGAAACCGGAATGTCGCGAAGTCGCCGATCGTGCCGTCGCGCCTGGGCGCGCGTTCCACGGACTCCATCACCCGGCCGTCCTTGAGCACCTGCTTGTTCTTGTCGTCGAACCCCTTGGCCAGCTCCCGGGGGTAAAGGTCGAACAGGGAGCGGCCGGTCAGCGACGCTTCGGACCCGTCCAGCATTTCCGCGAGTGCCTTGTTCAGGTAGATGTACCGCCCATGCTCGTCGACGATCCAGCAGGCGGCAGGATTGTTGCCCATGAACACCCGGAAACGCTCCTCGGTTGTGCGCAAGAGCGTTTCCGCCCGCACCCGTTCCGAAATATCGGTCATGGTGCCGACGAAGCCGCCTTCGCGATCGCCCTCGGGAAAGGCCTCGCCCATTACCCAGACCTCCCGCCCCCCCGGCAACGCGAAGCGGTATTCGCCGCGAAACCGTTCCCTGCGTCTTACCGCCTGCTCCCAGCCTCGCGATACGCGGGCACGGTCCTGCGGATGGAGTGCGTCAAGCCAGCCCTCCCCATAGGCCTGCTCGGGCGTCATCCCGGCGATCCTGCACCATTGCGGGTTGACGTAAGTGCAGCGCCCGTCCGGGTCAGCGCCGAATATTCCGACAGTCGAGGATTCCGCGATCGAACGGAAGCGGCCCTCGCTCGCCCGCAATGCCTCCCCGGTACAAATGCGCTCTTCCTGCAGCCGCTTCAACTCGGCCCCCATCTGGCCGAAGGCCTCCAGCAGCTGGTCGAATTCCCGGACGCCTTTTCCTGCGCTGTTGCGGTGGGGAAATTCGCCGGAGGCCATACGCCGGGAAAAACCGATGAGCCGGCGAACATCGCGCATTACCACTACCTCGACCGCCACCCAGATCGCCGCTGCGGCCAATCCCGTGAGCGCAAGCAGCAACGCAAGATCTCCCCATGGCGGGCCGACCAATTGCCGATTCTGCAGATGAGCGACTGCGATGAGCGAGGCTGCCACGAAAACCAGCAGCAGCAATCCCGTCAATCTGCCACGCAAGCTGTTCCACAGCGGAATGCTCAAGAGA
Organism: Burkholderiales bacterium; assembly: GCA_036384015.1. GTDB lineage: Bacteria > Pseudomonadota > Gammaproteobacteria > Burkholderiales > JACQAP01 > JACQAP01. The sequence continues at coordinate 6,815 of DASVNF010000130.1, forward strand.
GAACCCCCTCGTGGCTACAATCCGGCCAGCACCCGGATATGCTGGTCGACGCTGCGCGCCAGGGAGCCGAGCTCGTATCCCCCTTCGAGAGAGGAAACGATGCGGCCTTGCGAGTGGCGCTCCGCGATATCCATCATCTGCTGCGTAACCCAGGCATAGTCTGCATCGACCAGGCCCAGCATTGCCATGTCGTCGTCGCGGTGGGCATCGAATCCGGCCGAGATGAACAGCATCTCCGGCCGGAACGCTTCCAGCGCCGGCAGCCAATGCCTCGTCACCGCATCGCGGAACTGCTCGCCGGTGCTGTAGGCGGCCAGCGGCACGTTCACCATGCGCTCGGAACGCCCCTCGGTCCCGCTGTACGGGTAGAACGGATGCTGGAAAGTCGAGACCATCATCACGCGCGGGTCGTCGCGGAAAATGTCCTCGGTGCCATTGCCGTGGTGGACATCGAAATCGACGATGGCGACGCGCTGCAGGCCATGGTGATCGAGCGCGTGGGACACACCCACTGCGATGCTGTTGAAGAAACAAAACCCCATGGCCCGCTGCCGGCAGGCATGATGGCCTGGCGGACGCACGTTGCAAAAGGCGTTCCGCGCCTCGCCGCACAGCACCAGGTCGGTCGCTTTGACGACAGCGCCTGCCGACCGCAGCGCCGCTTCATGGGAGTGCGGATTCATCGCCGTGTCGGGGTCGAGATGGACCAGCCCGCGTTCGGGGGAACGGGTCGCGAGGGTCTCCACGTAGCGAGGATCATGGACCCTGGTCAGCTGGTCTCGTGTCGCCCGCGGCGCTTCGTGGTCCGCAAGGTGCTTCAGCAATCCGGAAGCGAGCAGGTGGTCGTGGATGGCCAGTATCCGTTGCGGCGATTCGGGATGGCCCGCTCCCATGTCATGCAGGACGCATTCGCTATGATGGAGGAAGGCTGTTGTCATCTAATATTCCCAAACATGATGGTATGCACCGGCTTCGGCCTTGTCCATGGCGATCATCTTGTAGGACAAAACCGGGCTGATCTATTCGAGGCCACCCGATATGCCACGTAAACCCTACCCGGCCGAACTGGTGGAGCATTTCGCGTTGAGCGACGGCGCACGCGTGACGATCAGACCGATCCGCGCGCCGGATCTTGAAATCGAGCGCGCGTTCGTCCGCGACCTTTCGGTGGAATCGCGCTATTTGCGCTTCCTCCACCCGGTGCGCGAACTGGACGAGCCCACGCTGGTTCGTTTTACCGACATCGACTACGACCACGAGATGGCATTGATCGCGGTTATCTGCGAACGGGGGCGCGAAGTGCAGATTGGCGTTGCACGCTATATCGTCGGCGATTCCGGTCGGGATTGTGAATTCGCAGTGGTCATCGCCGATTGCTGGCAGGGTAAAGGGATCGGCGGGCGGTTGATGTCCAAACTGATGGATGCCGCGCGGGAACGCGGCATCGAGACCATGGAGGGCCTGGTGCTCCATGGCAATCGGGGCATGCTCGCACTGGCGGACGCCCTGGGTTTTCGCGCCGAGTCCGTTGCCGGCGATGCCTCGGTACGGCGCGTGGTCCGGAATCTGCGCGAGGCGCGGCCGGTTACACCAGTTGGCACAATTCGGCCAGGCGTCTGAGGTAAACTAGCATTGCGATTCCCGGCAGCCACAGCCCATTGTCCGGCCTCAGGACGCCAATCCGATCCCGCATTCATCCCAGACGCATGCCACATCCGCTCGATCCCGTCACCAGCCAGATTGGCCGAATCATTCTCGGCAAGGAAAACCAGATACGACTGACGCTTGCCTGCCTGCTGGCACGTGGTCACTTGCTCATCGAGGACCTGCCCGGCGTCGGCAAGACCACGCTCGCGCATGCCCTTGCCAAAACGCTCGGACTGGATTTTCAGCGCATCCAGTTCACCAGCGACCTGCTTCCGGCCGACATCCTCGGCGTGTCCATTTTCGATCGCGGCGATTCCAGTTTCAAATTCCATCCCGGTCCGGTGTTTTCGCAGGTGATCCTCGCCGACGAGGTCAATCGCGCAACCCCCAAGGCGCAAAGTGCGCTGCTGGAAGCGATGGAGGAGCACCAGGTCACCACGGACGGCGAGACCCGGCCGCTGCCCGAACCGTTCTTCGTGATCGCCACCCAGAATCCGTCGCACCAGGTCGGCACCTTCCCCCTGCCGGAATCGCAACTCGACCGCTTTCTCATGCGCATCCACCTCGGCTATCCGGACGCGGCGGCGGAACGCACGCTGCTCGAGGGGCAGGAACGCCGCGACATGATTTCCGACCTGACGCCGGCACTCGCGACCAACGAACTCCTGGCGCTGCAGAAGAAGGCGCGGGAAGTGTTTACGGCGCCGGCCCTGATCGATTATCTACAGGCGCTGGTGGCTTACACGCGCCAGTCTCCGGAATTCATCAACGGCCTCAGCCCCAGGGCGGGGCTGTTCATGCTCAATGCGGCACGGGCCTGGGCCTTCATGGATGGCCGCAGTGAAGTGTTGCCTGAAGACGTGCAGGCGATACTGCCAAGCGTGGCTGGCCACCGCCTGTATCCGGTCACCGGTTACGCCTCCCTGGGCAGCACCCAGCTGGCGGAGCGGCTGATTGCCGAAGTGCCCATTCCATAGCGCGGGTGAAGAACGCGGCATGAACAGCCGGCCCAGCAGGAAAATCGTGTTCCGGGCCGTTCCGTGAAGCTGGCGTTGCCATTCACGTTTCGATGGACGCCGCCGATCCGCGATCGGATCGGCGACTGGATTTTTCCACCCCGCGGACCCGAAGCCGGACCGGTGGTGCTCGGCCAGCGCCGCGTCTATATTCTTCCAACGCGCGGCGGACTCGGCTTCGGCGTGACGCTGCTGCTGATGCTGATAGGCTCCATCAACTACAACCTGAGCCTTGGATTCATCCTTACCTTCCTGCTGGTGGGAACGGGCGTCGTTTCGATGCTGCATACGTGGCGCAATCTGGCGCACGTCGCGCTGCTTCCAGGCAAGAGCCAACCGGTATTCGCCGGCGACCTGGCGCATTTCCAGATCCGCGTCCGCAATCCCGGTCGGGTGCCGCGCACCAGCTTGGCGATCCAGCTGAAGGACCGGAATGCGGTCTATTTCGATATCGCGGCCGATTCCGAGAGCCTGGTGATCGCCGGCCTGCCGGCGACAAGGCGTGGACTGTTGTCGCCCGGACGATTCCGGATTTTCACGACTTATCCCCTCGGGCTGTTCTACGCCTGGGCGAATGTGGATCTGGAGTTGTCCTGCCTGGTGTACCCGAAACCCGAGCCCGGCAACGTTCCCCTGCCCCCTGCCCAGGCGACGAGCGGCGAAGGCAACGCGACCGGCACCGGCGAAGACGACTTCGCCGGGTTGCGCACCTATCATCCGGGCGATTCGCCTCGGCGCATTGCCTGGAAAGCAGCGGCGCGTAGCGATACTTTCCTGACCAAGCAGTTTTCCGGTAGCGCCGCCGCGCAGCTCTGGCTCGATTACGACGACATTCCGGACACGCTGGGTGCCGAAACAAAGCTGTCGCGCCTTGCCCGCTGGGTGATCGAATCGGAGGCGGCAGGCTTGCGCTTCGGCTTGCGCCTCCCGCAACAGGAACTGGCGCCGGAGGCTGGCGCCGCGCAACGCGATCGATGCCTGCAGGCCCTCGCACTGTTCCAGCTGGTGCGCAAGAAGTGAACGCAGCAGCGACCCTCACGCCGCTCAATCTTGCGGCCATCCTGATTTCACTGGCCCTGGTCGGCGCTCCGCACGCGTCCCACCTGCCCGCGTGGATCCCGGTCTTTGCCGGCCTGGTGCTGATCGCGAGGTTCTACCTCGGATACCGGCGCAAGCCGATGCCGAATCGCTGGCTCCTGCTTACCGTCGCGTTCATCTGCGTCGCCGGCGTGGCATTTTCGTATCGCACCCTCTACGGACGGGATGTCGGCGTGGCGCTGCTGACGGTGATGGCAGCGCTGAAGCTCATGGAAATGTCCGCGGCGCGCGACACCATGGTGGTCGTCCTGCTGGCCTACTTTCTGGTCATCACCAATTTCTTCTATTCCCAGACCATCCCGACCGCCTTGTACATGCTGCTGGTGGTATGGATCATCACGGCAACCATGATCGGGCTCCAGCACCAGGCGGCGAGGGCGAGGCCGGTCGGCATGCTGCGCCAGTCGGCGCTCCTGATCGTGCAGTCGGTTCCCGTGATGCTGGTCCTGTTTCTGCTGTTTCCGCGCGTCCAGGGACCGCTATGGGGCCTGCCGCAGATCAACGTCGCGAGCAAATCGGGACTGTCCGACACCATGTCGCCCGGTGATGTCAGCGTGCTCAGCCTTTCCGACGAGGTCGCTTTCCGGGTCCAGTTCGAAAACCCGCCGGAGAAGCCCTCTCAGCTTTACTGGCGCGGACCGGTACTGACGGAATTCGACGGCCAGACCTGGCATCCCGGCCTGAGCCTGACCCTCAATTCCCTGGAATTCGAGGCGCTCGGGCCGCCGCTGCGGTACGCCGTCACGCTCGAACCGCACGACAGGCGCTGGTTGTTCGCCATCGACATGCCGACCGCCGTGCCGCCCGGCGGATTCATGACCAGCGATTTCCAGATGCGTTCGCGCAGGCTGGTGCGCGAACGGATTCGCTACGAAATGGAATCCGTGCCGCAGTACCGCATCGGGCTGAACGAAAGATTTTCCGAGCTGAACAGCGCGCGGCGAATGCCGGCGAAAGTGGCGCCGCGCGCACGCGCGCTGGCGGAATCCTGGACGCAGCAATCGGCGGACCCGCAGGAGATCATCAGGCTGGCTCTGGGGATGTTCCGGGAACAGCCATTCATCTACACCCTGGCGCCGCCGCCGCTGGGTGATGATCCTGTCGACGAGTTTCTTTTCACCACCCGCAGCGGATTCTGCGAGCACTACGCTTCGAGTTTCGCTTTCCTGATGCGCGCGGCAGGAATCCCCGCCCGCGTGGTGACCGGTTATCTGGGAGGGGAGATCAATCCCGTGGACGGTTACCTTGTCGTGCGCCAGTCGGAAGCGCACGCATGGACGGAAGTATGGCTGAGCGGCGAAGGCTGGGTGCGCATCGATCCGACTGCTGCCGTTTCGCCCCTGCGGGTCGAGTCCGGGCTGGCCGCCGCAGTGCCGGAATCCGAACGCAATCCCTTGCTGGGCAGTGATCGGTTCGAGTGGCTCAGGCAGGCCCGTTTCGCCTGGGACGCCGTCGCCAACTCCTGGAATCAATGGGTGCTGGGCTACAACCCGGAGCGCCAGACCCAGTTCCTTTCGCAGATCGGCCTGGAGCAGGCCACCTGGCAAAACATGGTGATCATGCTCATGGTGGCGAGCGGCATCATCATGCTGCTGCTCGCTTGCACGCTGTTTCTGCGGCTCGTCAGGCAGCGGCGCGAACCGGTGCAACGCCTCTACCAGAAGTTTTGCGATGCGATGGCAAGCCGCGGCGCGCCGAGGAGGCCGAGCGAAGGCCCGCGCGATTTTGCCGCGCGCGTTTCATTGCAGTTCCCGGAGCTACGGGAGCGGGCGCAGGCGGTCAGTGCCTTGTATGTGGCGCTTCGCTACGGGGGCAGGAACGGCGATGCGGGATTGCTACGGGAATTGCGCGACGCGGTACGCAGCTTCGGCTGAGACCCACCCCCCAGCACTCAGCACTAACTATAAGAGGGTATCCCGGGACATGCCGTTGCGGCGCAGGATCTTCCGCAGACTGGCCAGCGCCTCGATCTGGATCTGGCGAACGCGTTCCCGCGTGAGATCGAGGCTCTGCGCCAGTTGTTCCAGCGTGTGGATTTCCGTGCCGTTCAGGCCGTAACGGCACTCGATCACGCTGCGCTGCCGTTCACCCAGTTGATCGAGCCAATCGTGCACCCGCCTTTCGATTTCCGCGTTCTCAAGCCGGATGTCCGGCGGCAGGGTGTTCTCGTCGGCGATGGACTCGCCAACGGAGAGCAGCGGATCGATGTCCAGTGGCGCATCGAGCGAGGTCATGCGCTCGTTCAGCGACAATAGCCTGCGGACTTCGTGGACCGGCAGGTCAACCAGATGTGCGACGTCCTCGGCGCTGGGGTCCCGTTCAGAATGCGTCTCAAGATGCCGCATGGCGCGCAGCACGGTATTGAGTTCCTTGATAACGTGCACCGGAAGGCGGATGGTGCGCGACTGATACATGATGGCCCGCTCGATGCTCTGGCGGATCCACCATGTGGCGTAGGTCGAGAAACGGAAGCCGCGCTCGGGATCGAATTTCTCCAGCGCGTGGATCAGTCCCAGGTTTCCCTCCTCGATCAGGTCGAGGAGGGGCAATCCACGGCCGATATAGTGCTTGGCGATGTTCACCACGAGCCGCAGATTGTGCTCGATCATCTTCTGGCGGGCGGCAAAATCCCCCTGCCGCACCAGGCGCGCGTAACGAACTTCCTGCTCCGCGCTCAACAGTTCGTTCTGGCCGATGTCGTTGAAATAAAGCTGGGTGACGTCGCTGAGGATGTCGGGCGCGACATAGTCTTCGGCAGCCGCGTCTTCGGCGAGCCCGGATTCTTCGACGTCGTTTTCCGGAGAAGCGTAGTTATCTTCGTTCATGACGCCCGTTCAGGCAGGTACTGCAACGGATCTGTCGGTTTCCCGAGGCGGCGGATTTCGAAGTGCAATCCGACCCGGTTGCTGTCGGAATCGCCCATCTCCGCGATTTTCTGACCCTTCGCGACCGATTGCCCTTCCTTGACGAGGATCTGGCTGTTGTGAGCGTAGACGCTCAAGTACGAGGCATTATGCTTGATGATGACGAGTTTGCCGTAACCGCGCAATCCACTGCCGCTGTACACGACCTTGCCGGGCGCCCCCGCCATCACCGCTTCCCCCATCTTGCCTTCGATGCCCACGCCTTTCTGGTTGCTGCCCTGGCCGAAACCGTAGCTGATTTTGCCGTGGGCGGGCCATTCCCAGGTCAACTTGCCATCGGCGATGGACTCCCTGGTGGCAGCCGGCGGCGGGACAGCGGCAGGTTTGGGAGCGGGCGCCACGCTGGCCGGCGGCAAAGTTGACCCTGCCGGCCTGGATGACGGCATCTTGAGCTGCGCAAGCGCCTGCTCCGAGTAAGGCAGTTTGCGCCCTTTCGGTTCGGTCTTGGCCGGCACCGCCGGCGCGACCGGCGGGAGCGTCGCTTGCGCGGGCTCCCCGGCCCCTTCGGGCGGGAACAGCCGCAGGCGCTGATCTATCCTGATGAGCCCGGGATCCTCCAGGCTGTTCCAGGCCGCGAGTTCCCGGTAGTCCTGTCCGTAATCCAGCGCGATGCTGTACAGCGTGTCGCCCTTCTTGACGACGTGGTACTCGGGACGCCAGTCGCCGTCGCGATAAGGCTTGGCAGGCGGATCCTCGATTTTCTGCGCGACCACCGTTTCGGAACCTGGCGCCGCTTTGATCTCCGGCCCTGGTTCCGCGGATCGCACGGGCACAGGTGCAGGCTCGGCGGTCTTGGCTGGAGTGACGGCAGGAGCCGCTGGCGCCGGGGGGACGTACGGTTTGGGGGCCTCCTTTTTAGCGACCGCCGCAGGCGGCGCCGCATTGGGCGATCGGTCAATCACGGGCGCCGCAGTCGGCGAAGTCCCGCAGCCCGCGGCAATTGCCGACACGCACAACAGCATGGCCGCCGCGCGCCGCTGCGGTTTCATGCGGAAACGCCCGCGATCATCGGCACGAATTTCACCTCGTCCAGAACGGATTGCGTAAAACCCTCGGCATTGCGTTCGACCAGGACAAGGCGCTGTTCCCGCGTTCCCAGCGGCAGCACCAGCCTGCCTCCTTGGGCAAGCTGTTCGGCCAGCAGTTCCGGCAGATGCGTGGCCGCCGCCGCGATGACAATCGCATCGAAAGGACCGACCTCCTTGAGGCCGGCATGGCCGTCTCCGTGCTTCACCTTGACATTGCGGATGCCCAGTTCGCGCAGGCGCACGCGCGCCTTCGACAGCAGGCCCGCCAGGCGTTCGATGGAATAGACACC
>DASVNF010000131.1:0-10680 GCA_036384015.1 Burkholderiales bacterium
ACTGCGCTGTTCGGAACGGGCTTGATGCCTGACTTGTCGAGACGCCATTTGTCCATGTACTGCCAGGGCTTCAGCAACCGGACCCCGGCCTTCGCAAGATAGTCCTCCTGCGCGGCATCGGCGAAGGGCCAGGGCATGCCGGCTTCGAAGGGCTGCCACAGGCCGTCCCAGTGGATGGGAATGAAGGCTTTGGGCTTGATGACGGGGGCGACCAGTTGCGCGATCGGCAGACCCCCGGTACCGATCCACAGGTCGACCGATTCCAGGCCCGCCGCCTGCATCGCCGCCTTGAGATTGTCGATCGGAGCGCCATAGTCCACGCCGTCGATCACGATCGGCACGTGCAGGTCCACGGCGCTGGCGGAGTTCTGGTAGAACCAGCTATAGCGGCCTTGCGGACCGTCCACCGTGAACAGAAAGCCGCGATTGCCGCCGCCGTTCGGAAAATCCTCCGCCACGCCGGCGCGCAACCCGCCGGTCGCGGGATCGGGCCGGGGAATGGCGTCGAGCTCGACCGGGTCGTGCTGTTCCCAGTTCTTTGCAGGATCGCCGCTGTGGTTCCAGCGCACCACATACATGGCGACGCCTTCGGCGAGTTCAAGCCTCTCCCGGCCATATACCGGCCGGCACCGGTTCTCCGGCAGATTTTCGGCCATGACCTCGAAGCAGGTCGTGATCGAGCCGACGACCGGAGCGTCGGTGAGTTTGGACCATGTGGCGGTATCGAAGGAGTGGTCCCAATGGCTGTGACCCGTGAGCAGCAGGTTGACCTGCTCCGGCCCGCCGATCGCGTCGAGCACGCGCGCCACCGCCGCGACATCGGGTTTCCACGGCCTGCGGGTATGGGCGTAACCTCCACCGCCGCCATGGAACTGGTCTTCCGGGATGCGGCTAATGTAGCCGTCGCTGAGGATGCGCAGCGGGCCGAGCTCGTAGTGGATGTTGGCGATGGACATCCAGGTGATGTCCACGTGATCCGGGCCGGCTGCGGCTGCGTGCGAAACGCCGCCGGCAAGCAGCAGGGTGACGCCTGCACGGATCAATTGCATTGTATTCGGCACCTTATCCTCCAGCCGAAATCTCACCACGCGCAGTGAGCTTTAACGAGCCAATTCAAACGCGGCGCGCTTCGACGAAATGTTTTTTCCAGAACTCGGCCTTCAGGCTGTCGGTTCGCACTTTGCCGCCGCTCGACGGAGCGTGCACGAAGCGGCCATTGCCGAGATAGATGCCGACGTGGGAAGCCTTTTTGCCTTCCTGATCGAAGAACAGCAGATCGCCTTCGCGCAGATTTCGCACCGAAACCAGTGCCGACTGCTTGCGTTGCGACTGCGTGTCACGCGGCATCCTGATGCCGGCCTTGCCGTAGCTGTAGCGCACCAGTCCGCTGCAGTCGAAACCGGCCGGGGTGTCCCCGGCGTACTTGTAGGGCTTGCCCACCATGTCGCGCGCGTAGTCCACCGCCTTGCGCGCGGTTTCGTCGCTGGCCCGCACCACCGCGGGACGAGTCGGTTCTTCGGGAGCGCCGGCGCAGCCGGCGAGACCCGCGACTAGCAGCGCCAGCCCTGCGCGCAACAGATTCCACGGCGATTGCTGCGTCATGGCTGGGTTCAATCCGTTTTCTCCAGTCCGCACCAGCGCGCCATGAACAGCGCCAGCACGCGCGTCGTATGCCTCACGCTTTCCAGCGACACGGATTCGTCGATGCCGTGGATGTTTTGCGCCTCCGGTCCATAGCACGTGGCGGGGATGCGTCCGTACAGGTTGAACACGCGCGCATCCGTGGTCGCGGAACTGGCGAACAGTTCCGGCGCGGATCCCATGACCCGGGTATGGACGTCGGCAAGCGCCGAGAACAGCGGCCCGGCCGAATCGGCAACGAATCCTTCGGCCTGGAAACCGGCGTAACGGACGCGATGCGAGATGCCGGCGAGGCGCGGGTCGTGCGCGGCCGTATCGGTGAGGCGTGCCTCGATAGCCGCTCGGGCCGCGGCGGCGGCAATCCCGGGGAAGAAGCCGCAGCGCAATTCCATCATGCAGCGGGTCGGTACCGAGGACGCCCATTCCCCGCCTTCGATGCGTCCGAGGTTGAAGCGGATCGGGTGCGCGACGTTCGCGAACGCGGGATGGAGGTCCCGCTGCTGGTTCCATTCGGACTCGAGGGTCTTCAGCCCATTCCACAATGCAAACGCGGCTTCGATGGCATTGATGCCGTGAGCGGCATTCAGGACATGCGCGGGCTTGCCGAATACTTCCACCGACAGCCACATCACCCCAACCTGTGCGCTCAGTATGGATTGGTCGAACGGTTCCGGTATCACGGCGGCATCGGCGGTGTAGCCGCGATGCAGGCAGGCCAGCGCGCCGTTGCCGGTGCATTCCTCCTCGACCACCGATTGCAGATATACGGGCGCCGCCGGCTGGAAACCGAGGGAGCCGAGCGCACGGAATGCGGTGATGTATGCGGCAATGCCCGCCTTCATGTCGCCGCTGCCCCGGCCGTACAGGCGGCCGTCGCGGATGACCGGGTCGAAAGGCGGCCGCGACCACAGCTCTGCCGCGCCGATCGGCACCACATCGATATGGCCGTTCAGGATCAGCGAGCGGCCTGTTGTCTCGCGCGATTGGTGGGTGGCGACGACGTTGTCGTGTTCCGGCCAGTGCCCGACCGCCGGCGAATAACCGGGAAGGTCTTTCAGGTCGGTGTCGCGGACTTCAAAACGCTCGGTCTCCAGCCCCATGTCGCGGAAGGTCTGCTCCATGTAGTCCTGGGCCCCTGCTTCGTTGCCGTTGAGCGTCGGGAAACGGACCAGATCCGCGAGCAGCCGGTGCAGGTCACCCTGCGCCGCATCCGTCGCGGCGAAGATTTCGGTTTCGAGTGCCGGGTCCGGCAGCCTGGGTGCGTTCATGGTCCGATACCGGATATTTCGTAACGGAAGGATAGCAGAACGACGCTGCCCGATTTTCCCGCATGGGCTGTCCTTTGGAAGGACGTGAAAGCCGCTGGCACCGGCCCGGAAAGCCCGTGCTCAGGACTTTGCGGCCCCTTCCCATTCCTTCTCCTGCAACGCCCGCCACTGGATCTTGCCGGTGCCGGAGCGGGGCAGGGCATCGACGAACTCGACCAGGCGCGGCACCTTGTACGCCGCCATGTGGCCGCGCGACCATTCGATGATGTCGTCGGCGCTGACCTGTCCCTTGCGATCGTCCCTCAAGACAACCACGGCCTTCACCGTTTCGCCGCGGCGGGTATCCGGCGCAGAGACGATGGTGACTTCCTTGATGTCCGGGTGCTTGTAGAGCGTGGCCTCGACTTCGGCGGGCCATACCTTGAAGCCCGCCGCATTGATCATGCGCTTGAGGCGGTCGGCAATGTAGTAGAAACCATCCTCGTCGTAGCGCCCGAGGTCGCCGGTGCGCAGGTATTTGCGGCCTTCGATATCGATGAACACCGCTTCATTGGCCTCCGGGCGCTCCCAGTAACCGAGCATCAGTTGCGGTCCGCTGACGATGATTTCTCCCTGTTCGTTCGGGCCCAGCGGTGCCATGGTCTCGGGATCGATCACCATGGCATGGGTATCGAAAGTCGGAAATCCCAGGCATTGCTTCCGCAGCATGTGCGGCGGGTTGATGTGGGTCTGCGAGATGGTCTCCGTCATCCCGTAGGCTTCCATGTATTCGATCCCGCAAAGCGCGAAGAGTTTGTTCGCCACCGCCTCCGGCATCGAGGCGCCGCCGCCGAATATGTTGGTCAGGGAAGAAAGGTCGCGCCCCGCTGTGGAGGGATGGGCGAGCAGGTCGACCACCATGGTCGGCACATTGGCCCAGTGCGTGCAGCCATAGCGTTCGATCATGTAACCGGCGGCATCCGGGTTCCAGCGCGGCAGTATGACGATGGTCGCGCCGGTGTAAATCGATGCGTTCAGGCTGTGTTGCATGCCGGTGACGTGGAACAGCGGGGCGGTGGCCAACGCCACGGAGTCGGCCGTGAATCCCTCCCAGACCGCCGCGCCCACGGCAGTGGTCATGAGCGTGCGATGGGTGTGCATGCAGCCCTTCGATTTGCCCGTCGTGCCCGAGGTGTAGATCAGCGCCGCAAGGTCGTCCGGTGCGGCGGTCGCAGGCAGCGGTTTATAGTCCGCGGCGAGGGCATCCGACCAGGAGACGGCTCCGGGGTCGGTAAAATTCGCGCGTGGCGCTTTTACCAATTCGGGGATTTCCAGGCTGGTGGTTTCGGTGAGGTAGTCGGAATAGGTCGCCACGATGACGTGCCTGGCCTGCTCGCCAAGCAGCGGCTTGACCTGCGAATAGAGTTCCTGCGAGGTCAGAATCGTTGATGCCCGCGAGTCGTCGAAATAGTGCACCAGTTCGTCGGTCACGTGCATCGGGCTGACGGGCAGCACCACTGCGTCGGCGCGCAGGATCGCGTAGAAGGCGATGATGAACTGCGGCGAGTTCTGCATCTGCACGATGACCCGGTCACCCTTGCGGACGCCGCAGCGGTTCTGCAGGAAGCCGGCGAGCAGCTCGGCCTGTTGTTTCAGGGCACGGTAGGAAAGCCGCGCGTCGTAAAAGACGGTAGCCGTCTTATCGGGAAAGCGCTGGGCGGAAATCTCCAGGTTCGCATAGAGCGAGGTTTCGGGAACGGTGAGATGCCGGGGCAGTTGTTTCGGCCAGTGCTGCAGGTGCCTTGCTTCCATTTCGTGTTCAGGCTGGTGATTTCTTGTTTTCCGTTTCCTGCAGCAGCCGCCACTGGATCTTTCCGGTGGCGGATTTGGGCAGGCGCTCGACGAACTCCACGACTCGCGGCACCTTGTAGGCCGCCATGTTGGCACGGGCCCATTCGATGATGTCCTGCTCCCGTGTCTTGCCGCGGCCGGCCTCTTTCAGCACCACCACCGCCTTCACCGTTTCCCCGCGCCGGTCGTCGTGGGTGCCAATGATACAAGCCTCCTGGATGTCAGGGTGACGGTAAAGCATGGTTTCAACCTCGGCAGGCCAGACCTTGTAGCCAGAAGCGTTGATCATGCGCTTGAGGCGGTCGACGATGAAAAAGTAGCCGTCCTCGTCGTAGTAACCGAGATCGCCGGTGCGGAAGAAGCGTTTGCCGTCGAGCTGGATGAACGTGGCTGCCGTCGCTGCCGGGTTTTTCCAGTATCCGGCGAAGACCTGTGGCCCGTGGGAAACGATTTCGCCAGTTTCCCGCGGACCGAGTTCGGCCAGGGTATCGGGATTGATCACGCGGGCGTCGGTATCGCAGATCGGAATGCCCAAGCACTGTTTTTTGGCGCGCTGCGGCGGATTGATGTGGGTCGGTGCCATGGTTTCCGACAGGCCATAGCCTTCGATGTAGGACAGCCCCGTCAGGTCCTGAAGGCGCTGCGCGACGGCTTCCGGCATGGCGGCACCGCCGCCGCCGATATGCTTCATGCTGGAGATGTCGTAGCGGCCGAGATCAGGGTTGGATAGGAAGTCGATCGCCATGGTGGAAATGTTGGTCCAGCCTTCGACCTTGTGGCGCTCGATGACCGCCGATGCGGTGTCGCGATCCCAGCGCGTCAGCAGCACGATGGTCGAACCCCGGTAGATGGGCTGGTTCATGCTGCATTGCATGCCCGTGACGTGAAACAGGGGCATGGTGCAGAGGATCACCGAGTCGGCGTTCATGTCGACCCACATCGAACCTGAAACCGTGGTGCTCATGACAGTACGGTGGGTATGCATGCAGCCCTTCGGCTTGCCGGTGGTGCCCGATGTGTAGGGCATGACGCACAGGTCGTCCGGACCGGCGGCGTGCGGGCGCGGCGCGATTTTCCGGCCGATTGCATCGGACCAGAGCGTGACGCCCGGGGCCACGATCGATTGCCGCGGTTGCTGGACGACTTCCGGCACTTTCAGGTCCGTTTTGGCAGTCAGGGCATCGGAGTAGGCGGCAACGACGATGTGTTTCAGGCCTTCGGCGAGCAGCGGACCGATTTGCGGATACAGTTCCTGTCCGGTGATGGCGACCGTTGCGTCGCTGTCGGACACGTAATGGCGCAGTTCCTCGGTCAGGTTCATCGGGTTCACCGGCACCACCATCGCATCGGCCCGCAGGATGGCGTAGAAAGCCATCATGAACTGCGGGCTGTTCTGCATGAACAGCACTACGCGGTCGCCGCGTTTGACCCCGGCGCTTTCCTGCAGGAATCCCGCGAGGGCATCCACGTCGCGCTTGAAGCGGCTGTAGCTCAGGTCCGAGCCGTAGTAAGACAGCAGGGTCTTGTCCGGCAATCGCGCCGCCGACTGCTCCAGATTGCGGTACAGGCTTTGCTCCGGCAGCGGGATTTCGCGCGGGACCGCTTCCGGCCAGAAACGGTAATGACTTGTGATCACTGCTTCTCCTCGATGCAGTGCGCCGCCGGCGCCCGCACATTGTTGTCCGCGCATTCTACTAGCGGTGGCCGGCGCTGCGGTCAATCCCGGGTGCGACAATCCTTTCGCCGCTGCGCTGCAGCGAGAAATTAACGAGGGCGCCGTTCTTTACCGTCGGCATTCGTTGTGCCAGTATCGGCGGCGCATTCTGGTCCGGCGCTTCCCACAACGGGGGAGGAATGTTGGCAGGCACCGCGGGCGAACTGGAAATATCGGGCGACGCTGCGCCGGCAACCGGTGCTCGCGAAGCACCGCTGCTGCGCATCACCGGCCTGACGGTGCGTTTCGGCGGCATTGTCGCGCTGGAGGACGTTTCCTTCGACGTCATGCCAGGCGAGATTGCCGGGGTGATCGGGCCCAACGGGGCCGGCAAGACCACGCTGTTCAACTGCCTGTCGCGCCTCTATCCGTTCCAGGGCGGTCGCATCGTCTGCCAGGGACGTTCGCTGACCGAGGTGCCGCGCCACCGCATCGCCGAACTCGGCATCGGCCGCACATTCCAGAACCTCGCGCTGTTTCGCAGCATGAGCGTCCTCCAGAACATCATGGTCGGAGCGCACAGCTGGAGCCGCGGCGGGTTCCTTGCCAACGCATTGCGATTGCCGGTCGTGGCACGCGAGGAAGCCCGGGTATCCCTGCAGGCCCGGGACCTGCTCGAATTGCTCGACCTGCGGGAGGTCGCAACCAGCCGCGTCGCGGATTTGCCGTTCGGCACGCAGAAGCGCGTGGAGCTCGGCCGCGCCCTCGCCAGCCGGCCAAAACTGCTGTTGCTCGACGAGCCGGCCGGCGGCCTGAACCACGAGGAGATCGCATCGCTTGCCGCGCTCATCCGGCGCATCCGCGACCGGCTCGGCGCCACGGTGCTGCTGGTCGAGCATCACATGGGCCTGGTAATGCAGCTTTCCGACAAGGTGGTGGCGCTCAATTTCGGGAAAAAGATCGCCGAAGGGAGCCCTTCGGAAGTCCAGCGCCATCCGGAAGTGATCCGCGCCTATCTCGGGAAGGCCGGCTGATGGCATTGCTGGAAGTTACCGGACTGCATGCCGGCTACGGCGCGGCGGATGTCCTCCGCGGCGTGAGTTTTGCGGTGGAGCAGGGCGGCATCACGGCCGTCCTCGGCGCCAACGGTGCCGGCAAAACCACGCTGCTGCGTGCCGTCAGCGGCATGCTCGGGCGGCGCGGCTCGATCCGCTTCGATGGGCAACCCATCGAAAAGACCGCCACCGAGGACATCGCGCGCCTCGGCGTCGCCCATGTGCCGGATGGCCGCGGCACTTTTCTCGACCTAACCACCGAGGAGAACCTGCGCATCGGCGCCTACACGCGCAAGGACAGGACCACGGTCGCGCAGGACCTGGAGCGGGTCTTCACCTATTTCCCAAGACTGAAGGAGCGGCGCCAACAGCAGGCGGGCACGCTTTCAGGAGGCGAGCAGCAGATGCTCGCCGTGTCCCGCGCGCTGATGTTGCGCCCGCGGCTGCTATTGCTGGATGAGCCTTCGTTCGGCCTGGCGCCGCTGGTCGTGCAGGACATCTTCGGGATCCTGCGCGCCATCAATGCCGAGCAAGGCGTCAGTGTGCTGCTGGTCGAGCAGAACGCCGGGCTGGCGCTCGACCTTGCCGATAATGCTTACGTACTCGAGACCGGGCAGGTCGTGATGTCCGGCACGACCGAAGCGGTGCGGTCCGACGAGGCAGTGCGGCGCGCCTATCTGGGCTACTGAAACCGGGAGACGAATGGAAGCGTTTCTGCATCAGGTGTTTTCGGGACTGGCGACCGGCGGCATCTACGCCAGCCTGGCGCTGGCGCTGGTGATGATCTACCAGTCCACCAACCATATCAATTTCGCGCAGGGCGAGATGGCGATGTTTTCGACGTACCTGGCATGGAGCATGATCAACGGCGGCATGCCCTACTGGTGGGCATTCCTGCTTACGGTGCTGGTCTCTTTCGTCGTCGGGGCGGCAATCGAACGCATCATCATCCGGCCGGTGGAGGACGCACCGGTGCTGTCGGTAGTGACGGTCTTCATTGCATTGCTGGTCATATTCAACAGCGTCGCGGGATGGATTTTCACTTACACGATCAAGACTTTTCCGAGCCCGTTTCCGGAGCAGCCGCTGTTCGGCAACCGCTATATTTCGTCGCACGAGCTGGGTTCGATCGCCGTCACGCTGCTGGTCCTGGTGGCGCTGTACCTGTTTTTCCGTTTCACCCCGCTGGGCCTTGCCATGCGGGCGGCGGCGCAGAACCCGCTGTCCAGCCGGCTCGCGGGCATCCGCGTCGGCTCGATGCTGGCGCTGGGCTGGGGGCTGGCGGCGGCAGTTGGCGCGGTGGCTGGGCTGCTGGTGGCGCCCATCGTCTACCTGGAGCCCAACATGATGGCGGGCGTCCTGTTATACGCCTTCGCCGCGGCGCTGGTGGGCGGCATCGACAATCCGTTCGGAGCGGTACTCGGCGGCTTCATGGTGGGGGTCCTGGAAAATCTGATCGGCGCCTATGTCATCGGCACCGAACTCAAGCTCACCGTGGCGCTGGTGCTGATCGTCGGCGTGTTGTTGTTCAAACCGTCCGGCATGTTCGGCAAGGTGTTCGTGTCGCGGGTGTGAAGCAACGAGAGAAAAGGGAAAAGAGAAAAGTGGAACTTATGGGCAAGAGCAGGGCAGGCCCGCGCAACGCATTCACGGTCCCGATGAATGAATAGTGCCGTTGCCGCAGACGACGTGATGGCTCCCCGCTACGCGGGCGTGTCGTTGCGCGCCTGGAGGGCGATCGGCCTGGCGGCGCTGCTCGCAGGTGCCGTGGCATTGCCGTTCCTGGTCAGCAACTACCGCGTATTCCAGTTCAACCTCGTTCTCATCTACGCGATCGTGCTGCTGGGACTGAACATCCTGACCGGCTACAACGGCCAGATTTCGCTGGGGCACGGCGCGTTCTACGCCATCGGGGCCTACGCCGCGGCGATCCTGATGGACCAATTCGGCTGGCCGTACTGGACGACGCTGCCGGTGGCGGGGCTGGTGTGCTTCGTCTTCGGCTTCCTGTTCGGATTGCCTGCGCTGCGCCTGCGCGGCCACTACCTGGCGCTGGCGACGTTCGCGCTGGCCGTGGCAATGCCGCAGATCCTCAAATACAAGCATATCGAGCAATGGACCGGCGGCGTGCAGGGCATCGTGATCGTCAAGCCCGAGGCGCCGTTCGGCCTGAAGATCACGGCCGATCAGTGGCTCTACCTGTTTACGCTCGCGATCCTGGTGCTGATGTTCGCGCTTGGCTGGAACCTGCTGCGCGGCCGTGTCGGCCGTGCGCTGGTTGCGATCCGCGATCATCCTGTCGCGGCGGAGGCAATGGGTGTCCACGGCGCCCTCTACAAGACGCTCGCCTTCGGGGTCAGCGCCTTGTACGCCGGCGTGGCAGGCGCGCTCGGCGCCATCGTGGTGCAGTTCGTCGCGCCGGACAGCTTTACGGCGGGGTTGTCCATCAATTTCCTGATCGGCATCGTCATCGGCGGCGTCGCGTCGATCTCCGGGGCCTTTTACGGCGCGCTGTTCATCCAGTTCGTCCCGAACTTCGCCGACCAGATCTCCAAGGCTGCGCCCTGGGCAATCTATGGCGTGTTCCTGCTGGCGTTTGTCTATCTGATGCCGGCAGGGGTTGCAGGATTCGTGCGGCTCGCATGGATGCGGATGCGGGCGGCGCGCCACCGGCCGGTTACCCACCCGCATCGGGAGAAATGACCGGACTGTGGAGGACATCATGAAAAAAATGCTGCTTGCGGGCTTCGGAGTGATGGCCCTGGTTGCCGCATCAACCGCCGTGGCGGAAAAAAAGTACGGCCCCGGCGCGACCGATAACGAGATCAAGATCGGCAATACCAATCCTTACAGCGGGCCCGCTTCCGCCTACGGCACCATCGGGCGCTCGGAATCGGCCTACTTCAAGATGGTCAACGAGCAGGGCGGGGTCAACGGGCGCAAGATTGTGTTCATCAGCCTCGATGACGCCTACAGCCCGCCCAAGACCGTCGAGCAGGTCAGGCGCCTGGTGGAGCAGGAGGAAGTGCTGCTCCTGTTCCAGAGCCTGGGTACGCCAAGCAATACGGCGATCCACAAGTACATGAACGCGAAGAAGGTGCCGCAGCTGTTCGTGGCGACCGGCGCGACCAAGTGGGGCGATCCGCAGAACTTTCCCTGGACCATGGGCTGGCAGCCGAACTATCAGACCGAGGCGCACCTGTATGCGAAATATCTGCAGAAGACCAAGCCC
>DASVNF010000132.1:0-8951 GCA_036384015.1 Burkholderiales bacterium
CAGTCGCCGGCGTGCTGCTCCAGCACGGCGGCAAAGGCCCCGTCCTTCACCGACAGAATTCCCGCGGCCGCCGACCGCGATTCCAGGATGCGCCCCTCGCCGCCCAGGCGGTAGGCGCGGAAACCGGTGGTGCCCCAATCGACGGCAATCACGATTGCAGGCGAAAGGTAAAAGGTGAAAGGTAAAAGCTAAAAACCTTGCCCCGCCTTTGTTTTGCGTTGCTCACTTCCTGTTTTCCTCTTTTGCCTTGTGGAGGTTTTTCCGACTTTCCCCTTTCGGCTTTCACCTTTTCGCTGCGCCCCCGGAGCCGAGGAGGAAGTCACTGACGACCCGGATCTGGGCGGGGTCCATCAACATCGGCGCATGCCCCACCCCGGCAAACTCGGCGAGCTTCGCCCTGGGGCCGCGGCGGGTCATTTCGTCGGCGGTGGCTTTCAGCAGCAAGTCGGATTCGGCGCCGCGCAGCACCAGGGTCGGGGCGCGGATCATATCGTAGTAGGGCCACAGGACCACATCGGCGATCGGTCCCTTGAAAGGCGCGGCGATCGCGGGATCGTAGATCGAGCCCCATCTGCCGTCATCGAGGCGCTTCGAGTTGGTCTCGGCGAGGTGGCGCCACTGCGCATCGGTGAGGGGGCCGAAGGGCGCCGATATCGTGCGGATGTATTGCTCGAATTCTTCGAAGGTGGCGTAGGCCGCCGCCTTGCCGGCGTACGAGGCAATCCTTTCGAGCGACGCCTTCGGGATCAGGGGACCGACGTCGTTCATCACCAGCTTGCGGATCGGCGATCCCGGTTGCGCCGCGAGCAGCATGCCGATCAGCCCGCCCATCGACGTGCCCACCCAGTCGACCTGTTCCGCGCCGCTGCGCGCGATCAGCGCCGCCATGTCCGCGCAGTAGACCGGATAGCCGTAATCCTCCTTGTGCGTCAGCCATCCGCTCCTGCCGCGCCCCGCGATATCGGGACAGATGACCCGGTAT
Source organism: Burkholderiales bacterium (assembly GCA_036384015.1). Classification (GTDB taxonomy): domain Bacteria; phylum Pseudomonadota; class Gammaproteobacteria; order Burkholderiales; family JACQAP01; genus JACQAP01. Next base: position 983 of record DASVNF010000132.1, read on the forward strand.
TCCCCGGCCAGGGCTTTGGCGAGGTCGTCGAAGTCGCGGCCGTTGCGCGTCAGCCCATGCACGCAGATAAGCACCCGCGGGTTGTCCGCATGTCCCCATTCGTAGTAGTTGAGCTTATGGAAGCCGTGGGGGCCGAGGCAGGAGAGGGAGCGCGTTTGCATGGATGCGATGATCGGAACGATCGCGCATCGTAGCAGACCGCCTGGAAATCCCGGGTGGCGAAGCCCCGCGTGTCAGCGCAGATGGTTCCTGGATGGATCCAGCACCCGCCGCCTCCGGATGAATTGCCATGCAAGGAACGCGATGACGATCAGCGGAATCACGAGCAGCACTCCGCCGAATGCCGCGGCGACCGACTCATTGAGGCCGAGCCTGGAAAGCAGTCCGGTGATGCCGAGCGCCGCTGCGAATCCCGCCAGGGGCGTTGTCCAGACATTGCGGCGTGGATCCGCCTTGTCCGCCGGGGATTGCGGCTGGGGTGCATCTGCGCGCGCGCCCGGCTGCATCGTTCCGGAGTCTGCATTAATCCGGTTGTCGCCCTGCACCGCATTTCCCTGTCCCGCGGCGGTCCCGGTTCCCTGGTCCTGCGCCCAGAGCGGTGATGCGCAAAACACCGCTGCCATGAATATCGCCATCCATCGCCGCATTTCCCTGTCCATGGGATCTCCTGGAGATTGCATCCAGATGCGACCCGGCGTCAGCCCTTGAGTTCCCGAAACCCGGGCACGTCGGAGCAGTAGAGCGGTAGCCGTAGTCTTTCTTGTCCGAGCCAGCCGCTGCGGTCGATTTCGACGACCTGGCGCGAGCATTGGCGAAGGACTGCCGGGTGTTGTGCCCGGACACGGTTGGCCGCGGTGGTTGCGCGTGAGGCCGTGAACGCAGATCGCGACACGGGATTGCCCGCCTCTTCCCGGCCGTAGTAGTTGAGGGTATGGAAGCCGTGCAGGGACAGGCAGGAAAGGGAGTTTTCGCGCCCGAAATAGGGATTTACGGGCGGGTATGCCCGGAACGAAAACTAACATGGTTCCCTGCTGTCCAAATACTCCGCCTGCATGGATCGGGAGGGGCCCGAATGGGAGCCCGTCGCCGTCCCGCTTGCCAAACAAGGCAGGTAGACTTCGGGCCTTCTGGGGTGTTTAGCGGCTTCCAAATGAACGACACAAAAACAACGAAAAGCCCGGCGTCCGGAGTGTCGACATCGCCCGCTCCGCAGGAGCGCGCCAGCATCCTGCTGGTGGACGACAAGCCGGCCCAGCTGCTGTCCTACGAAGCCGTCCTGTTCGGGCTTGGCGTGCATTTCGTCAAGGCTCTCTCGGCAAGAGAAGCCCTCGAGCGGCTGCAAGGGCAGGAGTTCGCCGCCATCCTGCTCGACGTGAGCATGCCGGAGATGGACGGTTTCGAACTGGCACGGATCGTCCGCCAGAATCCGCGCTTTTCGCACACCCCCATCATTTTCGTGACCGGGCTGCATATCACCGAACTGGACCAACTCAGGGGCTATGAGGTCGGCGCCGTCGACTATATGCAGGTACCTGTCGTGCCGGAGATATTGCGGAGCAAGGTCGCCGTACTCGTCGAGCTGTATCAGCGGCGCCAGGAACTTCAGTCCGTGAACGCCGCCCTGGCGGAAGCGCACGCGCGTTTGTCGGAACAAACGAAGGTGCTGGCCCAGCGCGACGCCCAGATACAAGCCATTTTCGAGCTTCCCTCGGAGCTTGCATTGGCCATGGAAGCCGAGCGCGACCAGGCCGGTGCGATCACCGACTGGATCTATCGCAACGCAAACGCCGGCGCACACAAGGTTCTTGGATTTGCGCAAGGCGAACTCATTGGCCGCCGGGTAAGCGCGCTGCTTCCCGACCGGCTGGAATCCGTAAGCCATCGCTGCAAGCAAGTGCTCGAGACCCGCGAACCGGTCCGCTATGAAAGCTCGTTTGCGGGCCGGGACTATCTGGTCACGCTCTTCCCGGGCGGCAAGGATATGGTCGTGAGCTCCGGCCTCGATATCACCGAGCGCAAGCAAGCCGATGCGGCGTTGCGCGCAAGCGAGGCCCGTTACCGCGCCCTGGTTGACAACTCGCCGGTGGGTGTTGCCCATAATGCACTCGATGGCCGGTTTCAGTACGTGAACGATGCATTTTGCCGACTGGTGGGCTACACGGCGCAGGAGCTTGCGGCCAGGACATGGCAGGAAATCACCCATCCCGACGACCTGCATCCTGATCAATCCTTCGTGAATCGGTTGCTCTCGGGCGATCTTCCCTTCTATACGTTGGACAAGCGCTACTTGCGCAAGGACGGCGCTGTCGTGTGGGTTGAGCTGTTCGGGAGTTTCGTTTTCGATGACGAAGGCCGCGCTGTGCACAGTGTTGCGGTGGCACTCGACATTACCGAACGCAAACGGGCGGAGATCGAATTGAGGGAAAGCCGCGAGCGCCTGTTGCTTGCCAAGGCTGCGGCACGGCTGGGTACGCACGACTGGAACGTGATCACGGGGATGATTCAGTGGGATGAGCGAACCTGCGAGCTCTGGGGCGTCGATCCGGGCGAGCCGGTGACTTTCGAAACCTTCCGGTCGGGCGTGCATCCCGACGATTGGCAGCACGCGCAGGATGCGGTCGACAAGGCAGTGGATCCTGCCGGCGACGGCCAGTATTTCGCCACCTATCGCGTGAGAAACCGCATCGACGGCGTGGTGCGCTGGATCGAGGCCACCGGCCGGGTGTTTTTTGAGGATGGGCGCGCGGTCCGGCTGGTCGGCACGGTACAGGATGTCACCGAGAGGGAAGTCGCGGGAGAGCGGCTGCGCCAGAGCGAGGAGCGGTTCCGCGAGCTCGCCAATAGCATCGATCAGTTCGCGTGGACGTGCGATGAGCTGGGCCAGGCGACGTGGTACAACGACCGCTGGTACGAGTATACGGGCAGCACGCTTGCCGAGATGATTGGCGAAGGCTGGAAGAAGGTACACCATCCGGACCACGTCGACCGCGTTGCGGCGCACCTCCATCGCTGCCTGCAAACAGGCCAGCCGTGGGAAGACACTTTCCCGTTGCGCAGCAAGGATGGCCATTATCGCTGGTTTCTCTCCCGGGCGATTCCGATCCGGGCGGCAGATGGCCGGATCATTCGATGGTCCGGCACCAATACGGACGTGACCGAGCTGCGGATGCTGCAGGAGGCGCTCGAACAGGAAGACCGCCGCAAGAACGAGTTTCTGGCGATGCTGGCCCACGAGCTTCGCAACCCGGTGGCGCCGATTCGCACGGCCGCCGACGTCCTGTCGCGGCTTCCGGCTCACGACACGACGAATAAGCCGATGGTCGCTGTCATCCAGAGACAGACCCAGCACCTCGAGCGGCTGCTGGAGGATTTGCTGGATGTGGCGAGGGTTACGCAAGGGCGCATTGACCTCCAGCGCGACGTGGTCACGGTGCAGAGCTGCATTGACCTGGGGCTGGAGGCCGCCGAGGCGCTCATCCGCGAAAAAGGCCATCGGCTGACCGTTTCGCCATTGCTCCAGCCGCTCCATGTCAACGTGGACCGGGTGCGCATCGCCCAATCCCTGGCGAACGTGCTGATCAACGCAGCCAAATACACGCCCCCCGGCGGCGAAATTCGTGTCAGCTCCTTTGCCGAAGCCAACGCGGTTGTCGTGGAGATCACCGACACCGGCATCGGGATATCCGCGGAGTTTCTGCCGAGGGTGTTCGACCTGTTTGCGCAGAACGAGCGCTCGCTCGACCGGGCGCAAGGGGGACTGGGGGTGGGACTCGCCGTTTGCAAACAGCTGGTCGAAATGCATGGCGGCAGCATCGTGGCGCGCAGCGCCGGCCTGGGCCGGGGCGCGACCTTCCTGATCCGGCTGCCGAGCGTCCAGAAAGTCGACGCGCCAGCGGTAATGGCGATTGCGGCGCGAATTCAGTCCCGGCGCGTCCTGGTCGTCGACGACAACAAGGATGCGGCCGACTCCCTCACCATGCTATTGCAGATCGAAGGACATGAATCCCTGGCCGTTTATTCCGGCGAGCATGCCCTGCAGCAGGTGCTCGACTTCGCCCCCGAGTTCATGCTCCTCGATATCGGCCTTCCCGGAATGGACGGCTATGAGGTGGCGCGGCGCGTCAGGGTCATTGCACCGTCGGTCCGCATCATTGCTGTCAGCGGTTACGGGACCTTGGAAGACAAGATGCGCTCCGCAGCTGCGGGCATCGAAGCCCATCTCGTCAAACCCGTCGGGCTGCAGCCCGTACTGGATTTGCTGGCTGTCGACGCGTAGGACCGGCACGATCCCGCCGCCCCCGCGGGATGGGCGATAGCCCCGAATACCCGATCGGGGGAACCTCGGTCGTCAATCCAGGCTCGCCGCATAGGCGGCTACCGCCGCCAGATCCTCATCCGATATCGTTCGCACGACGGCGGTCATGTTCCCGGCATCGTTGGTGCGGCGCTTGTTCTTGAAATCGAGCAGTTGCTTGAGCGCGTACTCGTAGTGCTGGCCGGCGACGCGGGGCACTTCGTTCTGGCCGGAGAAGCCGCCGAGGTGGCACATCGGGCAGAGCGCGTTGTCGGAGACTTTCTTGCCCGCCGCGACTTTCGACGCGTCGCCCTTGGAGCCCTGGCCGTTCGGCTTCTGCGTCGAGTAATACGCCGCGAGGTCGAACATGTCCTGCTTCGTCAGGTTCGCCGCCATCGGCGACATGATCGGATCCTTGCGCTTGCCTTCCTTGAAGTCGCGCAGCTGCAGGTAGAGATAGCGCGCCGTCTGGCCGGCGAGGATCGGGTTCTGCGGAATGGTCGAATTGCCGTCGACGCCGTGACAGGCGCCGCAGACCACGGCTTTTTCTTTCCCCTTGGCGGCGTCCTGCGCGAAGGTGGTGGCGGGGAGACAGGCGGTGATCAGGAGCAGCAGCAGGAGTTGGCGCATGGTCGGTTTTACTGACAAGAGAAAAGAGGAAAGATAAAAGAGAAAAGGTAGGAAGACAAAGTCCGAGGCAAGAGAGCCTCTTTCTCTCTTTTCTCTCGTCCCTTTTATCTTTTCTCTGCTTTTGCTTTCGTTTGCCCCGTCACGACTGGTTACCTGGGAACGGGGCAAACGAAAGGGCCGCCTCAGGCGGCCCTCCCGATTACTGCTTTGAACGTCAAACTACCCTGAAAGTTTACCGCCTCAGCCGTCGTGATTCACGCCATTCACGCTATTCACGACATTAATGGACGACAGCCCGGTATACCCGCAAGGGTGCACGGCCTTGACGGCCCTTACGGCAGCGCAAACACGACAATGCTGTTGCCGCGCTTGAAGTCGAGCTGGGTGTTGCCGCCGGCAGCCACGGCGATGTACTGCTTGCCGCCGAGTTCGTACGAGACCGGGGGCGAGTTCACGCCCGCGCCGGCGTTGAACGACCACAGCTTCTTGCCGTTCTTGGCGTCATAGGCGTTGAACGAGCCGTTGCCTTCGCCGGTGAACACCAGGTTTCCGGCCGTCGCGAGCACGCCGCCCATCAGGGGCTGGTCGGTGTCGGCCTTCCATTCCATCTTGCCGGTGTCGATGTTGACCGCGGCCAGCCGACCCCATTGCTTCTCGCTGGGGATGACCTTGAACGCGCCGCCGAGCCAGAGCTTGTCGCCGCCCGGGTATTCGGCTTCTTCCACGTGGTAGGTCATCGGCTGGTGCAGGTTCGCGGCGTAGGTGAGGCGGGTCTTGGGGTTGAACGCCATCGGGTTCCATTCCACGCCGCCGTTGGCGCCGGGCAGCATGCGCTTGCCTTCCTTGGTCGGCAGCACCCAGACGTTCTCCTGCGGCACCATCGCGTCCGAGAAGCGGATCAGCTCGCCGGTCGCGCGGTCATGCACGTAGACGAAGCCGGTCTTGCCGCCGTGGATGGCGACCTTGCGCAGCTTGCCGTCCTTGCCCTTGGCTTCGGTCAGGATGACGGGGCTGACCGCGTCCAGGTCCCACACGTCGTGGGCGATGTATTGCGAGTGCCACTTGTACGAGCCGTTGTCCAGGCTGACCGCGACCATGGAGTTGGTGTACAGGTTGTCGCCCGGACGGATCGCGCCGTACAGGTCGGGGGAGGGGTTGCCGACGACGAAGAACACGGTGCGGGTTTCGACGTCCACCGCCGGGGTCATCCACACGCCGCCGCCCAGGGTCTGGTAGAAGTCGCCGCCCCGGTCCTGCAGCATTTTCTTTTCCGCCGCGATGTCGCGCAGCATGTTGCGGCCCACCGCGTCATGCGTGGCCCACACGCCTTCGTGGCCCTTCTCGGGAATGGTGTGGAATGTCCACAGCAGGTTGCCGGTCTTCGCGTCGAAGGCCTTCACGAAGCCGCGGATGCCGTACTCGCCGCCGTTGGTGCCGATCAGCACCTTGCCGTCGACGACGGTGGGCGCCATGGTTTCGGAGTAGCCCTTTTCCGGATCGGCGATCTCGGTTTCCCAGACCGTCTTGCCGGTCTTGGCATCGAGCGCCACGAGCTTGGCGTCCAGCGTGCCCATGAACAGCAGCCCGTCGGAGGCGGCCACGCCGCGGTTGTTCGGACCGCAACAGTAGACAGTGATCGGTCCCATCTTGTGCTTGTAGTGCCAGTACTCTTCGCCGGTGGCGGCGTCGATGGCATACACGTGGTTATACGAAGTCGTCAGGAACATCACGCCGTCGACCACCAGCGGAGCGGTTTCCATCGATTCGGTGACGGCGGTCTGGAAGATGAACGCCGGACGCAGCTTCGAAACGTTGCCGGAATTGATCTGGGTGCCCGGGTAGTAGCGGGTCTGGGCGTAGTCGCCGTTCGGGTGCAGCCAGTTGCTCTTGTCGCTGGCCGCGCTGTTGAGACGCTTCTGGGTCACGGCCCCCAGCTTGGAAGACATCGGTTTCGCCTGGGCGACGGCGCCGCCTTCGATTTCCGCCGCAATCGCGGAACCGGATCCAGCGACCATCATCGCCACGGCAAGCAATTTCAATTGCGTGCGTAACTTCATAAAACCTCCCGTTGATCTCGTTATTCGATGTCTTCGCGTTCGCTACAACTGTTTCATCTGCTGTAGCAATTGCGGACGGTGGGACTATAAGGAACAATTCCCGGGCGTACAAAGGAAGCATCGGTAGTTCCGTGCATATACTATTCCCGGGTGGCTATGAGAGTCTTGCCTCTTTGTCTTGTTACTTCTGTCTTATTTGCCGCGCCGGCGCTGATTCCCGCTCGCGAAGCGTCAAGACTGCCTATGCACGGGAGTGCATATGCTCAATCCCAGACGGAGCTGAACCTCAACGCCCAGTTGCTGGTGGCGGCGCGCAATGACGACGTCGTAACCGTTCGCCGGGCCCTCGAAGAAGGCGCCGCGGTCAATTCCCGGAACCGCGCCGGCGACACCGCGCTCATCCTCTTCGTGCGCAAGGGCAACGCCGAACTGGCGAAGCTGATGATCGACAAAGGCGCCGACGTCAACCTCGCCAACCTCGACAAGGTCTCGCCCCTTATGGCCGCCGCTCACGCCGGCCATGCCGATGTCGCTGCCCTGCTGCTGGAAAAGGGCGCCAATCCCGCCGCCGTCGACCAGGTCGGCAAGACCGCGATGGTCTATGCGGCCGGGCAGGGCCACACGCAAGTCGTTTCGCTGCTGCTCGATGCCGGCGTCGACGTCAACGCCACCTACAAGCACAACCTCACCGCACTGATGTGGGCCGCAGGTTATGGCAAGGCCATAACCGTCGAATTGCTGCTCGTCCGCGAAGCGGATGCCGGCATGAAGGATGACAGGGGAAAGACGGCTCGGGAGATTGCGGAGGGTGCGGGTCACAAGGACGTCGCAGCGATTCTTGAGAGGAAAGAGGAAAGATAAAAGAGGAAAGAGGATGACCCATCAGGCCGCTCACTTTCTGGCGTCGCGCTGTTTCTTGACAGCCAGCTTCAATCCTCCGATGACCTTTCCGGCCTCGTGAGCAAGTCCATGTAGAGCTTGGAACGTG
>DASVNF010000133.1:0-2131 GCA_036384015.1 Burkholderiales bacterium
CCTGCTCGGTGGCCGCCTGCATTTCATGTTCGACAGCATCGGGAACGCGCTGGGCAATGCGAAAGCGGGCAAGGTGAAGGCGCTTGCGGTGACGTCACCGGTGCGCTGGCCGGCGGCGCCCGACCTGCCCACCATGGCCGAAAGCGGCTTCCCCGGCTTCGACATGCTGGTCTGGTTCGGGCTGATGGCGCCGGCGGAGACACCGGCGCCGGTCATCTCCCGCCTTGCCGCGGCGCTGTCCAAAGGCTTGCAGGATGCGGAGGTTCGCGCGCGCCTCGCCACGCTCGCGGCCGAGCCCGGCCGCACCACGCCCGCCGAGTTTGCGCGCTACATCCAGCGGGAGAACCTGCGCTGGAAGAAGCTGTTCGCGGAGGGCGTCTTGCGCGCCGAAGAGCGGTAGGAATGGAACTCGTTTTCTATCTTATGTGGGACACTGCCCACGTCTATAAATTAGCAGGTTAGATGAAACTGGCCGCCTCTATGGGGCGCGGTAATTCGATTCCAACGGGCCGGGGCCCGGCGTTTGCCGGCATTGCGTTATCGTTACCGGGCACCGTCAACGCATCGGGAGAGTACGCATGAAGCGCAGATCGTTTCTCGGGAAAGCAGCCGTCGGCGTCGCGGCGGGAGTGGTTGCAGCGCCGGCCATCGCCCAGTCGCAGCCCAGCATCCAGTGGCGCATGGCAGCGAGCTGGCCGAAGAGCCTCGATACGATATACGGCGGTGCGGAGCTGGTCGCAAAACGCGTCGCGGAAATGACCGACGGCAAATTCCAGATCCGGCCTTTTGCGGCCGGGGAGATCGTGCCGGCCACGCAGGTGCTCGATGCCGTCCAGGCGGGCACGGTCGAGATGGGCCATACGGCGACTTACTATTATTTCGGCAAGGACCCGGCGTTTGCGCTCGCGACGTCCGTTCCCTTCGGGCCGAATTCGCGGCAGAACATGGCGTGGTGGCACTCCGGCGGCGGGGCGGAAGCGATGGCGCCGCTGTTCAGGGAATACAACTGCGTCGCCATTCCGGCAGGCACCACGGGCTGCCAGATGGGCGGCTGGTTCCGCAAGGAAATCACATCGGTCGCGGACCTGAAGGGCCTGAAGTTCCGCATCGGCGGCATGGCCGGGCTGGTGCTCGCGAAACTCGGCGTCGTGCCGCAGATGATCGGCGGGCCCGACATTTACCCGGCGCTGGAGAAAGGCACCATCGATGCGGCCGAGTGGGTCGGTCCGTACGACGACGAGAAGCTGGGCTTCAACAAGGTGGCGCAGTACTACTACTACCCCGGCTGGTGGGAAGGCGGACCGATCCTGCTGGCGCTGGTCAATGAAAAGAAATGGCAGGAGCTGCCCAATTCCTACCAGGCGGCGCTGAAGGCGGCCTGCGGCGAAGCCTATTCCTGGATGCCTGCCCGCTACGACGCGCTCAATCCGGCGGCGTTGCGCCGCCTCGTCGCGGGCGGCACCAAGCTGCGGCCCTTCCCGAAAGCGGTGATGGAAGCCTCGGAGATGGCCGCCTTCGAACTCTACGAGGAGCTCGGGGCGAAGAGCGCGCACTGGAAGCGCATCTATCCCGCCTGGAAGAAATTCCGCGACGACCAGTTCCTCTGGTTCCGCGTCGCCGAATCCACCTACGACAACTACGCGTTTTATTCGAAGCTCGGCGCAGGGAAGTAGTCGCGCTGCGGCGGCGACTCCGCTTTCAGCCGAGAGAAAAGGTAAAAGGGGAAAGAGAAAAGGGAGGGCCCGAAAGCTCGAACCCTGCTTTTACCTTCCCTCTTTTTCTCTTCCTCTCAGAGTGCTCTTCCTGGCCGGGTCGAAATCACTTTGACTGCTTGAACAAGTCCTCGAGTTCGCGGCCCTGCTCGGTGCCGGAACGGTCGTGCGCCGGTTCGGCATCGCGCAAGCCTTCCGGAAGTTCCTGCCCGTGTTCGGGCGGCGGGATGTCGATTTCGATGGTGGCCGGATCGACCGTGTTCCTTTGCAGCGTCGAGGTGACGAGGCCGGGGAAGGCGATGACGATGCCCACCATGATCACCTGGATGACGACGAAGGGCACCGCGCCCCAGTAGATCTGGCCGGTGGTGACCGGTTCGATGGACTTGCCGGAGACCTTGTCCAGGTAGCGGCTGCCC
>DASVNF010000134.1:0-29160 GCA_036384015.1 Burkholderiales bacterium
TCGATCCAGGTACGGCTCTATGCCGAAGACCCCGGAAGGAATTTCCAGCCTTGCAGCGGCACGCTGACCGAGGCGGAATTCCCGCGCTCTGCACGTATCGAGACCTGGGTTGAGCGCGGCACCGACGTGCCGCCGAACTACGATCCGATGATCGCCAAGATCATTGTGCGGGCGGCGGACCGCAACGGTGCGCTGAGGAAACTCGCGGCCGTTCTGGCGGAAACCCGGATCGGCGGCATCGAAACCAATCTCGAGTATCTGCGCCAGATCATCGCCGAGCCGGTCTTCGCCGAAGGACGGCAAACCACCCGCATGCTGGCGGGGCTTCACTACCGCGCGAACCGGATCGAGGTGATCGATCCCGGCGTGCAGACGAGCGTGCAGGACTGGCCCGGACGCCTGGGGTACTGGGATGTCGGCGTGCCGCCTTCGGGACCGATGGATGCGCTTGCGCTGCGCCTGGCGAACCGGTTGCTGGGTAACGCGCAGGGCGCGGCGGCGCTCGAATGCACGGCAGCCGGTCCTTCACTGAAATTCCATTGCGACAGCGCAATTGCCATTACCGGCGCGTTTGCCGAACCTACCCTCGACGGCAAGCCCCTCGCGATGTGGATGTCGCATTCCGTCAGGGCCGGGTCCGTGCTGAAGATCGGCCGCATCGCCGGACCGGGCTTGCGAACCTACCTGGCGGTGGCCGGAGGGTTCGACGTTCCGCCGTATCTGGGCGCCAGTGCTACGTTCACGCTGGGCCGTTTCGGCGGCCATTCCGGTCGCACCCTGCTGGCAGGCGACATGCTCCATCTTCCCGCCGGCAACAAGCCGAAAGCGGGCGTACGCCTGCCGCGGGCACTGTTGCCCGACTACACGAACCACTGGCAGATCGCGGTGCTCTACGGTCCGCATGGGGCCCCGGATTTCTTTACGCCGCAGGACATCGAAACTTTCTTCGCCACCGCTTGGGAAGTGCACTACAACTCCAGCCGCACCGGCGTACGCCTGATCGGGCCACGGCCGCAATGGGCGCGGCGCGACGGCGGCGAAGCCGGGCTGCATCCGTCGAACATCCACGACAACGCTTATGCCATCGGCGCCATCGATTTCACGGGCGACATGCCGGTGATCCTCGGTCCCGACGGGCCCAGCCTCGGCGGTTTCGTGTGCCCGGCGGTGATCGTGGATTGCGAGCTCTGGAAAATGGGCCAGCTGCGGCCCGGCGACCGCGTGCATTTCGTGCGCGTCAGCCAGGACTGGGCCGCGCAAATGTCCGCCGCCGCCGACCACGCCATCGAAACGCTTTCGATGCCGGCTCTTGCGCGGCCCGCGGCCCGCGAACCCCGGTCCTCACCGATCTTGCTCCGTGCGTCCGCGGGCAAGGAGCAAGTGGAGGTCACCTACCGCCAGGCCGGCGACCGCTACCTGCTTGTCGAGTACGGGCCGCTGGTCCTCGATCTGAACCTGCGCTTCCGCGTCCACGCGCTGATGCACTGGCTGCAGCAGCACAACGTCGAAGGCATCGTCGATCTCACCCCGGGCATCCGCTCGCTGCAGGTGCATTTCGACCGTCGCATCCCGCTCAAGAGACTCCTGGATTTTCTCGGCAAGGCGGAAAAGGAACTGGCCGCCATCGAGGACATGAAACTGCCGGCGCGGATCGTTCACCTGCCGCTGTCCTGGGACGATGCCGCAACGCGGCTGGCGATCGACAAGTACGCGCAATCGGTGCGCAGCGACGCGCCGTGGTGCCCGAGCAACATCGAGTTCATCCGCCGCATCAACGGCCTCGATTCCATCGACGAAGTGCACCGGATCGTGTTCGACGCGTCTTATCTGGTGCTGGGCCTTGGCGACGTCTATCTGGGGGCGCCGGTGGCCACCCCCATGGACCCGCGGCACCGGCTGGTGACGACCAAATACAACCCGGCCCGCACCTGGACCCCGGAAAACGCCGTCGGCATCGGCGGCGCCTATCTTTGCGTGTACGGCATGGAAGGGCCGGGCGGCTACCAGTTCGTCGGCCGCACCCTGCAGATGTGGAACCGCTACAAGCAGACCGATGCCTTCATCGGCGGCAAGCCCTGGCTGCTGCGATTCTTCGACCAGATCCGGTTTTATCCCGTCGGCGAGCGGGAACTGCTGAAGATCCGCGAGGATTTTCCGCTGGGCCGCTATCCGCTCCGGATCGAGGAGACCGCTTTCTCGTTGCGCGACTACAACGGCTTCCTGGAAAAGAACGCGGCGTCGATTGCGGCTTTCAAGGCGAAGCAGCAGGCGGCTTTCGAAGCCGAACGCGAACGCTGGCGCGCGGCCGGACAGGCGGACTATTCCGCGGAGGAGGCGGATGCCGATGCGGCCGCGGACGTGGTGGGCGCACTTCCCGCGAACGGCCGCGCCGTAGCCAGCCAGCTTGCCGGCAATGTATGGAAGATTCCGGTGAAGCCCGGCGACAGAGTCGCGGAAGGCGATGCGCTGGTGATCGTCGAGTCCATGAAAATGGAATTCCCCATTGCCGCGCCGTGCGCGGGCAGGGTGCTGCAGGTGTTCTGCCGCGAAGGCTCCCAGGTTTCCGCCGGCCAGGATTTGATCGTTCTCGAAGCCGCTTGAGCGTTACGGCTTGAATCTCACCACGAAGGCACGCAGAACACGAAGGTTCACGAAGAAAGACGAAAATCAGATGGCAGAAAAATTTGCCCATGAATGTCACGACACCATCGTTGGGAATCGGCGCGCAATCAATTCCGGTTCTGTCCCCTTGCGCCGTTTTCTTCCTGTCACTTCGTGTTCTTCGTGCCTGCGTGGTGCGCAGGAGCGGTGTAAATAATGGACCTGTCGATAACCAGCTTGCGCAAGCAATATCTCGAGTGCAATCTGACGCCCGCCTCGGTAGTCGAGCAGATTGCGCGCGAGACGGAGCAGGATCCGAATCGCATCTGGATCCACCGCCTGCCGCTGGAAAGCCTGCGCGGGTACGCCGGGGCACTCGAAGGCAGGGACCCGGCGGCATTGCCGTTGTATGGCATCCCGTTCGCGATCAAGGACAACATCGACCTGGCCGGCGTGCCGACCACGGCGGCGTGCCCTGGATTCGCCTATACGCCAACGAGGAGCGCGTTCGTTGTGCAGCGCCTGCTCGACGCCGGCGCGATCCCCATCGGCAAGACCAACCTCGACCAGTTTGCGACCGGGCTGGTGGGCACGCGCTCCCCTTACGGCGCCTGCCGCAACAGCTTCAATCCGGAATTCGTCTCGGGCGGTTCCAGTTCGGGTTCCGCTGTTTCCGTGGCCATGGGCTACGCCAGCTTTTCGCTCGGCACCGACACCGCGGGATCGGGCCGGGTGCCGGCCTCATTCAACAATCTCGTGGGGCACAAGCCGACCTGCGGGCTGTTGTCGGCGACAGGCATGGTGCCGGCGTGCCGTTCGCTGGACACGATTTCCGTGTTCGCCTTGACGGCCGAAGATGTCCAGCGCGTGCTTGCCGTCGCGGCGAGATTCGACGTCGCCGACCCGTTTTCGCGCACGGCGGAGCCTCACGGATTCGACTTCGGCTCGTCCCCGGGATTCCGGTTCGGCGTTCCGCGCGGCGCTGACCTCGAATTCTTCGGCAACAAGGACGGAGAGCGCCTGTTCGGCGATGCGGTGGAAACCCTGCGCACGCTTGGTGGCGAGTCCGTTGAAATCGACATGCAGCCTTTGCTGGAAACCGCACGGCTGCTTTACGGCGGACCGTGGGTGGCGGAGCGCTACGCCGCGATCCGGGAGTTCTTCGATGCAAAGCCGGAAGCGCTGTTTCCGGTCACGCGAGAGATTGTCGCCGCATCCGCAAAGTGGCTCGCCGCGGATGCCTACAGCGCGCTCTATCGCCTGAAGGAACTCAAGCGCGTGACCGATCGGAACTGGGAGCGTGTCGATTGCATCCTGACGCCCACCGCGCCGCGACACTACCGCATTGCCGACCTCGAAGCCGACCCGATCAAGCTGAATTCCAACCTGGGCTATTACACCAATTTCATGAATCTGCTGGATTACGCCGCCACTGCGGTACCGGCAGGTTTCCAGTTCGACGGCCTGCCCTGGGGCGTGACGCTGTTCGCGCCGGCATTCCAGGATGTGCCATTGCTGCGTCTCGGCGGCAAACTGCAACGCGCGCGCGTGCAGTTCGCCGGGGCTACGAAGCGGCCGCTGGCAATCGCGGAAGTCCTGCAAGCAGCGCCTGCCGCTTCCGGCCAGGTCAAGATCGCGGTTTGCGGCGCGCATATGTCGGGGCTGCCGCTCAATATCCAGCTTACTTCACGCGGCGCCCGGCTCGTTGCGGCGGTGAAATCGGCGCCAGCCTACAAGCTCTATGCCCTGCCCGGCGGACCGCCTTACCGGCCCGGAATGGTCCGCGCGGAAGGCGGTGCCGCGATCGAAATGGAAATCTGGGAACTGCCGGCGCGCGAATTCGGATCGTTCGTCGCCGGGATCCCCGGCCCGCTCGGGATCGGCACCGTCGAGCTGGCGGACGGCTCGAAGGTGCAGGGTTTCGTCTGCGAAGCGTACGCTGCGGCCAATGCGACCGACATCACTGCCCATGGCGGCTGGCGGGCCTGGCTGGCGGCCGGCCAGGCCTGAGCGACGCACCAGTCCGGAGCGTAAGCGCCAGGCGGCGCACCGTCCGCTCGGCCCGGAAAATTGACGGCGTGCCGCTAAGCGCTTGTCTTTTCACGCTGCCGTCGTTTGGCATGTGTCTTGCAAAAGACTTCCTCCAGATCCCATTCCGTGCCCTGACCCATGCGCGATGAAATTCGCAATTTCGGCCGCTATGTCGAGGCGCAGCCGTATCCCTGGCCGTACAACGGCGACCTGCGTCCCGACAACACGGCCCTGGTCATCATCGACATGCAGACGGATTTCTGCGGAGTCGGCGGCTACGTGGACAAGATGGGCTATGACCTTTCGCTTACCCGCGCGCCGATCGAACCCATCCGGGCGCTGCTGGCGGTCATGCGCGCGGCGGGTTTTGCCATCATCCACACGCGTGAAGGCCATCGTCCGGACCTTTCCGACCTGCCCGCCAACAAGCGCTGGCGATCGCGCCGCATCGGCGCGGGCATTGGCGATCCCGGGCCCTGCGGCAGAATCCTGGTAAGGGGCGAGCCGGGGTGGGAGATCATCCCCGAGCTGGCACCGCTGCCGGGAGAAATCGTCATCGACAAGCCGGGCAAAGGGTCGTTCTGCGCCACCGACCTGGAACTGGTCCTGCGCACGCGCGGCATCGGCAATCTCGTCCTGGCCGGGATCACCACCGATGTCTGCGTCCACACCACCATGCGCGAAGGCAACGACCGCGGATTCGAGTGCGTGCTGCTGGAAGACGCGACCGGCGCCACGGACCACGCAAATCATCTGGCCGCGCTGAGCATGATCAGGATGCAAGGCGGCGTGTTTGGCGCGGTGTCGAATACGGCCGCGGTCGCAACGGCCATTTCCGCATTTCAACCGGACGGCAAGCAGGCGGGCGTTTCGAAATGGCCACCGTAAAGGCGAGGCCCTACGACTATGAATTTCCTCCGGAGAAGACCGCGCTCGTCGTGATCGACATGCAGCGCGACTTCATCGAGCCGGGCGGTTTCGGCGAAACCCTGGGCAACAACGTCAAGCTGCTGGCGGCAATCGTGCCCACCGTGAAAAGGCTGCTCGACACCTGCCGCGACGCCGGCATCACCATCATCCATACCCGGGAAGCACACCGGCCCGACCTGTCCGACCTGCCGCCCGCCAAGCTCAATCGCGGCAACCCCGGGCACCGCATCGGCGATCCCGGCGCGATGGGCCGGATCCTCATCGCCGGGGAACCGGGCAACGACATCGTGGCGGGATGCGCGCCGTTGTCCGGCGAGATCGTCATCGACAAGCCGGGCAAGGGCGCGTTCTATGCCACGCCGCTCGGCGACATCCTGCGCCTCAAGGGCACCACGCACCTGCTGTTCGCCGGCGTGACCACCGAGGTCTGCGTGCAGACGACCATGCGCGAGGCGAACGACCGCGGCTACGATTCCCTGCTCATCGAGGACGCGACCGAAAGCTATTTCCCCGAGTTCAAGCGTGCCGCCATGGACATGATCCGCGCGCAGGGCGCCATCGTCGGCTGGACCGCCACCTGCGACCAGTTCGCCGCGTCGTTGCACAAGTAACGCCAGCAAAGGGGTTTATCAGGATCACGCTTTTATCAGTATGATGTCGCGATGAAACCCGCAGACATCGAAAGTTTCGTCGCGGCTGCCGCCGGCGCGCAAGGCCTGGCGCTTGACCCCGAACAGCAGCGCCGCGTTGCCGCGGTGTTCGCCCGCAACGCCGATATAGCGCGCCTGGTGCTGGAATTCGATTTGCCCGACTCGATCGAACCGGCGCCCGTCTTCACGCCCTGATAACCGATGGGCGCCCTGGAGATCGCGGCGCGCATCCGCGCCGGCGAGGTGAGTGCTGTGCAAGTGGTCGATGCCGCACTGGCCGCCATCGAGCGGCGCAATCCCGCCATCAACTGCTTCATCGAAGTCACGGTTGCGCGGGCCAGGCAGGAAGCCAGGGCAGTCGACGATCTGCGCGGCAAGGGCCGTGTCCTGCCGCCACTGGCAGGGGTGCCCTACGCGGTGAAGGATCTGTTCGATGTCGCCGGCCTTCCCACCATCGCCGGGTCGGCGTTGCACAGGGATTCACCGCCCGCCACGGCGGACGGCGCGCTGGTCGCGCGCATGCGTGATGCCGGTGCCGTGCTGGTAGGCACGCTGAACATGGACCCTTACGCCTATGGTTTCACCACGGAAAACACCGCTTTCGGGCCGACGCGCAACCCGCATGACACCACCCGCACCGCGGGGGGGTCCTCCGGCGGATCGGGCGCTGCGGTCGCCGCGGGCCTGGTGCCGTTGTCGCTGGGATCCGACACCAACGGATCGATTCGCGTGCCGGCGTCGCTGTGCGGCATCTTCGGATTGAAGCCCACCTACGGCCGGCTGCCGCGCAGCGGATCGTACTCCTTCATCGACAGCCTCGATCACCTCGGCGCCTTTGCCGCGACGACCGCCGATCTCGCGGTCTGCTACAACGCGCTGCAGGGACCGGATGCCGGTGATTCCGCTTGCGCACAGCGCCCCATGGATCCGGTTTCGCAAAAGTCCGACGGGCGTCCGCTGCGGGTCGCGCGGCTGACAGGCTATTTCGATCGTTATGCGTCGGACGCGGCGCGTGCAGCTTCCCTGCGCGCGGCGGAATGCCTGGGCGCATCTGCGGAAATCGAATTGCCGGAAGTGCAGCGGGCGCGTGCCGCCGCTTTCATCATCACCGCATCCGAAGGCGGCGCGCGCCACCTGGAAACCCTAAAGCAGCACTATGCGGAGTTCGAGCCCCTGTCGCGCGACCGCTTCCTCGCCGGCGCCATGACGCCCGCGGCCTGGTACCTGAAGGCGCAACGCCTGCGCGGCTGGTTCCGCGCCAAGGTGGCGGAAGTTTTTTCGCGGTACGATGTGCTCATCGCGCCGGCCACGCCGGTGAGCGCAACCCCGATCGGGACGGAATGGGTCGAACTGGGCGGGGAACCATTTCCGCTGCGGGCGAGCATGGGGCTGTTCACCCAGCCGATTTCATTCATTGGCCTGCCGGTGGTGGCTGCGCCGATCGCCGGTCCCGGGCTGCCCCTCGGCGTGCAGCTGATTGCGCCGCCATGGCGCGAAGACCTCTGCTTCGCCGCGGCTTCGAAACTCGAGCTCGCCGGCGTCGCGAGATCCCTTATCGCGGAGGCTTGACCTTGGAAATCAATCGGCCGGAAGTGCTTGTCGAGGTGACGGCGGCGTTCGACTGCTACGAGAAGGCCCTGGGGGGAAATGATGTCGCAACGCTCGATGCGCTGTTCTGGAAAGACCCGCGCGTCCTGCGTTACGGGCCCACCGAAAATCTCTACGGCCATGAGCAGATCGCCGGGTTCCGCGCGGCGCGTTCGCCGCTCAACCTGGCGCGCACGGTGGTGCGCAAGGTGATCACGACCTTCGGCACCGATTTCGCCACGGCCAACGTGGAATACCTGCGACCGCCTTCCACCGCCATCGGCAGGCAAAGCCAGGTCTGGGCGAAAATGGCGGACGGATGGAAAGTGGTGGCAGCGCACGTCAGCCTGCTCCAGGAGAATAAAAGCTAGATGGCCTTCAGCACGACCCTCCTGGTCGTCGACCTGCAGCGGGATTACTTTCCCGGGGGCAACTTCCCGTTGCCCGACATCGAGCGGGCCACCGTACGGGCCGCGCAGCTGATCGACCTGTTCCATCGCCACCGGCTTCCCGTGGTGCATGTGCGCCACCTGGAGAAGGATCCGAAGGTCGGCTTCCTGCTCGAGGGCACGCCAGGATCGGAAATCGAGCCCCGCGTTGCGCCGTCGGGCCAGGATCTGCTGATCACCAAGAACTGGCCGAATGCATTTCGCGATACGACCCTGCAGAAAATCCTGCATGTCCTCGGCTCCCGGGATCTCGTTTTTTGCGGCGCCATGAGCAACATGTGCATCGACGCCACCGTCAGGGCGGCCTTCGACCTGGGCTTTCACTGCACGGTCATCGAGGATGCCTGCGCCGCTTCCGACCTGGACTTCAACCAGGCCAGGATCCCGGCGGAGCAGGTGCATGGCGCCTTCATGGGCGCACTCGCCTCGGCTTATGGCGATGTGCTCGATCTGAAGACTTTCTCCGAGCGCCTCTCCGCCGCCTAGCTCCGCCCGGCCGCTTCCTGCACCAAGGGCGGGCGGCATCCGCACGCAGCGGGTGCGGAATGGCTGGCGCAGTCCGCTCATTCGCATCTCAACCCCCTGAATTAAAAAGCAGGCTGCCGCTGGTATCGCCCGCCGGTCCAATGGCCCGCTTATTGCAAATTCAGGGACAGCGCGACTGCATGGGGATCGTCCGCTAGCCGGGCGATGCGTCGCCGCAACCAACCTGGGGGGCTCACGCAATGACAACGGCAAAACCCGCGATCTGGGTGCCCGGAGACTGGAACGCCTTTTTCGGCTTCGGCACCAACATTCTGGTCAACATGCTGGTCCTCACCGGGCTGCTGCGCTATGTGCTGCAGATGCCCGACGACATCGTGTTCGGGCGCATCCTTCCGGCCTGCGGCCTGATGCTGTTCATGAGCACCATGTACTACGCCTGGCTGGCCTACAAGCTGGCGAAGGAAACCGGCCGCACCGACGTCTGCGCGCTGCCGTCGGGCACCAGCGTGCCTCACATGTTCGTCGTCGTCTTCGTGATCATGCTGCCCATCAGCCTGAAGACCGGCGACCCGATCAAGGGCTGGGAAGCGGGCCTCGCCTGGGTGTTGATCCAGAGTTTCGTGCTGATGGCGGGGGGATTCGTGGCGCCATGGATCCGCAAGATCACGCCGCGGGCCGCGCTGCTCGGGACGCTGGCCGGCGTTTCCATTGCGTTCATTTCCCTGCGTCCGGCGCTGGAGATGTACATGACGCCGGTCATCGGGGTGGTCTGCTTCGCGATCATCATCGCCAGCTGGTTCGGCGGCGTGCGCTACTTCAAGGGGATTCCCGCAGGTCTGGTGGCCATCGCCGTGGGCATGCTGGTCGCCTGGGGTTCGACGCTGTTTGGCCTTGACTACGGCGGCATGAGCCTGGAGAAGCTGGCCGGTTCGTTCTCCAGCTTCGGCTTTTCCCTGCCGATTCCCGCCATCGGCCATGTGTTCTCCGGCTTCGAGTTCCTCGGCATCATCCTGGTGACCGCGATCCCGTTCGGCATCTACGACCTGGTCGAGGCCATCGACAACGTGGAAAGCGCCTCCGCGGCCGGGGACAGCTTTCCGACCACGCGCGTGCTGACCGCCGACGGGGCCATCAGCCTGGTCGGCTGCCTGATGGGCAATCCCTTCATCCTCGCGGTGTACATCGGCCATCCGGGCTGGAAATCGATCGGCGGGCGCATAGGCTATTCCGCGGCCACGGGCATCATGGTCATCCTGCTTTCCTGGCTGGGCATCATCGCGGTGATGATGTCGCTGATCCCGATCGTGGCCATCGCGCCGATCCTGCTCTACATCGGCATGCTGATCGGCGCGCAGGCATTCCAGGAAACCCCGAAGAGCCACGCACCCGCGGTGATCCTGACCTTGATCCCGCACGTCGCGGCATGGGGCAAGCTGCAGATCGATAACGCGCTCGCCGTGGCGGGAACCAGCGCGGCTACGCTCGGGTTCGACAAGCTCGGACAGGTGGGGATCCTCTACAAGGGGCTGGAAACGCTGGGCGGCGGCGCGATCCTGACCAGCCTGGTGCTGGGTTCGCTGGCGGTGTTCCTGATCGAGCGCGACTTCATCAAGGCGGCCGCCTTCGCGCTGGTGGGAGCGGTGATGACTTTCTTCGGCTTCATGCACGGCGAGCACATCGGCTTCGCCCAGTCCCCTGGCGTGGCGCTCAGCTACCTGCTCGTCGCGGCGGTGCTGTTCGGCTGCAAATACGCCAGCACCTCGCCGAAGCCCGCTGAATTCCATGAACATGGCGGGCCGATCGCCGAACCGGCGAGATAGCTTTCGCTGCTTCAACAAAAACGCCGGCTTCGTGCCGGCGTTTTCATATGTGTGCCAGAGGTTCGGGCGCTTGCTTGTCCGGCTCCGCTTCCGGACGCGATGCTCGTGACGGCAATGTTGCGCAGGCGCGGGATCAGGGAATGTCCTCGCCTTCCCTCCACGGCAGCGTGGATAAACTGATGCGCCAGGCACCGCCTGGCGTCATCCTGCCGAAGCTGATCTCGAAATCCATCAGCCCGCGCAGTGCGTCGTTGCCTTTGTCGGCTGCGAGCGCGCTCATGCTGGGTGAAGTGGGCAACTGCGTCTTGCGCGGGCGCACGATCATGCGGAAGTCGCCGGTACCCAGGAACAGGGTCAGGGGGTTGTCCGGGAGTTGCCTCGCGAAGCTGTCTCCCTGGCTGCCGGGCACGCGTTCCCAGATCTCGAAGTAATCCGCTTCAATGCCGTACTCGAGGACGCGGTCGGGCGTCTCGAACACCATGCGGCCGATGTCGTTGGCGCCGCTCGGCGGCTGGAAATCGTGGCGGCGCAGCCAGCGGCAGATGTCTCCTTCGACCACCGTCGTTCCCGAGAATCCCTGTTGCCGCGCCAGCGAGAACAGTTCATCGCGCGTCAGCTGGTCGAGCGCGAGCTTGCCTTTGCAGGGACTGCGGCTGGCGGGCACCCGGATGTCGGCATGCCAGGATTGCGTCTGCATCCAGTACACCTGGGTCGTGGTGTCCTCGATCTTTGGCGTGCGCAGCAGCGTGCGCTTCCAGACACCCATATATTCGGGCGGCACCGATGGTCCGGGCGTAAGCATCATTACAAGATGTCTCCTGCATTTACTTCCATCACAGAGACACAGAGGGCACAGAGGAAAACCATATTGAAATCTGTCAACGGAAGCGCGGGGCGGCAAACCTCCGCAAGAATTGTCACTGGATGCATGCGCAACATCTCCGCGTTTCCTTGCATTCCTCCGTGGTGAGAGGTAATGCCCTAATCGTGAAACTGCGGGAAATGCCGCAGCCCGCGCCAGAAGGCCATGTCGTGATTCGGCCAGAGCTGCGCCTGTTCCTCCTTCGCGATGCGCTTCAGCCTGCGAATGCTGTCGATGGCCATGGTTTCGTTCTCGCGCCAGCACAGGCCGGGGGCGATCTCGTGCTCCAGATTCTCAGTGAGGTCGGCGGCATCGCCGCAAAGAAGGACCGGCGGGCCTTTGGGCATTTCGACCAGCAGCGACATGTGGCCGGCCGTATGTCCGGGACTGGAAATCGCATGGATCCCGGGGGTCAGTTGGTATTCGCCCTGCATCACTTTCCAGCGATAGCTGCCGCTGAAGTCATCCGGAAAATAGCCGGCATCCTCGCGGGCGCGTGCCGAGGCCAGTTCGTCCTGCTGCACATGAATCTCGCAGCCTCCCACATCGCAGAGTCCGCCCGCATGATCGAAGTGCAGGTGGCCGAGGAAAACGGCATCGATGTCCGCCGCGGATATGCCCAGCCGGGAGAACCAGGCGGGCAGGCGCTGGTCCTCGCTCATCCGCGGTGCGCCGAAAGCGAAGGTCGCGGGGTCGTACCAGTGGGCGCGTTTTTCCGGGTCGGCGATCTTGGCATAGTCGCAGCCCACATCGTAAAGAATCCGGCCGTTCGCGGTCTCGATCAGGTAGGCAAGGATCGGCGCCTCGATGAAGGTACCGGCGCCGAGATTGCGGGTGGAGAGCGTCTTTTCGTAGCGATGCGTGGCGGTAAGCAGCGGCCAGAGTCTGCGGACCTGGGTCACGATGCGAGCCGCTCCACCACGGCGGCGGTGGTTGCCACCTCGCCGAAGATGCCGCCTTCGACACCGATCATTGCCAGCGCTGCGTTGTGCAGCACCGGATCGCCGGACGCGCAGGCATCGCCCACCGTGATGCACCGGTAGCCGCGATCAGCGCCCGATCGCAACGTCGAGCTGACACAGACCTCCGTCGTAATCCCGGTGATGAGCAATGTCTCGACGTCCCGTGTCGTCAGTGCCTGCTGCAGCGTCGTGTGCTCGAAAGCGCTGTAGCCGGGCTTGTCGATGACGATCTCGCCCGCCACCGGTTTGAGCTCGTCGACGAAATCATGGCCGGCCTCTCCGCGCACCAGCAGGCGGCCGAGCGGCCCCTTCGAGCCGATCTCCGCGCCGGCGTTGCGGCTGCGCTCGAGCTTGTAGGGAGGACAATCGGACAAGTCGGGAAGGTGCCCTTCGCGGGTATGGATGATCGCAATGCCGGCGCGCCGCGCAGCTGCCAGCACCTTGCGGACCGGCGCGATGGCGGCGACCAGCGGTGCGATGTCGAGCCCTGCCTGCGCGGCGTAGCCCTCCTGTTTGAGGAAATCGCGCTGCATGTCGATGACCAGCAGCGCCGTGCGTTTGAGATCCAGATTTTCCAGAAGACTCATGCTTTAATCGTTTGTCTTACGAAAGTTCTTTAGTGACGGCAGCGGCGATGAGGGAGTTCAGTTCCTCGACCATGGCGGTGCCTTTTTCCTTCGTCGCCGCCCTGGCCGAGGAAAGCACGCCGGAGGGCGGCACCCATTCGGTCCGCGTCGGGTAGATGTCGTAAGGCGGAAAGTCGGCGGGCGGATCGTTGGGAATCCGGTCGATGCGCACCAGTTCGGGGTGGTAGTGCAGCATCATCGAGGTTTCCAGCACGGCCGCATGCTCGAGCGCATAGCCGGGAAAACCGTCCGGGAAAGCCTTTGCAAGCGTCTTCGGGGTAAAGAAGTCCCAGTACTCGAGGCGCATGATCGTCAGAGGTGTCTTGCCCAGCTCGCGCATGGCAAGATCGATGCCTTCGACCAGGAACCACTGGTTTTCATAGTGACCGTTGACGATCACCAGTTTCTGCACGCCGTGGCGTGCGAACTCGCGCACTGTGTCGCGCACGGTGTGGGCGAGGGTCTGGGCATCCAGGCTGGTGGTTCCGGGAAAATGCTGGCCGCCGCCGCATTTGGGCTGCGACTTGTAGCCGTAGGCCAGCGCGGGAGCGACCAGGCCCGAGGTTCTCCCCGCCACCCCTTCGGCGACGGCGGCCGACAGGATCGCATCGGTGCCGAGCGGAAGATGCGGTCCATGCTGCTCGAGTGCTCCAACCGGTAGGAACACCGGCGCCTTTTCGTCACGCACCCGCCCCTGGTAGTCCATCCAGGTCAGGCGGTTCATCAGCGTTTCTTTCATGGGGATATTCCTTTTTCGTTGGAAGAAGGCCGTGCCTCCAGCATCGCAGCCACGACGATCAGCACCGCGCCGACCCATTCGATGCCGTCGAGCCGTTCGCCGGCGATCCACATGGCGGAGACCACCGCCGCGACGAGTTCGAACACCAGCAGGATGGCCGCGCGTCCGGCCTCCAGGTGCGATACGCCCCAGGCGGTGACCACCATGGCGGCCAGCATCCATATTCCCGCGAACGCAAACAGCTGTCCGACCAGCAGGGGTGGCATCTCCGGCAGTTGTTGCCCCGTGGCGAGGACGATGGCGCCGGATATCAATCCGCAGCCTATGAAGACCACCAACGACTTCGCATCCAGCGGAATGCGGTTTGCGGCGCGGGTAAACAGATTCTGGGAGGCATAGAGCATGCCGGACGCGAGCGCGAGCAGGTCGACGATCCCGGGCGGCGAAGCGAGGATCGTCGGACCGCCGAGCAACAGGATCGCGCCGATGACCGCAGTCGCGACGCCGAAGGCCCGCAGAAGGGTCAGCGGTTCGCCGAAAAAAATGCGCCCGCCGAGCACGCCCCAGATCGGGGCAAGGTAGAACAGCAGCATGACCCGAACCACTTCGCCGCGGACGATGGCGGACAGGAAGCAGACGTTGGCCAGGCCCCCGGCGATCGCGATCATCAGGACCAGGTTCCACTGGGGCCACCAGGTGCGGCGGCGGTAGAGTAGCCAGGGAAATGCCAGCACGCCGACCAGGCCATAGCTCATCATCGTCAGCGTCAGCCCGTTGAGCCCCTGGCTGCCGAAGTACTTGAGGGGGATCCAGGTCAGTCCCCACAACAGGCCGGCCAGCAACAGCGCAGCCACCGCAAGGCGTGAGCGGTCCGGCGACGGCGGTGCGAGCGTCTGGGCCATGCTGCTCATACTACGGTGAGGAAGGAAACGCCGTGCGCTCCAATGAAGCCGTCCGCGCGGCCCGGTCCCGATCCGACGCCGCCATAGTCGTCGTCGAGCACCCGCTTCAGCCGGTTGCGGTGATGCGTGCGCAGCAACTCCGGCAGGGGGAGCAACTCGCGCGGGGCGGCACTGAACAATTCCCGGTTGAGGGCGGGCAGGGCATACCACGGGGTCGCGGCGCGCTCGTGATGCGCATTGTGATAGCCGAAGTTCAGAGTCAGGAGGTTGAGCCAGGGATGGCGCACCGACACCACATTGGAGTAGGTGTTCGCCTGTTCGAAGTTGCGGTCCCGCCCGTTCATCGGAACCGGAGTCTGCGCGTCGACGAAATACTGGTCGAACGTGTGGTGGAACGCATCGAAAAAATTCAGCACCACGAGCAGCAGGCCGTACGCGACGAGGTAAAGGATCGCGGCCTGCGGCGAAATCCAGGCGAGAAGAACAAAGAGCGAAAGCCGCACTCCGAGCACCGATGCGACGCGCGGCAGGTAAGTCCGCTGGGTTTTTTCCAGGAAAGGCCGCAGGATCACCTGCGCGTGCATCAGGATTTCAACGGCAGGCATGTGCGCCCATTCGAGCATGTAAGTCAGGCGTTTGACAATCGGATGGCGCTTGAGGAAGGACTTGTAGTCGAAACAGGTGATATCCGCCCGGTCGCGATGATGCCGCAGGTGCATGTGGCGGATGCGCTCGAACGAGGCATAGGCGCTGCCCGCGATCCAGCTCATCGCTTCTCCCGCGATCCGGTTGTGCGCCGGTGACGCAAACAGTGTGTAATGCGCCGCCTCATGGACGAGGTAAGCGGCGATCACCATCGCGTGCAGGATCAACAGCACGCCCGCGGCGGCCGCCAGCCACGACGCCTGCGCCGTCAGCACGAAGCCGGCCGCATAGCCGGTCACCGCGTAGCCCAGCGCCAGCGTATTGGGCAGCGCGCCGGCGGGTTCGCGCCAGAGGGTTCTGAAAGAACCCGAGTCTGAGCTATTGGGTGTCATGCCTTCATTGAACAAAAGCAGCTCAAAGGTTCGAGGTGAAAGGTTCGATTAGAATCTTCAGGTGGGGCTCTTCACTTTTACCCTTCACCTTTAACCTCGCACCTCTGGTTATCCTATCCACGCCCCGCCATTCGGACTCAGCACCTGGCCGTAGTAGAAGCTCGCCAGGTCCGAGGCAAGGAACAGCGCCGTGCCCGCTATTTCTTCCGGTTCTCCGACGCGCCGTGCCGGAATGGCACGCTCGCGCTCCAGCACTTCCGGGCTCATGTTCTCCAGGGACAGCATGGCAGTGTTGATCGGTCCCGGCGCAATCGCATTCACCCGGATCGCCGGTGCGAATTCGCGTGCCAGGGCGCGGGTCAGTCCAATCACACCCGCCTTGGCCGCACAGTAGGGGCCATACTGTTCGCGGCCGATCACGCCGAGCTCCGAAGCGATGTTGATGACGATGCCGCCGCCGCGTTCCACCATGCCTGGCAGCACCGCTTTCGAACATAGAAACACGCCCTTGAGGTCGGTGTCGACTACATAGTTCCAGTCTTCCTCGGTGGTTTCAAGGAAAGGCTTTTCCAGAAGCACGCCCGCATTGTTGACCAGGATGTCGATCGGACCGAGGGTGTCGTGGACCTTGCCCACCATGCGCTCGATTTTTGCGCCCTTGGTGACATCAGCCTCCACCTCGATTGCGCTTGCTCCCGCGGCCGCGATGATTTTCACGACCTGGCGTGCCGCCGCGGCGCGTCCCATGTGATTGACCGCGACCCGGGCCCCCGCGGCAGCGAGCGCGACGGCAATGGCCCGCCCTATGCCCGTCGCGGCACCGGTCACCAGTGCGGTTTTTCCTTCTAGTGAGATCGTCGTCATCAGTCAAACACTGGAAGATTCATTTCAATGCATCACTTCGCCGTTCGACGCGACGATGGCCTGGCCGGTGATCGGGCGCGCACCGCTGCTTGCCAGGAAAAGATAGATACCCGCGATGTCGGCGGGTGCCAGCAGGGTGGGCAGGGCCTGGGCGGAAAGGATCTCTTCCATGACTTTGTCTTCTCCGCGCCCCTGTGCGGCAGCCATCACGGTCAGCGAGCGCATGGCCGCATCGGTGCGGATCCAGCCCGGGCAGACGGCGTTGACGCGAATGCCGCGGGGCGCCAGTTCCCATGCGAGCGATCGGGTGAGTCCGATCACGGCATGCTTGCTTGCGACGTAAGCCGAAAATCCGGCCACCCCGGTCAGGCCCCAGATCGAAGCCTGGTTGATGATGCTCGAGTCGGGCCCGAGGAGGGGAAGCAGAGTACGCACCGCCCGCGCCATGCTGCCGACGTTGTTGTCCAGCAGCGCGCTCCATATTGTCTGCGCGGCAGGACTGGCATCGTCGATAGGGGTCGCGTATTCGGCGCCGGCATTGTTGACGAGTACGTCGAGATGCTTACCGAAAGCGCGGCTTTCGTCATGCAGCCGCGCCAGGTCTCCTTCATTGGCCAGGTCGCACGTGATGGCCATGGAATCCGCAGCAGCCGAGAAGTAGCCGCCAGCTTCCTGCAATGCCGCCGCATCCCGGTCGACCGCCAGCAGCCGGCAGCCTTGTGCGGCGAAAGCCTGCGCGATTGCGCGTCCAATGCCTCTTCCGGCGCCGGTGACCATTACGGTCTTCCCGGCCAGCGCATAGTCCATGTCAAACCGCGGTGAGGAAGGAAACGCCGGCGGCACCGAGGAACCCGTCCGCGCGATTGGGGCCGCTGGTTTTCACTTCTCCATAGCCGTCCGAAAGGATCCGTGCGATGCGGTCGCGGTGATAGCCCTTGAGCAGTTCGATCATCGGAATGGTCTGCACGTGCTCGCCCGGGAACAGGCGCGCGTGCAGCTTCGGGAGGTCGTGCCAGGGCACGATGGGACGCTCGTGATGCGCGTTGTGATAGGAGAAATTCAGCAGCAGGAGGTTGAGCCAGGGATGCGTGATGGACACCAGGTTGGTGTACGTATTGCCCTGCTCGTACTCGCGGTCGCGCACCTTGTCGGCCGGCACTTCGCCTTCCTCGAGGACGGCAAAGGCATCGTAGGTGTGCTGGAAGGCATCGGTGAAGCGCAGCACGTGCAGCATGATCATGTAGGCGACGAGGTACAGCAGCAGCGCCTTGACCGATACCCAGGCCAACAAGGCGAAAGCGGCGACGCGAATGACCACGATGGCAACGAGCCGCGGCCGTTCCGCCTTGCACGCCTCCTTGGCGAAGGGCAGCACCATCACGTACGCGTGCATGATGAATTCGACGGCGGGGACCCACGCCCACTCGGCGGCGATCACCAGCCTGCGGAACCATGCGGGTCCCTCATGGATGAATTTCTTGTAGTCGAACGTCAGCACGTCCGCGCGGTCGATGTGGTGGCGCATGTGCTTGCGGCGCAACGCCTGGAAGGGCGCGTAGCAGCTGCCGTTGATCCAGCTCATCAGCACGCCCCAGTGGTGGTTGGCATCGGCCGACTTGAAGATGCTCTGATGCGCGAACTCGTGGACGAAATAGGCGCTATAGATCAGGGCGTGTGCGGTGAGCAGCACGCCGGCCAGGTTGGCGTACCACGGGTGCGCGATCATGAGCGCGATTCCCGCGGCATAGCCCAGCAGGGTGTACGCAAGCGCG
Organism: Burkholderiales bacterium; assembly: GCA_036384015.1. Taxonomy (GTDB): domain Bacteria; phylum Pseudomonadota; class Gammaproteobacteria; order Burkholderiales; family JACQAP01; genus JACQAP01. Next base: position 18,319 of record DASVNF010000134.1, read on the forward strand.
GCGATATTCAACCAGGTGCCTTCGGGCGTGCGAAAGAGCGCTTTCATGTTGTGATTTTTCCTCCGAACGGGGCCCGCCGGCGGCGGGCCCCGCGTCCTTACTTCTTCATGCTTTTCAGGATCGAATCGTCGTATGTGTCCTCGATCTTCGGGATGGCGGTGATCTGGCCCTTTGCCTGCAGGATCTCGCCAATGAGTTTGCCGCTGACGTAGAACGAAGTGGTGTCCTTGCCTTTCTTGTCGAACACCTTGCCCAGCTCCTTCGCTTCGAGGTTATAGACGCCGGTCAGCTGCTCCTTGACCTCGGCGCCTGAGACGCCGATGGCCTTGCCGATGATCTCGGCAGCCTTGTCCGGGTTTTTCTTCATGTAGTCGAGTCCGTCGATGTAGCCCTGGATCAGCGCCTTGACCAGATCGGGCTTGCCCTTGATGACTTCCTGCTTGAACACCAGCACGTCGGTGATCAGCCCGGGGGCATCCTTGGAGGAATACACCACGTGGAACTTCTTGCCCCCTTCGAGCGCCGTGATCTGGGAGACGTTCGGCTCGTAGGTCACGCCAATGGGCATCGAACCGGATGCCATGGCGGCGGGAATCGCTTCCGGCGTCATGTTGACCGGCGTGATGTCCTTCTCCGTGAGCTTGCCGACCTTGAGGGCGTACGAGAGCAGGAAATCCGAGGGCGACAGCGGATTGAAGCCGATCTTCTTGCCCTTGAAGTCGCTGACCTTCTTGATGTCGACGCTGCTGACGATGGCATCGCCGCCCGCGGAGTAGTCGATCGGACTGACGACCCGCTGGGTGCTGCCCTTGGCGACCTGGCCGATGACCTGGTCGTAGGTCAGCATCCCGCCGTCGACGGAGCCGCCTTCGATCGCGGGCGGAATCAGCGCCGGGTCGCTGAACATCTGCAGCGTGACCTTGTAGCCGGACTTCTTGTAGAGGTCGAGGGCGTCGGCGACATAGTAGGGACCGTAGCCGATCCAGATCACCGTTCCGATTTTCGCGGAGCCGGCGGCGTGGGCGCCGCCGGCTGCAAGCAGCACGGTGGCGAGGACGGTGGGTATGGTACGACGCAGGACTGCTTTAAGGCCGAACATGTCGAACTCCTCTTCGGGTAGAAAAACGCGTGAGAGCAGTCCTGCTCTCCCGGGCTTTTATCCCTCCGTGGAGCCTCTTATGAGGCCGGGCCACTCTCGGACCAGTCGCCCTTGCAGGCCGGAACCCTAGTGCCCCTACCGGATCTTGCCTGGAACCCGGCAAGACCGCTCACTGACTGCTGATGACTTAGCAATTGGGGTGCCAATACGCGCGGGAACCGGAAAAGCGATTGCCGCTGATGGACTTGCATCCGAATCACAGACGTCGGAGCAGGGTGTCCTCCGCACAGAAATGGCGCTCGCTGAAGGGGGCGCCGCGCCAAGTTAGTGCCCGAAGCCCGGGGTATCACCTCCCGAATCTCCGAAAGGGCGAAAATCGGCTATCCGGTAAAATGCGGGCTCGAACCACGCCGCGATTCCAGAATGTCCTTCCTCTCGTTGCTGTTTACGCTGCTGATCGAGCAGGTCCGGCCGCTGAGCCCGCGCTCCGCCGTCCACCGCTGGTTCGTCCGCTATGTGAATTTCCTGAGCAGTCATTTCAATGCGGGTGAGCAGAGCCAGGGCATGATCGCTTGGTGGCTCGCGGTGCTGCCCTGGGTGGCGGTATCCCTTGGCGGCTACTATTTTCTGGGCCGGATCAACCTGGGACTGGCGTGGCTGTGGAACGTCGCAGTGCTGTACCTCACGCTGGGATTCCGCCAGTTCAGCCACGCATTCACCGAGATCGCGGAAGCGCTGCGGGCCGGCGACATCGACAAGGCCCGCCAGCTGCTGGGCGAATGGCGCAACGAGTCGGTGTCGGAATACAACGGCACGGAGATTTCCAAGGTCGCGATCGAGGAAGGCCTGGTCGGTTCGCATCGCCACGTATTCGGCGTGATCTTCTGGTTTCTTGTCCTGCCGGGCCCGGCGGGGGCGCTTCTTTACCGGATGGCCGCAATCCTCGAGGAAAAATGGGGTTCGCGCCCGCGCGAGGAGTACGGCGATTTCGGCCGCTACGCGCGCTGGATCTTCCATTGCATGGACTGGATCCCGGTGCGCCTGACGGCGCTGGGCTTTGCCGTCGCTGGCGACTTCGAGGACGCGGTCTATTGCTGGCGCTCGCAAGCCACGGCGTGGTTCGATCGGCAGAAAGGCATCGTGCTGGCCAGCGGCGCCGGCGCGATCGGCGTCCGGCTCGGCGAAACGCTGCATCACAATGGAACCGTGAGTTTCCGGCCTGAACTGGGCCTCGGCGACGAAGCCGACGTCAACAGCATGACCAGCGCGGTCGGCATGATCTGGCGTGCGCTGGTGATATGGATGTTCATCCTCGGGCTGGTCACCATCGCCCGCGTGATCAACGTCTGAGTCGGGCCGAAAGTAAACTTTTTGGCGTCGTCATTACGGCTGCCGGGATGGCGTCACACGACGCACTGCGCCTGTTTTCCCGCTCTCTCCGCGGGTTTTCCTCTGTGTCCTCTGCGCCTCTGCGGTGAATGCGTTTTCAGTAGGCTTTGCCCGACTCGATTTCCTTTGCGAGCTTGCGATAGGCTTCCAGCCGGCCGGCATCGATCCTGCCCGCCTGCACGGCCTGGATGATCGCGCAGCCGGGTTCCACCAGGTGCCTGCAGTTGTGGAACTTGCAGCTTCCCAGCAGCGGACGGAATTCGGGGAGCGCCGCGGCAATGTCCTGCTCCGTCAGTTGGTGCAATCCGAACTCCTGCATGCCCGGTGAATCGATGAGGGCCGATTCCGCGTCGAGGTGATAGAGCCTCGCATGCGTTGTGGTGTGACGGCCGGAGTCCATGGCAGTCGAGACTTCCGACGTGACGGCGGCGGTTCCCGGGATCAGCGCGTTGATGATGGTGGATTTGCCCATGCCCGACTGCCCGACCAGGACGCTTACCTGCCCCTGCAGAAGCGGCCGCAGCGGCGAAACGTCGCGCTTCGCGGACATGGGGACGACCCGGTAGCCGAGCGAGGTGTAGAGCTTCAGACGCTCGATGGCTTGAGCGCTTTGCGCTTCAAGATCGAACTTGTTGAGCACGATCAGCGCGGAAATATTCTGGCTGTCGGCCGCGATCAGGCAGCGGTTCAGCAGCTCTTCGTAGAAGCTGGGCACCACCGCGAGCACGATCACCACCTGGGTGACGTTCGCCGCAATCAGTTTCTGCCGGTACTGGTCGGAACGGTACAGCAGCGAGGAACGCACATCGACGGATTCGATGACGCCTTCACCGGGGCCGGTGCGCGCCACCCCGACACGATCGCCGCAGGCCATCGGGCTGCGTTTTCCGCGCGCTACGCAATCGAGGATTTCGGATCCGTCGAGCTCGACCAGGTGGCGGCGGCCGTGGTTGCCGACGATCAGGCCGCGAAGCATGGTCTTCTGCACGCTCAACGGCAGTTCAAAATCGACACTAACCGCAGAGGCGCGGCGGCGCAGGGAATTGCGCGCAGAGGAAGATGGAAGTGAACCGCGCCCGTCATACGGAAATTGCAGCTTTGTCTCGCATAGGACAGTGATTGGGGATGGGCGTTACCAGCAAGCAATCCAGCCGTTTCTCTGCGCATCTGCGCCTCCGCGCCTCTGCGGTGAAGTCCTAGAGGTCGAATAGTGCGTCAACTTTTGCCGCGCAGATGAAATCGTTTTCGCTAATCCCCTTGATCGCGTGCGTCATGTACGCGACGGTCGCCTGGTTGTAACCCACGGCGATGTCAGGATGATGATCCTCCCGGTTCGAGATCCACGCGGTGGCGTTCACGAACGCCATGGTTTCATAGTAGTTCTTGAACTTGAAGGTCTTCTGCACCACGCCGTTCTTGTATTCCCAGCCGGACAATCCCTTGAGGAAGTGGCCGATCTGCGTCTGGGTCATTGGCGCCACGCCGCCTTCGCAGGGCGCGCATTTCTTTCTAACCAGTCCTTCCGATATCTCGCTCATAGTCTTCTCCAGATCTCACCACGAACCGCAAAGGCGCAAAGGACGCGAAGAAAATCCCGCAAAGGGAATTCAAGGGAAACTGAAAACGTCGTGCGGCCAGCAGTGCAAACCAGATTGGTTGGGCCATGTTCAATGTCCCAAGCCTTTCCTTGCATTTCCCTTGCGCTCTTTGCGCCTTTGCGGTGATTGGTTAAGCCTTGGCCAGTTGTTCCAGCCGGGCGATGCGAATCGCCGCGGGCGGATGGGAATCGTAGAACGCCGAATGCAGCGGATCCGGCGTCAGGGTGGAGGCATTGTCCTTGTAGAGCTTGACGAGCGCGTGTACGAGGTCTCCGGCAGGGGCGAATTTCGCCGCGTACTCGTCGGCTTCGAATTCATGCTTGCGCGAATACATCGCCATCAGCGGTTGCAGCAGGAAGGTGAAGACCGGCACGACCAGGAAGAACAACACCAGCGCCATCGCGTCCGTGGCGGGGAAAGCGGTGTGCAAGCCCTCGTAAAACCACGCCTGGTCCTTGAGCATGCCGAGCAGGAACAGGAAGCCGAGGCTGACGGCGAAAGTCCAGGCCATGCGCTTGACGACATGGCGCATGCGGAAGTGCCCGAGTTCGTGCGCGAGGACCGCTTCGATCTCGGGGATCTCCAGCCGCGTCAGCAAGGTGTCGAAAAACACGATGCGCTTGGATTTGCCGAAGCCGGTGAAATAGGCATTGCCGTGGCTGCTGCGTTTGCTGCCGTCCATGACGAACAGGCCCTTCGAGGTAAAGCCGCAGCGGGTGATCAGCTCCTCGATGCGTTTTTTCATCTCGCCCTCCTGCATGGGCGAGAATTTGTTGAACATCGGGGCAATGAAAGTCGGATAGATCGCCAGCACCAGCGTGTTGAACACCACCCAGACGACCCAGACGTATAGCCACCAGTATTCGCCCATGCCGGCCATCAGCCAGAGCACCGCAAACAGCAGCGGCAGCCCGAACAAGGCACCCACTACCGCGTGCTTGAGCAGGTCGCCGAAGAACATGCCCAGGGTCATTTTGTTGAAGCCGAAGCGGCTCTCGATGCCGAAGGTGCGATACAGGCCGAACGGCAGTTCGATCACGGACATGATCACGACCAGGATGGCGACGAACAGGACGCCGCGGCCAAGGCCTTCGGGAAAGAACGAAGCGGCGAGATTGTCCATTGCCTGCAGGCCGCCGCCGAACGTGAGGATCAGCAGGACCGCCGCGTCGAACGCAATCGACGCCATGTTCAGCCGCGTCTTGGCGCTGCTGTAGTCCGCCGCTTTCTGATGGGCTTCGACGCCGATCTCGTGGGCGAAGGCGGTGGGCACGGCATTGCGATTGGCCTGGATGTGGCGCACGTGACGCCGGGCAAGCCACAGGCGTACGCCCGTGGCGACGATCAGGGCTGCAAGGAACAGTACTGAAAAAGTGTTCATGGAGAGTCTTCGATTAGGGAATCGTCCTGACCTGTGACAAAATAAGGTCCGGATAATTCAGGAAAAAAGTTAAAGGATTATGGCACAGGATCCCAATAATCTGCTCTGGATCGACATGGAGATGAGCGGGCTCAACCCGGAAGGCGACCGCGTCCTCGAAGTGGCTATCGTCATTACCGACTCGCAGCTCAACACCGTGGCGGAAGCGCCCGTGAGAGTCGTGCATCAACCGGACGAAGTGCTCGACCGGATGGATTCCTGGAACAAATCCATGCACAAGAAGACGGGCCTGGTCGACAAGGTGAAAGCATCGAAGCAGAACGAGGCCGATGTGGAAGCAGAGATGATCGCCTTCCTGGCGCAATACATCCCGGCAAACACCTCACCTATGTGCGGCAATTCCATTTGCCAGGACCGCCGTTTCCTTGCGAAGCACATGCCGAAGCTCGAGGCCTTCTTCCATTACCGCAATCTCGACGTGTCCACGCTGAAGGAGCTGGCGAAGCGCTGGAAGCCGGGCATCATGGCGGGCCTGACCAAGCAGGGCAAGCATGAGGCTCTCGCGGATATCTACGATTCGATCGAAGAGCTGAAGTACTACCGAGAGAAATTCCTCAATCTGGGCGATTGAGAAACCAGCGAAAAGGGAAAAGGTTAAAGGGGAAAGTGAAACGCGCGAAGGCCAAGCGTTAGCAGACTCTTAACTTTCTCCTTTTACCTTTTACCTTTAACCTTTCACCTGTCGATCCAGTAAATACTGGATCAACCGCTTCGTCGAAGCGTCATGTCCTTCTCCGGCTTTGCCGGCGGTCAGATCTGCCAGTACCCCGCCGGCAAGCTGCTTGCCGAGTTCCACGCCCCACTGGTCGAATGAGTTGATGTTCCAGATCGCGCCCTGGACGAACACCTTGTGTTCGTAGAATGCGATCAGGGCGCCCAGCGAACGCGGATCGAGCTTGTCGAGGACGATGGTGTTGCTGGACCGGTTGCCCGGGAACACCTTGTGCGGAATGAGTCGCTCGAGTTCTGCGCCGCTCATTCCCTTGGCAAGGAGTTCGGCACGCACTTCCTCCGCCGTCTTTCCCTTCAGCAGGGCTTCGCCCTGGGCGATGCAGTTGGCCAGCAGCATGTCATGGTGCCGCGGGAAGGCGTCCGAGCTGTTCGCGGGGACGATGAAGTCTGCCGGTGTCGGCTGGGTGCCCTGGTGCAGGTGCTGGAAGAACGCGTGCTGCCCATTGGTTCCGGGTGCCCCCCAGATGACCGGGCCGGTGGCGTAGGTCACACGGGCGCCGGACCGGTCGACCTGCTTGCCGTTGCTTTCCATGTCGAGCTGCTGGAGAAAGGCGGGAAGATACAACAGGTCCTGGGCATAGGGGAGGACGGCATGCGTGGGATGACCCAGGAAGTCGCCATGCCACACGCCGACCAGGGCTGCCAGGGCCGGCATGTTCCGGTCGAGGGGGGCTGTCCGGAAATGCTCGTCCATCTCGAATCCCCCGGCCAGCAGGGCCTCGAAATTCTGATAACCGACAGCCAGGGCGATGGGCAATCCGATTGCCGACCAGAGCGAGTAACGTCCCCCCACCCAGTCCCAGAAGCCGAAGACCCGCTCCGGGATGATGCCGAACCCGAATGTGGCTTCCATATTGGTCGAAACCGCGGCGAAATGATGCTCGACGATTTCCTTGTCCTTGCCTGACTGCCGCAATTTAGTAAGTAACCACTCGCGGGCAGAGCGCGCATTAGCGAGCGTTTCCTGGGTCGTGAAGGTTTTCGAGGAAACGATGAACAGGGTCGTTGCGGGGTTCAGCCCGGCGAGGACAGCGGCAAGGTGGGCACCGTCTACATTGGACACAAAATGGGGGCGCAAGGCGGCTGACGTATAGGGACGCAGTGCCGTCGCAACCATAAGCGGTCCCAGGTCGGAGCCGCCGATACCGATATTCACCACATCCGTAAAGGGTTCGCCGGAGATGCCGCGGGCGACACCGCTTCGGACCCGTTCGGCCATTCCCTGCATTCGGGCCAGGACCTCCCGGATCTGCGGCATGACGTCCTTGCCTTCGACAAGGACCGGCCTCTCCGAGCGGTTGCGCAGGGCGGTATGCAGGACGGGGCGATTTTCAGTGACATTGATGCGCCGGCCTTCGAACATTGCGCCGATCTGGGCCGGGACGCTGGCATCCTCGGCCGCAGCGACCAGCAGCCTGCGGGTTTCGGCGGTGAGGGGGTTCTTCGAGTAGTCGAAAAGGAGGCCACAGGCCTCGATGGAAAAGGTCCGGGCGCGATGGGGATCCTTGGCGAACAGATCGAGAATGCGGACATCCCCCAGTTCGCGTGCGTGCCTGTCGAGGGCCTTCCAGGTCGGGCGGTCGATGAGTCGGGACATGGCAGTGGATAGAGGCTCGTGGCTGGTAGACGGCGAGGTCAGGAATCGGCCTCGGCGGATTTTATAGGACAGCGTTGCGCAGCCGGGTTCCAAAACAAAAAGGCCCGCGGATCGCTCCGGGGGCCTTTTCGCCAAGCGGGTGGAACTTATGCGGCCTTTTTCTTGGCGCCGGGGGTGTTGATGGCGGCGGTCACGGTCGCTTCGGTCGCTTCGACGACCTGGCGGCTGGCCTTGGAGAACACGTCGTACGCCTGGTTGGCGGCCGCAACGGCGGACTTCACCGCGGCGACAGCGACGTCGGAACCGGCCGGAGCACTCTTGGCCGCCTTGTCCAGTGCGGTGACGAAGTTCTTGTTCAGCTCGCTGATGCGTTCTTCGAAGAACTTGGTCAGGTCAGCCTGGGTTTCGGTGGCAACGGCGTAGACGCCGCGGCCGTAGGTCGCGAACTTGTCGGCGGCAGGCTGGACGAAAGTGCTTTGGATGTCGCTCAGTTCCTGCACATCCTTGATGCCGGACAGGGCCTTGACGGACTTGGCGGTATCGGAGAATGCGGCTTTGGCGGTCTTCAGGTTCAGGTCGATCAGCTTCTCGGTACCGACGAAAAGAATGCCGGCAAAGCTGATGAAAGATTCAAGGGCTTCCTTGTTCGTTGCAATCAGCTGCTCAGGTACGTTGTACATGCGCTAACTCCCGGTTGGCTATACGTTTAGAAGGATCAGCTTAAGGCTGCTTTTGGTTGGCTTTCTGCGATGCAGGGCTGTTTATGCTGCATCGCAAAAAGTGTGGCCATTTTATAGGCAGGGATACTCCTGTCAACAGGAATCTGCAGTTTTTTGCAGGAGTTTGGGCGTGGAATGTTTAGTTGTTATTTAACAATTGTTTAGTTTTGATTTCAAAGGATGTAATGCGGCCATGAACAAGGTATTGAAAGCGCTTGCCAGCGCTGCACGATCTCTTGTGCACCCCATCATTCTGGCTGTCATGCTGGTTCCCATGGGCCTCGCACTGATTCTCTGGCTGGGGATTGGCTGGTTTGCCTGGGATGCCTGGAGCCATCTTGCGCAGACCCAGGTGATGGGCTGGATGCCTTCGTCCTGGACGGCAAAATGGGATCTGGCCTGGCTGGGAACGGTCGCGGCGCTGGTCGGGGCTGTCATCGCCCTGGCGCCCATGGTGATCTTGACTTCCGTACTGATCGCCACGCTGTTCGCCATGCCTATCCTCCTGAAACACGTCGCAAGGGAGGCGTTTCCGGGACTCGAACGCAGGCGCGGTGGCACGATCTCCGGCAGCGTCTGGAATGCCTTCGTGGCCATGGGCAGCTTTCTGTTGCTCTGGGTCCTCACCCTACCGCTCTGGCTGATCGGCCCCCTTGCCCTGGTGCTCCCCCTTTTGTTGTCAGCGAACCTGAACCAGCGGTTGTTCCGCTATGACGCCCTGTCGGAACATGCCGGCGCCGGGGAAATGCGCGTGATCTTCGATCGGGCCCGCGGCCGGCTGCTCCTGCTCGGACTCATCACCGGATTGATGTACTTCATTCCGCCGTTGAATCTCGTCGCACCGGTGCTCTCGGCGCTCGCCTTCATTCACTTGTGTTTGCGCGAGCTGGAGGAGTTAAGAGGGGGAGCCGTCGTGGTGGAGAAGGGCGGGGCAGAGGGCCGCGGTCCGCGGGCCGCATGAAAGGCAAAGGAGCTCCAATGCACTTACTCGGCCCGCGGCGTACCTCGGCCCCGTTCTTTACTTGGCCCGCGGCCCCGCTGCAATTTACGAAATCCGTTCGTAGATGGCAGCGATCCCTTGTCCGCCGCCGATGCACATCGTGACCAGAGCGTACTTGCCGCCGATGCGCTGCAGTTCGTAGAGCGCCTTCACCGAAATCAGGCAGCCGGTGGCGCCGACCGGATGGCCGAGCGCAACGGCCCCGCCGTTGGGATTCACTTTCTTCGGATCGAAGCCAAGATCCTTCGCGACCGCGCAAGCTTGCGCGGCAAACGCTTCATTGGATTCGATCACGTCCATGTCGGAAACCTTGAGACCGGCTTTGCGCATGGCGTTTTGCACCGCGGGGATGGGGCCGAGGCCCATCAGCGTCGGTTCAACGCCCGCGTGGCCGTAGGCGACCAGGCGCGCCATCGGCTTCAGGCCTTTTTTCTCCGCGGCCTTGCGTTCCATGAGTACCACGGCGGCGGCGCCATCGTTGATGCCCGATGCATTGCCCGCAGTGACGCTGCCATCCTTCTTGAATGCAGTCTTGAGCTTGGCGAGGTTTTCCAGTGTGACGTCGGTGCGCACGTGCTCGTCGGTATCGAACAGCCTGGTGCCTTTGCGATCCTTGATCTCGACCGGCAGGATCTGGTCCTTGAAGTAACCCTTGGCAATCGCATTCGCCGCGCGCCGATGGCTTTCGACGGAGAACTCATCCTGCATCTCGCGGCTGATGCTGTATTTGGCCGCGACGTTCTCCGCGGTGATTCCCATGTGGCTCGCATCGAAGGGGTCCGAGAGCGCGCCGATCAATGAATCCATTACCACCTGATCGCCCATCTTGGAGCCCCAGCGGGCGCTGGGCAGCCAGTAGTTGGCGCGGCTCATTGATTCCGCTCCGCCGGCCACCACGATGTCGGCATCGCCGAGCGCGACGATCTGCGATGCGCTGACGATCGCCTGTAGGCCGCTCCCGCAGAGGCGATTCAGCGTCATCGCCGGCACCTCCTTGGGAACGCCGCCGTTGATCGCCGCCACCCGGGACAGGTACATGTCCTTCGGTTCGGTATGGATCACGTTGCCGAAAACCACGTGACCCACCTCATCCGGCGCGACCTTCGCCCGCGACAGCGCCTCGCGCACGCAGCGCGCAGCCAGGTCGGTCGGCGCGAAATCCTTCAGCGAGCCGCCGAAATCGCCGACTGCGGTGCGCACACCCGAGATCACTACGACTTCACGTCCATTGCTCATTTACTGTGTCCTCTGTGGCCAGTGGGTTAGG
>DASVNF010000135.1:0-1808 GCA_036384015.1 Burkholderiales bacterium
CAACTCTTGCTCGCAATCAGCGACAATCGCGCCGGGGATGCCTCGAAGGTCCTGTTGCAGATGGGCCGGGAAGGCGAGACTTCGGATCCGCGGGAATTCCAGCGCGGCGTCACGGACATCATTGCGCAGCATCAGGAAGCCGGCATGACGGGCGCCCAGGTCGGCCGCGCCGTTCTCGCGCTGATGAAGGTGGCGGGGGATAACGGCATCCGGATGCCGCCGGAGTTCGCGATGATCGGGAAGACGCTGCTCAATCTCGACCAGATCGGCCACATCCTCTCGCCGCATTTCGATACCAACGCCGCCATCCGCCGCCATGCGGCCGAAATCACCCGGGAGCAATTGAAGAAGGACATGTCCATCGGACATCTGTTCAGCACGATGGTGGATCTGAAAAACTTCGTCACCCACCTGCCGGGAAGGGTCAACCGCATTCTCGACCGGGTCGCCGAGAATGAATTGCGCATAAAGGTGGACTCCATTGATGAAGCGGCCATCATGGAAGGGCTGCAGAAGGTGGCGAATCGCATCGCGCTCGGGCTCATCCTGGCCGCGCTCACCATCGGAGCGGCGCTGCTCATGCGCGTGGAAACCGAATTCCGGCTCTTCGGCTATCCCGGTCTGGCCATCGTGCTGTTCCTTGCCGCCGCCGCCTGCGGTGCCGGCCTGGCGGTGAGCATCCTTCTCAGCGACGTGCGGTCCAGCAAGCGCAGGCTCAATGCACGGCTGTAGCGGGTGAACGCTCCGGTTTCGCGCCGTGCAGCGGTATTCGCGGCGAAGGGACGGTTTACCGAGCCGGCACCGCGCGTCGGCCGCGCAATGGCCATGCAAGGCCGCCGAACTGAGGGGGGTCCAGCCAGCCCGTCCGCCAGGTTGCCGGAACACCGGGCCGGCCCGGCCGGTGGGCGGTCCCGATGCGGAATCCGGCGCGGCAGGCACCAAACCGGGAACGCCAGGCCGTGACCTTGGAGGCTTTGACTTGCGGGGCGGCTGGAACAAACCTGCCCCGCGCCGGTCTAGAAGCCATTCCCATATTTTTCAAAAATAACCGGGTGGGCCGAGCCTTGCGCCGGCGCTACGGGGAACACCAGCCTGGACAATCTCAAGACACTTGCGGCACTGATTCGGCAGGAACGCGGTCCCTTGCTGGCGCGCTGGCGCGAGAAGGTCCGGGACCTGCCGTCCGCGCGCGACCTCGATGTCCCCACTCTGGACGACCATGTCCCGCAGTTGATCGAAGAGCTTGCCGAGGCCCTGGAGGCGGGGTCGGACGAGACGATCGCCGAGGCGGTTGCCGCGGTGACGCCGCCCGCCCACGGGGTGCAGCGTGCCGAGGATGGTTTCGACATCGTGGAAGTGGTGGCCGAGTACAACATCCTGCGGGGCTGCATCCACGATCTGGCGGACCGCAACGAGCTCACGTTGCGTGGACGTTCGTTCCATATCCTGAACCGGGTCCTCGACGGCGCGATCGGGCTGGCGGTGCAGACCCATGCCGTCCAGCGCGCGCTCGAAGTGCAGCGGCGCCGGGAGGAGCATCTCGCGTTCGTGGCGCATGACCTGCGCACGCCCTTGAACGCCATCGCGCTGGCAACGACAGCCCTGGAAAGGAGCATCGTCGCAGGCGCCGTCGACGGCACCGCCCGGATGCTGAAAGTCCTGCATCGCAATGCCGATTTCCTGGACAGCCTGATAGCCGAGGTGCTCAAGGAAAACGCCAACCTCGAAACCGAGGTGGGCATGAAACTGGAACGGCGCCGGTTCGACCTGTGGCCGTTCGTCGAACGCCTGATATATGACCTGAATCC
>DASVNF010000136.1:0-4470 GCA_036384015.1 Burkholderiales bacterium
ATCGACGATCCTGCGGTCGATCTGGTCGTATATGTACATCTATCCGCCTCTGCAATTCATAGTTGGTATCTCACCACACCAGCTTGCCGCCGACGATAACCAGCATCGACGCCAGCGCCGGGCGCAACCAGCGCTCGGCGATCCGCCCACTCAGGTGGCTGCCCCTGTAGATTCCCGGCAGCGAGCCTATGAGCAGGTTCAGCAGGATCTGCCAGTCCACGGTCCCCATGAACGAATGTCCAAGGCCGGCAACCAGCGTAAGCGGCACGGCATGGGCGATATCGCTGCCGACGACGCGCACAGCGGGCAGTCTCGGGTACAGCCAGAACAGTGCCGCCACGCCAACCGCTCCCGCCCCCACGGAACTCAGGGCGACAAGGCTGCCGATTACGACGCCTGTTACGACGGTTGCAAGAGCGGTATGACTGGCCTGCCACGCTTCTGCGCCTTGGCGTTGTCCCAGTTTCTGCAATTGCTCGCGGAAGACAATTGCGAGCGCTGTGAGAATCAGTGCAACGCCGAGCGCACCTGTGATCAGTCCCCCGACCGGCCGGCTGTCGACGCCGAGGAAATGAAGGGCGAGCAAAGCGATAACGGCGGCTGGAATGCTGCCTGCGGACATCCAGCCGACCAGTTTCCATTCCACGTTGCCGCGCCGGGCATGAACCCATACGCCGGTCGCCTTGGTCAGGGAGGCATAAAGCAGATCGGTCCCGACTGCGGTCGCGGGGGAAATTCCGAACACCATGATGAGCAGCGGCGTCATCAGCGAACCGCCGCCGACGCCCGTAAGCCCCACGATGAACCCAACCAGCAAGCCAGCCAGGGCATAACCCAGTTCCATGTTTTTCCGCCCTGCGGGCCGCTGTCGCGTCCCGTCTCAACGCGTGTTGTCGACGATGGCCGGCATGCTACCAAAGACTCTTATATTCCCTTCGAATATTCTGTTAGTATTAAATGCATATATAGTATTAGAAGGCATGGTTTTTAAGGATAACGCCATTATGAAACTGCAGCAATTGCGCTACATCTGCGAAGTCGCCCGCCACAACCTCAACCTTTCCAATGCGGCCGAGGCGCTGTTCACCTCCCAGCCCGGAATCAGCAAGCAGGTCCGCAGCCTTGAGGAGGAACTGGGCGTGGATATCTTCGTGCGCCACGGCAAGCGCGTCGTTGCCGTGACCGAACCCGGCAAGGCCATCCTCGAGATCGCGCTGCGGGTCCTCAAGGACGTGGAAAACCTGAAACAGGTCAGCGAGGAATTCACCGAAAAGGACAACGGCAGACTGACCATCGCCACCACCCACACCCAGGCGCGCTATGCGCTGCCCCACGTCATCCATCGCTTCACAAAACGCTATCCGAGCGTGCGCCTGTCGTTGCGCCAGGGGAGCCCCACCCAGATTTCCGAGCTGGTGACGTCCGGCGAGGCCGACATCGCCATCGCCACCGAGGCGATCGAGCATTACGAGGACCTGGTGATGCTGCCGGTCTACGAGTGGAATCGTTGCGTCCTGGTGCAGCCCGGCCATCCTCTGCTCAAGCAGAAGAAGCTCACGCTGGAAGCGATGGCCGCCTTTCCGATCATCACCTATGACTTCGCGTTTACCGGGCGCTCCCGGATCAACCAGGCGTTCACCGACAAGGGGCTGAAGCCGAATGTCGTCCTCACCGCAATCGACGCCGACGTCATCAAGACTTACGTGGAACTGGGCATGGGCATCGGCATCGTCGCGATGATGGCCTACGATCCGAAGCGGGACTCGCACCTCAGGGCGATCGATGCAAGCCATCTGTTCGAGCCGAGCACGACGCGGATCGGCATCCGCAAGAACAGCTACCTGCGCGGGTATACCTACGAATTCATCGAGATGTTCGCCCCGCACCTGAACCGCGAGGCGGTCGACGCGGCCATGCACACCAAGGGCTGACAACGGCTTAGCCCTTCAGCGCGGAGGACCTGAAGTTAGATGGCGCGCTTGGAAAAATCGCGAAGGCGGAATCCCAGCAGCCACAGGCTGCCGAGATAGACTGTCGCGCCGAGGACCACCAGCAGCGCCAGCCTGGCGATGCGGGCAGCCACTCCGCTCGTCAGCCAATAAGTCTCGCTTCCCATCGCGAACCACAGCACCAGTGCCATGGCGGCCAAGGCAAGCACCAGCTTGACCAGGAACAACAGCCAGCCCGGTTGCGGACTGAAAATCCGGTGCTGGCGCAGCTTGTAGAACAGCAACCCGGCGTTCAGGCAGGCGCCGAGCGAAATGGCAAGCGCCAGTCCGGCGTGGTTCAGGCCCGCGCGCAGGAAGGCGAAATTCATCAATTGGGTCGCCACCAGGGTGATGACTCCGATCTTCACCGGCGTCTTGATGTTCTGGCGCGCGTAGAAACCCGGAGCAAGCACCTTGACGAGGATCAGTCCGAGCAGTCCGATGCTGTACGCCACCAGCGCCTGCCGCGTCATCAGTACGTCCCCGGCTTCGAACGCGCCATGGTGGAACAGCGTCGAAATCAGCGGAATGCCCAGCAGGGCAAGGGCGGCTGCGCACGGCAAGGCGAGCAGGAAAGTCAGCCTCAATCCCCAGTCCAGCAATCGCGAAAACTCCTCGCCGGTTTTCTCGGCGAAACTCCTGCTGAGGCTGGGCAGCAGGATGGTGCCGAGCGCGACGCCAAGCAAACCGGTCGGCAGTTCCATCAACCTGTCGGCGTAGTACAGCCATGTGACGCTGCCGGTGATGAGGAACGACGCGAAGATGGTGCTGATCAGCAGGCTGACCTGCCCGACCGATACCCCGAAGATCGCCGGTCCCATGAGCTTCAGCAGTCTCCACACGCCGGCATCCTTCAGTTCGATCCGGAACCTGGGAAGCATGCCGATGCGCGCCAGGAACGGCAGCAGAAATGCCAGCTGCAGGATGCCGCCGGTAAAAACCGCCCAGGCCAGCGCCCTGATCGGCGGATCGAAATACGGTACCAGCAACAGCGCGAACACTATGAAGGAGACATTCAGCAACACCGGCGTGAAGGCGGGCACCGAAAAGCGGCTCCAGGTATTGAGGATGGCGCCCGCGAAGGAGGTGAGCGAAATGAACAGGATGTAGGGAAACGTGATTCGCAGCAGCTCGACGGTGACCTGGAACTTGTCCGGCGATGCGGCGAACCCCGGCGCGCTGATGTAGACGATCAGCGGCGCCGCCAGTATCCCGATGACGGTTACCAGCAACAGGACCATGGCGAGCAAGGTCGCCACATGGTTGATGAATGCTTTCGTATCCTCCGCGGAGCGGGTATTGCGGTATTCGCTGAGGATCGGCACGAAAGCCTGGGAGAACGCGCCCTCGGCGAATATGCGCCGCAGCAGGTTGGGCAGGCGGAACGCAACCAGGAAGGCGTCGGTGCCTGTGCTCACGCCGAATTGCCGTGCGATTACGGCATCGCGAATCAGCCCCAGAATTCGGGACAGCAGCGTCATGCTGCTTATCGCGGCCAGTGCTTTGAGCAGATTCATTCGGGATTGTTTGTCGTCGAGGGCCGATTGCGCCGGGCATTGTAACCGAGGCGGCTGCGGGCCGAAGTCAGACGGTCGAGGAAAATCCCATCGCTACAGGAACTTAGTGCAGGAATGCCGGCGCCAGGCGCAACGATGCGGCGACGCTCGAGGGTTGCAAAGTGCCTGCTGAGACAGTAACATGGCGCACTTTTTTGCGAGCCCCGCCCCGAGGAGAAGGTCTCGCGGCAAACTAGGAAGCCCTAATGGCCAATATTGCATCAGCTAAGAAACGCGCCCGCCAGGCAGTCAACCGCCGCGCCCACAACGCGGGGCAGCGCACGGAAGTGCGCACCGCCATCAAGAACGTAAAGAAGGCGATCGCGGCCGGCGACAAGAAGGCCGCGCAGGCGCAATACCAGGCTTCCCAGAGCCTCATCGACTCGATCGCCGACAAGAAAATCGTCCATAAGAACACGGCGTCCCGCCAGAAGAGCCGGTTGTCCGCGGCGATCAAGGCAATGGCCTGAGAGCCCGCTACGGTTCAAATAAAAAGGCCCGCAGATGCGGGCCTTTTTGCTTTCCTGCTGGATTCAGGCGGCGTGCACCCTGGGGCGGGCCTTGGCGGTATGGCGGATCTCCTGCCGGCCGTCACGCAACTGCAGTTCATTGTCCCTGGCAAAGGCCATCAGGAACCCGAACGCCTCCACGTCTATCTGTTCGAGCCTGCGGTCGACCACCACGCATTTCACATCGCCGGCAATGATCGGTTTGACGTAAGGCGAATAAGTAATGCGCTGGTCCTCGCCGAACAGCGCCATGCAGCCGCAAAGTCGTTCGGCCCAGTCACTTGGCCGGAACACCTGCCCGGATGTGGTGATCCCGACAATTACGATTTCTGAGAGGATTCCGGACATGGGCGGCGTCAAAAAGTTAGCGGCATCTTATCAGATTTCTGCACCGCAGCAATGACTGCTTGTGCACAA
>DASVNF010000137.1:0-25433 GCA_036384015.1 Burkholderiales bacterium
CCGGTGCCAAGGACAGCGGGGAGTTGCTGCCGGGACACGGCGGCATTCTGGACCGCATCGACAGCGTGACGGCCGCTATGCCGTTCGCCGCGCTCTATTTCCTGCAGACGACATGAAGCGGCTTGCAATCCTCGGGTCCACCGGCAGCATCGGCGTCAATACTCTGGCCGTCGTCCAGCGGCATCCCGAAATGTTCGGCATCGTCGCGCTGTCGGCGGACCGCCAGGTGGACCGGCTGTTTGCGCAGATCCGCCAGTACCAGCCGCGTTATGCGGTGATGGCCGACGCCGCCGCCGCCGAGGCGCTGCGCTCGCGCGTGCGCGATGCCGGGCTGAAATGCGAAGTGCTGGCGGGTTCCGCGGCCCTGGAGCAGGTGGCGTCCGCGCCGGAAGTCGATGCGGTGATGGCGGCGATAGTCGGGTCTCCGGGTTTGCGTTCGACACTGGCGGCCGCGCGTGCCGGCAAGCAATTGCTGCTGGCCAACAAGGAAGCGCTGGTGATGGCGGGATCGTTGCTCATGGATGCAGTCAGGGATAGCGGCGCCGCGCTGTTACCGATCGACAGCGAGCACAATGCGATCTTCCAGGCGCTGCCGCGCGGGTTCGACGGCAATTTCACCCACGGCGGCGTGCGCCGCCTGTGGCTCACGGCCTCGGGCGGACCGTTTCTGCGCACGCCGCGCGATCAGCTCGGCGCCGTGACCCCCGACCAGGCGTGCGCCCACCCGAAATGGGTGATGGGACGCAAGATTTCGGTGGACTCCGCGACGCTCATGAACAAGG
Source organism: Burkholderiales bacterium (assembly GCA_036384015.1). Lineage (GTDB taxonomy): Bacteria > Pseudomonadota > Gammaproteobacteria > Burkholderiales > JACQAP01 > JACQAP01. The sequence continues at coordinate 783 of DASVNF010000137.1, forward strand.
GACTGGAGGTGATCGAAGCCAGTTTCCTGTTCAATGCGAACCCGTCGCAGATCCAGGTGGTCATACACCCGCAAAGCATCGTTCATTCTCTGGTCGAATATGTCGACGGGTCGGTGCTGGCACAACTCGGTAACCCGGATATGCGCACTCCGATCGCGCATGCGCTGGCCTATCCGCAGCGCATCGATCCCGGGGTGGAGCCGCTCGACCTGTGCGCGATCGCCTCGCTCGCCTTCGAGCGTCCGGATCTGGAGCGCTTTCCGTGCCTGGGATTGGCCTTCCGCGCGCTGGAGGCGGGGGGGAGCGCGCCGATCGTTCTGAACGCCGCCAACGAAGTCGCGGTGTCGAAGTTCCTCGCCGGCGGATTGCCATTCGTTCGCATTGCCGGCCTGGTCGAAGAGGTTCTTTCCCGCGTGCCGGTGGTCGGCGTGCGCACGCTCGAAGATGTGCTGGGCGCTGATGCCCACGCGCGGCGCGAGGCTGAACGAAGTCTGGAAACCGTCGCTCACTGAGGTAGCCCATCATGCACCTGCTCTCGACCCTGCTTGCATTCGTCGTCGCCCTCGGCGTACTCATCGTTTTTCACGAGTTCGGCCACTATCTGGTTGCCAGGCTGTGCGGCGTGAAAGTGCTGCGTTTCTCGCTCGGGTTCGGCACCGTCCTGTGGAGGCGGAATCTGGGACGCGACCGCACCGAATGGGCGGTTTCCGCATTCCCGCTGGGTGGTTACGTCAAGATGCTGGACGAGCGTGAGGGTCCGGTTGCGCCGGGAGAACTTCACCGTGCCTTCAACCGGCAGACCGTGGCGAGGAGATTCGCCATCGTGCTGGCCGGACCGGTCGCCAATTTCCTGCTGGCGATCCTGCTGTACTGGGTGCTGTTCATGCACGGCGTACCGGGCGTGCGGCCGGTGCTGGGCGAGCCGGTTGCGGAAACCCCGGCGGCCCATGCGAAATTCACGCCCGGCGAGACCATCACTCGCATCGGCGACGCCGAGGTCGCGACCTGGCAGGACGTGCGCTGGGCCCTGCTCGAGCATGCGTTGCGCAAGGACCAGGCGAGCATCGAGGTGCGCAGCGAGCGCGGCGACATCGATTTCAGGAAGCTGGACCTTTCCTCCATCGGACCGGAGCAGATCGATGGCGACCTGATGGGCGCCATCGGACTCACGCGTTTCCAGCCCTCCCTGCAGCCGGTGATCGGAAAGCTCGTGGGCGGCGGCGCGGCGGAGCGCGACGGTCTGGCCGCGGGAGACGAGGTCGTCGAAATCGAGGGCAAACGCATCGCGCTCTGGGATGACCTGGTAGCCCAGGTAAGCAATTCGCCGCAAAGGGCGCTGGCTTTCACGGTGCTGCGCGATGGTGCCGAAGTCGCGCTGACCGTCACGCCCGAGGCCAAGACAGAAGGCGGCAGGACTGTCGGACGCATTGGCGTGACCCCCCACATAGACGAGGCGCAGACGCGCAAGCTGATCACGGAAGTGCGCTACAGCCCGCTTGCGGCGATCGGGCAGGCGACCCAGCGAACCTGGGAAGTCTCGGTGTTTACCGTGAAAATGCTCGGCCGGATGATCGTCGGCGACGTCTCCCTGAAGAATCTCAGCGGCCCCATCACCATCGCCGATTACGCGGGCCAGTCCGCGCAACTGGGATGGCTGGCCTACCTGAGCTTTCTGGCCCTGATCAGCATCAGTCTGGGGGTGCTGAACCTCATGCCTGTTCCGTTATTGGACGGCGGGCACCTCATGTATTATGTGGCCGAAATCGTAAAGGGAAGTCCGGTCTCGGACCGGGTAATGGAAATGGGTCAGCAGGTCGGCATCGTTCTGCTGTTCAGCCTGATGGCGTTTGCACTTTATAACGATATAAACCGGCTGTTTGGTGGCTGACAGAGGATGAAGAAGCGTTTACTGCTGCTTGTCGTATCAGGCCTCGTCAGTCATACATCCCTAGCTTTCGAAACCTTCAAGGTCAAGGACATCCGCGTCGAAGGCATCCAGCGCACGGAGCCCGGCACCGTATTCTCCTACCTGCCCATCAAGGTCGGTGAAGACGCGACGCAGGAGCGGGTGACCGCGGCCATCAAGGCCCTTTACGCCACCGGCTTCTTCAAGGATGTGCGCCTCGAAGCCGACGGCGACGTGCTGGTCGTGGTGGTCGAAGAGCGGCCCGCCATCGCCCAGATCGACATCTCCGGTTCCAAGGAATTCGACCAGAAGCAGCTCAAGGAAGGGCTCAAGGGCATCGGCCTGGCCGAATCGCGCATCTTCGACCGCGCGCTGCTCGAGCGCGCCGAGCAGGAACTCAAGAACCAGTACATCAGCCGCGGCAAGTACGGCGTCAACATCGTCACCACTGTCACGCCGATGGAGCGCAACCGGGTGGCGCTGAATTTTGCAATCACCGAAGGCGAAGTTGCCAAGATCCGCCAGATCAATTTCGTCGGCAACAAGGTGTTCGACGACGACGAGCTGCGCGACCAGTTAATCCTCACCACGCCCGGCTGGCTGACGTGGTACAGCAAGAACGACCAGTATTCCAAGCCGAAACTGCAGGGCGACCTCGAGAATCTGCGTTCGTTCTACCTGAACCAGGGTTACCTGGAATTCACCATCGATTCCACACAGGTCTCGATCACGCCAGACAAAAAGGACATATTCCTGACGGTCAACCTGACCGAGGGCAAGAAGTTCACGGTCACGGACGTCAAGCTTGCCGGCGAGCTCATCGTTCCCGAAGAGGAACTGCGCAACCTCATCAAGCTGAAAAAGGGCGACATCTTCTCGCGCGAGAAGCTGACGGAGAGCACCAAGCTCATTTCCGACCGCCTTGGCAACGAGGGCTACGCGTTCGCCAGCATCAATCCGGTTCCGGAGGCCAATCGCGACAAGAACGAAGTGGCGTTTACGCTGTATGTCGACCCCGGCAAGCGCGTCTACGTGCGCCGCATCAGCATTTTCGGCAATACCAACACCCGCGACGAAGTGGTTCGCCGCGAGATGCGGCAGATGGAGAGCGGCTGGTATTCCACCGACAAGCTGGCCCGTTCCAAGACACGAATCGACAAGCTTGGGTACTTTTCGGACGTGCAGCTGGAAACGCCGGCCGTGCAGGGCACTTCGGACCAGGTCGACGTAAACGTGAAGGTCACCGAGCGCGCCACGGGTAACCTGACTTTCGGCGTCGGCTACTCGACGGCGGAGAAGATCATCTTTTCCGGCGGCATTTCCCAGAGCAACATATTCGGCACGGGCAACGCGCTTGCCCTGCAACTGAGCACCGGCAGCATCAACAAGGTGTATTCGCTGTCCTATACCAATCCCTACTTCACGGACGACGGCGTGAGCCGCGGTTTCGACATCTACAAGCGCGACGTCGATGCCTCGTCCCTGTCGGTGGCGAGCTACAACACGTCCACCCTCGGCGCGGGAGTGCGCTTCGGCGTTCCCGTGACGGAATTCGACACGATCAACTACGGCCTGGCCGTGGAGCAGACGGAAATCGGCATCCTTCCGGATACGCCGCAAAGATACATCGACTTCGTCGACGAGTTCGGGGAGAAGTCCGACACCCTGCTGGCGACCGTGGGCTGGGCGCGGGACAAGCGCGACAGCGTGATCTACACGACGAAGGGAACTTTCCAGAAGTTCAACGCCGAGATCGGCATCCCGCCAGGCGACCTGACCTTCTACCGGACCAATTACCAGCATCAGTGGTATCATCCGCTGACCAAGGAATATACCTTGCTGCTTAACGGCCAGATCGGCTATGCGGATGGGTACGACCAGAAACCGCTGCCGTTCTACAAGGTCTTCTACCTTGGCGGCGTCAACTCGTTGCGGGGTTACGAAACGGCGACCATCGGCCCGAAGGATTCCAACGGGGATTCGCTTGGCGGCAGCCACATGATGCTGGCCAACGTGGAATTCCTGTTCCCCTTTCCCGGCCTGCAGAAGGACCGCTCGGTACGACTGAGCTGGTTCGTGGATGCGGGAATGGTCGGCGAGAAATACGATTTCAACGAAGTGCGTTATTCGACCGGCCTCGGGTTCAGCTGGTATTCGCCGGTCGGACCGTTGAAACTGAGCTTCGGCAAGGCGCTGAACCCGGAACCCGACGACCGTTTGCAGCGCATCCAGTTCACTCTGGGTACGGTATTCTGATATTTCCCGCCAGCCGGCGGATGTGTCTAGGAGAATTTAACGTTGAAGAAGATCTCGCTTGTGCTCGCCGCCGTGGCGCTCTTGGCGAGCTCGAACTTTTCAGTTGCCGCGGATCTGAAGATCGGCTTCGTCAAGACTGATCGCGTATTCCGCGAAGCAGCGCCGGCGGTCAAGGCACTGAAGAAAATCGAGAAGGAATTCGCGGCCCGCGACCAGGAAATCCAGAAGCTGGTCAAGCAGGCCCGCGACATGCAGACGCTCCTCGAGAAAGAGGGCATGACCATGAGCGAAACCGATCGCCGCGACAAGGAGCAGGAACTGGCGCGCCTGAACCGTGACCTGCAGCGCGTGCAGCGCGAGTTCCGCGAGGACCTCAACCTGCGCAAGAACGAGGAAATGGCCGCGGTGCTGGATCGCGCCCAGAAGGTGATCCAGCAGATTGCGGATACCGAGAAGTTCGACCTGATCCTGCAGGAAGCGGTTTACATCAGTCCGCGACTCGACATTACCGACAAGGTCATCAAGGCGCTCGCCGACAAATAGGTCACCGCCTGCCTTCGCGGTCGCATTGGCGACGCCCACCCACCAGGATGCAATGACAGGGGAAGAGCGAAAGTCCTACAGCCTGGCGGAGCTGACCGACCGCTTCGGCGGCACCGTTCACGGTGACGCCGCCATCCGCATCCGCCAGGTCGCTCCCATCGAAACCGCCGGTCCGGGAGAAATCACCTTCCTGACCAACCGCAAGTATCAGAAGCTGCTCGCTTCATCGCGGGCCGGCGCGGTCATTCTCGACAAGGACGCAGGCGAAGCCACCACGATTCCACGGATTGTCTGCGACAATCCGTATGCCTATTACGCCCGGGTTGCCGCATTGCTGAATCCCGGGCACGCGGCGGAGCCGGGCATTCATGCCAAGGCTTCCGTGCATCCTCGGGCGAGGGTGGCGGCCACGGCTTCGATCGCCGCTTGCGCGGTGGTCGAGGAGGGCGCCGACATCGGCGACCACGCGATCATCGGCGCCAATTGCTTCGTCGGCCGCAACGCGGCCATCGGCGAGCGCACCCGCTTGCATCCGAACGTCACCGTCTACCACGATTGTCTGGTGGGGAAACGGGCCATCATCCACGCCGGGGCCGTAATCGGAGCCGATGGCTTCGGCATGGCCATGGACGCCGGCCGCTACGTGAAAATTCCGCAGATCGGCAAGGTCTTGATCGGGGACGATGTCGAGGTCGGGGCCAGCACCACCATAGACCGCGGCGCGATCGAGGACACCGTGATCGAGGAAGGCGTCAAGCTGGACAATCAGATCCAGATCGGCCACAACTGCCGGATCGGCGCCCATACGGCCATCGCCGGCTGTGCCGGCATTGCCGGAAGCGTCACCATCGGCCGCCATTGCAGGATCGGGGGCAGCGCGATGATTTCCGGCCACCTCAGCATTGCCGATCGCGTGGACATCTCCGGCGGCACCCTCATCGCGAAATCAATCACCAAGCCTGGCACCTACACCTCGGTGTTCCCCTTCTCTCCGCACGAGGACTGGCTGAAGAACGCCTCCTTGCTGAGGCACTTGCACGAGATGATGGATAGAATCCGCACCCTGGAACGCCAGATCAAGAAAATGGAGGGGCAATGAGTCCGAATACCGCCGTAGGCGCGATGGAAATCCAGGAGATCCTGGAGCACCTCCCGCATCGCTATCCCATGCTGCTGATCGACCGTGTGCTGTCGGTCGATCCCGGCAAGGAAATCGTGGCGCTCAAGAATGTCACCATCAACGAACCTTTCTTCACGGGGCACTTTCCCCATCATCCGGTGATGCCCGGCGTGCTGATCGTCGAGGCCATGGCCCAGGCGGCGGCCATCCTGGCTTTCCGGACCTTCAACCTGAAAAGCGACAGGGACAGTGTTTATTACTTCGTCGGCATCGACGAGGCGCGATTCAAGAAACCGGTGATGCCCGGCGACCAGCTCATCCTGAAGGCGCAGATCCTGCGCAACCTGCGCGGCATCTGGAAGTTTTCCGCCCAGGCGCATGTCGGGGACAAGCTGGTCTCCGAAGCGCAGTTGCTCTGTACCATGCGCAGCCTGCCGGCCGCCGCGGCGCAATGAATGGGGCGGACGCCTTGATCCATCCGACTGCCATCATCCATCCCGGCGCCAGGCTCGCAGCAGGCGTGGAGGTCGGCCCCTACGCCGTGATCGGCGAGCACGTCGAGATCGGCGAAGGGACGACAATCGGCGCCCACGCGGTCATCGTCGGACACACCCGCATCGGCCGCAACAACCGCATATTCCATCACGCCACGCTGGGCGAGGGACCGCAGGACAAGAAGTACGCCGGCGAACCCACGCGCCTGGAAATCGGCGACGACAACTATATCCGCGAGTTCTGCACGTTCAACACGGGCACGGTGCAGGACCTGGGCGTGACCCGGATGGGCGACAAGAACTGGATCATGGCCTATGTCCACGTCGCGCACGACTGCGAGATCGGCGACAACACGACCCTCGCCAATTGCACGCAACTCGCCGGCCACGTCAGCGTCGGGGATTTCGCCGTGCTGGGCGGGTTTAGCGGCATTCACCAGTTCTGCCGCGTCGGTGCCCATGCGATGACGGGGGTCGGCTCCGTCGTCCTCGCCGACGTGCCCCCGTATGTGATGGCGATGGGCAACACAGCCGAACCGCACGGCATCAATTCCGAAGGCTTGAAGCGGCGCGGTTTCACTGCCGAATCCATCAACGGCATCCGCCGCGGCTACAAGACGCTGTACAAATCCGGGCTGGGGCTCGAAGAGGCGAAGCAGGCCTTGCGGCAGCAGGTAGCCGACTGCAGGGAACTGGAGATCTTCGTGAATTTCCTCGATTCGACGAAGCGGAGCATTATCCGGTAGCACATGGCCATGCCACAGGGGAGGAGGATACGGGTTGCACTGGTCGCCGGGGAGGCATCGGGAGACCTGCTGGGCAGCCACTTGCTGGAGGCGCTGAGGGAGCGCCTGCCGGGCCTCGAGGCTTTCGGAATCGGCGGTCCGAAAATGCAATCGGCGGGCATGGAGTCGTGGTACCCGATGGAGTGGTTCGCGGTTCGCGGCTATGTCGAGGTGCTGAAGAGCCTGCCGAAACTGCTGCGAGTGCGGCGCGAACTCAGGCGCAGGCTGCTTGCCGATCCGCCGGACCTGTTCATCGGCGTCGATGCCCCCGATTTCAATCTCGATCTGGAAGTCGCATTGCGCAATGCGGGCATCACCACGGTGCACTACGTCAGTCCCTCGATCTGGGCCTGGCGCGGCGAGCGCATCCACAAGATCAAGCGCGCGGCTTCCCGGATTCTCGCCTTGTTCCCCTTTGAAGCGCCGATTTACGAGAAAGCGGGCGTTCCCGTCACGTATGTCGGCCATCCGCTGGCGGACGAATTGCCGGAGCGCCCGGATCGCGATGCCGCGCGCGAGCAGATGCGCCTGTCCCCCAAGCAGACCGTCATTGCCCTGTTGCCGGGCAGCCGGCAAAGCGAAGTGCGGCAGATGGGCGAATTATTCGTGGCCACGGCCAAGCTGGTGGCTGCCCAGGTACCGAACGCGCATTTCCTGGTGCCGCTGGTAAGCCGCCAGACCAGGCTGATCTTCGAGGAAGCGATTTACCGCCAGCAGGGCGAAGACCTGCCGCTGACCATACTTTTCGGCCATGCGCAAATGGCCATGACGGCAGCCGACGCGATACTCGTGGCGTCCGGGACGGCGACCCTGGAGGCGGCGTTGCTCAAGCGCGCCATGGTCATCACCTACAAGATGCCGCGCCTGTCGGCGTGGATCATGAAGGGCAAAGGCTATTTGCCCTATGTCGGCTTGCCGAACATCCTTGCCGGCGACTGGGTGGTGCCGGAAATCCTGCTCGACGACGCGACGCCGGAAAACCTTGCCCAGGCCTTGACCAACCAATTGCAGGACAAGGAAGTGCGCAACCGCCTGGAGCGCAGCTTCCTGGGCATCCATCGCTCCCTGCGGCAGGGCACGGCGGCACGCGCCGTGGAGGCGATCCTGCCCTTGCTCGCGGCCGTGCGGGGCGTACCTTGCCACGACGGTGTGCCGGCCGGCGAAGGGGTACGGGCATGATGGCGCGGAAACAGGGCGTGCTGGTTTGCGGCGTCGACGAGGCGGGACGCGGTCCCCTTGCCGGTCCGGTGTATGCGGCCTGCGTCATCCTCCGCCAAGAGGATCCGATCGACGGTCTGGCGGATTCCAAGATGCTTACCGCGCAGAGGCGCGAAGAACTGGCGGTGGAAATACGCGGCCGCGCAGCTGCGTGGGCGATAGCCAGCGCATCCGTCGAGGAAATCGACCGGATCAACATCCTGCGTGCCAGCCTGCTCGCCATGAAGCGGGCTGTGGAACAGCTTGGGGTCGAGCCGCATGAGGTGCTGGTGGACGGACTCCATTGCCCCGAGGTGAGGTTTCCATCGCGGGCGATCGTGGATGGCGACAGCCTGGTGGCGGAAATCTCCGCCGCTTCGATCCTGGCAAAGACCGCGCGTGACGCGCTGATGCGCGAGTTGCACGGGCTCTATCCGGATTACGGCTTCGACCGCCACAAAGGCTACTCGACGCGTGAGCACCTGGAGGCGCTGCAGCGGTTCGGGGTTTGCCCGATCCACCGGCGCAGCTTCGCTCCCGTCCGGTCGCTATGCCTGGATTTCGGGACTGATTTTCTTTAACCCCTTAACCGCAAAGGCGCAAGGACGCAAAGAGGGACCGTAAAGAAAACCTCAGGGGATACTCACATTAGTCAGCGAGGCTTCCTTACGGGCATTTTGGTTTCTTTTTCGTGTTCCTTTGCATTCCCTTTGCGCCCTTCGCTGCCGTTGCGGTTAAGGGTAACCGTCTTAGTAGACGTGCCGTTGCAGGTTGGCCTTCTGCACGATGGTGGTGGCGAGTTCCTCGATCGACCGCGTGGTGGTGTCGAGGATGGATATTCCTTCCTGGCGCATCAGCATGTCGGCCTCCCTTACCTCGTATTCGCAATTTTCCAGGCTGGCGTACTTGCTGCCGGGACGGCGCTCGTTGCGTATGCGCTGCAACCGGTCGGGACGGATGGTGAGGCCGAACAGCTTGTGCCGGTAACCTGCCACGGAAGAAGGCAGTTTCTTCGCCGCGAAGTCTTCCGGTATCAGGGGATAATTGGCCGCGCGAATCCCGAATTGCAGCGCCATGTAAAGGCAGGTCGGGGTCTTGCCGCAGCGGGATACACCGATCAGGATGACCTCCGCCTCGTCGAGCTGCTTGGTGGTCTGCCCATCGTCATGGGACATGGCGAAATTCACCGCCTCGATCCGGCTGAAATAGCTGTTGTTGTTGCGGACCGAGTGCGAACGCCCGACGGTATGCGACGACTGCACGCCCAGTTCGGCCTCTATCGGCGCGATAAATACCTGGAAGCAGTCGATGTACTTGCCGTTGGCCAGCTGGATGGCGCTGCTCAAAGTCGGATCCACCAGCGTGCTGAATACCAGGGGCCGCACACCGTCCTTGGCCCCCGCCGCGTTGATCTGCTGTACGGCGTCCTGGGCTTTTTCCAGGGAATCGACGAAAGGCAGCGTGATTTCAATGAACGAAACCTGATCGAATTGGGTCAGCAGGCTATGCCCGAGCATTTCGGCGGTGATGCCGGTGCGGTCCGAAACGAAAAAAGCGGTGCGCTCGATGGTCATTGTGTGCTGCACAAATTCAGGTGAGTCGCTAAAATAACACCTTTTTCCGCCCACCTTAAGCCTGTCTGGACATTCGAATGAGCCAACCGCGTTACGTGATCCCCTTCGAAGAACTGCGCATGACCGACGTCGAAAGCGTCGGCGGAAAAAACGCTTCGCTGGGTGAAATGATCAGCCAGCTGGCGGGCGCCGGCGTGCGCGTGCCCGGGGGATTCGCCACGACGGCGCTGGCCTATCGCGAGTTCCTTTCGGCCGACGGCCTTGCGTCCAGAATCGAGGCGGCGCTATCGCCCTTGGACATAGAGGATGTCGACGCGCTGGCACGGGCCGGCGCTCAAATCCGCAAATGGATTCTGGAGGCGCCCCTCCCGGCCGCCTTCGAAAAGGAAATAGCCGCTGCCTACGCGAAGCTGACCGGCGGGCAGGCGGGCGATTTGTCTTTCGCCGTGCGCTCCTCCGCGACTGCGGAAGACCTGCCGGATGCCTCCTTTGCCGGCCAGCAGGAGACCTTCCTCAATATCCAGGGCATCGATAACGTGCTGCTGGCGATGCGGCACGTATTCGCGTCGCTCTACAACGACAGGGCGATCTCTTACCGCGTGCACAAAGGCTTCGCGCATGCCCATGTGGCGCTGTCGGCCGGCGTTCAGCGCATGGTCCGCAGCGACAAGGGCGCAGCGGGGGTGTTATTTACCCTGGACACTGAATCGGGTTTCGACAAGGTGGTGTTCATTACGTCAGCCTATGGTCTTGGCGAAACCGTCGTGCAGGGTCAGGTCAACCCCGACGAGTTCTATGTCTACAAGCCGGCGCTCCAGGCCGGAAAGCCTGCGATCCTTCGGCGCAACCTCGGCTCCAAGGCCTTGCGCATGGTATTCACCGAGAGCCGCTCCGCCGGACGCTCCGTACAGACGCTCGAGGTACCCGCTGCGGAACGCATGCAGTTCTCGATTTCGGACGCCGAGGTGGAAGAACTGGCCCGCTATGCCGTGATCGTCGAGGAGCACTATGGCCGTCCGATGGACGTGGAATGGGGGCGTGACGGAATCGACGGCAAGCTCTACGTGCTGCAGGCGCGGCCTGAAACGGTCAAGGCCCGCGAGGAAACCCAGGAGCGGTTCCGCCTGAAGAAGCGCGGCGACGTGCTGGTGGAGGGACGGGCTATCGGCAACCGTATCGGCACCGGGACGGTACGGCTGGTCAAGGACGCCTCGGAAATGAACAAGGTCCGGCCCGGCGACGTGCTGGTCACCGATATGACCGATCCGGACTGGGAGCCGGTCATGAAAAAGGCTTCGGCGATCGTCACCAATCGCGGCGGGCGCACCTGCCATGCGGCCATCATCGCCCGGGAACTCGGCATCCCCGCCGTCGTCGGATGTGGCGACGCGACCCAGAAACTGGAGCAGGGCGGGCGCGTCACGGTCTCCTGCGCGGAGGGCGACACCGGTTTCGTCTACGAAGGTATCCTCGACGTCGAAGTGCTGCACATCCAGCTGGACAAGCTGCCCAAGGTTCCGGTCAAGATCAGCATGAATGTGGGCAATCCGGAACTTGCCTTCGACTTCCAGCGCCTGCCCAATTTCGGCATCGGCCTGGCGCGCCTCGAATTCATCATCGCCCGGATGATCGGCGTGCATCCGAAGGCGGCCCTGGCGTATCCCAAGCTCGATCCCGAGCTCAAGAGCGCCATCGACGCGCTGGCAGCAGGCTACAAGGATCCGGTGAGCTTCTACGTGGAGAAACTCACCGAGGGAATCGCCACGCTGGGCGCAGCTTTCTTCCCGAAACCGGTCATCGTCCGCATGTCGGATTTCAAGTCGAATGAATACTCCAGCCTGACCGGCGGCAAGAAATACGAGCCCGTGGAAGAGAATCCCATGCTGGGCTTCCGCGGCGCGGCGCGCTACATCGCCGATTCGTTCCGCGAATGCTTCGAACTCGAGTGCCGCGCGCTGAAAAAGGTCCGCAACGAGATGGGCCTGACCAACGTCGAGATCATGGTTCCCTTCGTCCGCACCGTCTCCGAAGCCGAGCAAGTGATCGCGTTGCTGAAGAAAAACGGGCTGGAGCGGGGCGTCAACGGCCTGCGCATCATCATGATGTGCGAAATTCCCTCCAATGCCATCCTGGCCGACCAGTTCCTGCAGCACTTCGATGGTTTTTCGATCGGCTCGAACGACATGACCCAGCTCACGCTCGGACTGGACCGCGACTCCGGCATCGTCGCCGGCCAGTTCGACGAACGGGATCCGGCGGTGAAGGCCATGCTGAGCCTGGCGATCCAGGCCTGCCGCAGGGCCGGAAAGTACGTCGGCATCTGCGGTCAGGGCCCGTCGGATCATCCCGACCTGGCGGAATGGCTGATGGAGCAGGGCATCGATGCCATTTCCCTGAATCCCGACACCGTGGTCGAGACCTGGATGTACCTCGCCAAGCACGCCGAAAAAAGGGCGGCCGCGGCCTGACGGGGTGCTTGAAAGGCCGGCCGGGCGCCGCAATATTTTGTGACGCCGGGCGCGGTTTGGGTTAAGATTTGTCAGGCAAGTCGGAGCGAATATGGAATGACCAAATTTATCTTTGTCACCGGTGGTGTTGTCTCCTCCCTGGGCAAAGGTATCGCTTCCGCGTCTCTCGCCGCAATTCTCGAATCCCGCGGCATCAAAGTCACCCTCCTCAAGCTAGACCCGTATATCAACGTCGATCCCGGCACCATGAGTCCTTTCCAGCACGGAGAGGTGTTCGTGACCGAGGATGGCGCCGAGACCGACCTGGACCTCGGGCACTACGAGCGCTTCGTCAACGCCAAAATGACCAAGCGCAACAATTTCACCACCGGCCAGATCTACGAGAGCGTGATCAAGAAGGAGCGCCGCGGCGATTACCTTGGCGGAACGGTGCAGGTCATCCCGCACATCACCGACGAGATCAAGCACTTCATCCGAATGGGCGCAGGCGATGCCGAAGTGGCGATCTGCGAGATCGGCGGCACGGTCGGCGACATTGAATCGCTGCCGTTCCTCGAGGCCGTGCGCCAGATGAGCATCCAGAATGGGCGCGGCAATTCCTGCTTCATCCACCTGACGCTGGTGCCGTACATTCCCTCCGCCGGCGAGATCAAGACCAAACCCACCCAGCACTCGGTCAAGGAACTGCGCGAGATCGGCATCCAGCCCGACGTCCTGCTGTGCCGGGCCGACCGCATGGTGCCTGACAATGAACGGCGCAAGATCGCCCTGTTCACCAATGTCGAGGAAGAAGCGGTGATCTCGGCGGTTGACGTGGATTCGATCTACAAGATTCCCGGGTTCCTGCATGGTCAGGGACTCGACGAAATCGTCTGCCGCAAGCTCGGCATCACGGCGCCGCCGGCCGACCTGTCGAAATGGGAGAAGCTGCTTTACGACCGGGAGCATCCGGCGCAGGAGGCGAACATTGCGCTGGTCGGCAAGTACGTCGATCTGGCGGATTCCTACAAGTCCCTGACCGAAGCGCTGATCCATGCCGGCATCCATACCCGCACCAGGCTCAAGCTCCATTACATCGACTCCGAAAGCATCGAGAAGGATGGCATCGGCGCACTGGATAACATGGATGCGGTGCTGGTGCCCGGCGGATTCGGCAAGCGCGGCGTCGAAGGCAAGATCGCGGCGATACGGCACGCACGTGAGAACGACATCCCTTATCTCGGCATCTGCCTGGGCATGCAACTGGCCACCATCGAGTTCGCGCGCAACGTCTGTGGGCTGGCGGGGGCCAACAGCACGGAATTCGATCCCGATACCCCGCACCCCGTGGTGGCGCTGATCACGGAATGGCTGGATCGCACCGGCCGCGTCGAGCGCCGCACCGGGGAGTCCGACCTGGGCGGCACCATGCGCCTGGGTGCACAGGCATGCCCGGTAGAGCCCGGCACGCTGGCATCCCGGATCTACGGCAAGCAGGTCAGCGAGCGCCATCGCCATCGCTTCGAAGTCAACAATGCGTATGTTCCGCAACTGGCGGAAAAGGGCTACAAGGTTTCGGCCCGCACGCCGAGCGAGAACCTGCCGGAAATGATGGAACTGCCGGGCCACCGCTGGTTCATCGGCTGCCAGTTTCACCCCGAATTCACTTCCACGCCCCGTGACGGGCATCCGCTGTTCTCGGCATTCATCGGCGCTGCCGCGGAATATCGCCTCGACCGGGAAAAAGACCCGGTGACGCGCGAGCCGGCCAAGTTGAAGAGCATCGCCTGAGTATGGACCTGCAATGAAACTCTGCGGATTCGACGTTGGCCTCGACCGGCCGTTATTTTTGATAGCGGGGAGCGCTGGAGGGCGGAGCAGGGGCCCCTCTGGGGATGCGACCCCGGAAGCGCTCGTTAGGGGCCCGCGCCGATGAGGTCTCCATGAAGCTCTGCGGATTCGAAGTTGGCCTCGACCGGCCGCTGTTTCTCATAGCGGGCCCCTGCGTGGTGGAATCGCGGGAGATGGCGATGGATACCGCCGGGCAGTTGAAGGAGATTGCCGCCTCCGTGGGCGTGCCGTTCATCTACAAGTCGTCCTACGACAAGGCCAACCGCAGCTCCAGCAAGTCATTCCGCGGCCTCGGCATGGATACGGGTTTGCAGATCCTTGCCGACGTGAAGAAACAGATCGGCGTCCCGGTGCTGACGGACGTGCATGCGATCGATGAGATCGCGGCTGTGGCCGCAGTCGTCGACGTCCTGCAGACGCCGGCCTTTCTCTGCCGGCAGACGGACTTCATCCATGCGGCGGCGTCGAGCGGCAAGCCGGTCAATATCAAGAAGGGCCAGTTCCTGGCGCCTGGCGACATGAAGAATGTCGTCGACAAGGCGCGGGAGGCGAGCGGCCAGGACAACATCATGGTGTGCGAACGGGGGGCGTCGTTCGGCTACAACAACCTGGTTTCCGACATGCGCTCGCTGGCGATCATGCGTGACACCCGGTGCCCGGTCGTGTTCGATGCGACCCATTCGGTGCAACTGCCGGGTGGACAGGGAACTTCGAGCGGTGGCCAGCGAGAGTTCGTGCCGGTGCTGGCGCGGGCAGCGGTGGCGACCGGCGTGGCCGGCGTGTTCATGGAGACGCATCCCAATCCCGCGAAGGCGATGTCCGATGGGCCGAATGCCTGGCCCTTGCACATGATGAAGCAGTTGCTGGAAACTCTGAAAGCCCTCGATGACCTGGTGAAGTCAGGCGATTTTGCCGAGATCGCACTGATGGCGGATTCCCGGCAGGCAAAGACCGGCAGTTGAACGACGAACCGACCAGTAAGGAATAACAATGAGTTCCATCGTTGATATCGTTGCCCGCGAGATCCTCGATTCGCGCGGCAATCCCACAGTTGAGGCGGATGTACTGCTCGAGTCGGGCGTAAGCGGACGCGCGGCCGTGCCTTCCGGGGCTTCCACGGGCACGCGTGAAGCCATCGAGTTGCGCGACGGGGACAAGGGGCGCTATGGCGGCAAGGGCGTGCTCAAGGCCGTCGAACACGTGAATACGGAAATCTGCGAGTCCATCGTCGGCCTCGACGCCATGGAGCAGAGCTTCATCGACCAGACCCTGATCGACCTGGACGGCACGGAGAACAAATCCCGCCTGGGCGCGAACGCCATGCTGGCGGTATCGCTGGCGGTTGCCAAGGCGGCATCGGAGGAATCGGGTCTGCCCCTGTATCGCTACCTGGGCGGCGCCGGACGCATGCAGCTGCCGGTGCCGATGATGAATGTCATCAACGGCGGCGCGCACGCCAACAACAGCCTCGATCTGCAGGAATTCATGATCATCCCCGTGGGCGCGGAAAGCTTCCGCGAGGCCATGCGGTGCGGCGCCGAGATTTTCCAGACCCTGAAGAAGCTGCTGGACAAGAAGGGCATGCCCACGACGGTCGGCGACGAGGGCGGATTCGCGCCGAGCCTGCCGAACAACGAGGCGGCGCTGAAGCTGATCATCGAAGCAATCGAGGCGGCCGGCTATACGCCGGGCTCGCAGGTCGCGATCGGCCTCGATTGCGCCAGTTCGGAATTCTTCAAGGACGGCAAATACGACATCGCCTCGGAGAAGCTGCAACTGAATGCGAAGGAATTCACCGACTACCTGGGCGCCTGGGTCGACAGGTACCCGATCATCAGCATCGAGGACGGCATGGCCGAAGGCGACTGGGAAGGCTGGAAGATCCTCACGGACAAGCTCGGAAAGAAAGTGCAGATCGTCGGCGATGACCTGTTCGTGACCAATACCAAGATCCTCGCGGAAGGCATCCGCCAGGGGATCGCCAATTCCATCCTGATCAAGATCAACCAGATCGGCACGCTGACAGAAACGATCTCCGCCATAGAAATGGCCAAACGCGCCGGCTACACCGCGGTGGTTTCGCATCGTTCCGGTGAAACCGAGGACACCTTCATCGCCGATCTCGCGGTCGGCGCCAATACGCTGCAGATCAAGACGGGTTCGCTGTCGCGGTCCGATCGCCTGGCCAAGTACAACCAGCTGCTGCGCATCGAGGAAGACCTCGGCGATTCGGCCAGCTACGCCGGACGCGGTGCCTACTACCAGCTGAATCGCGCCTGAGATTGCCGATGCGCTTCCTCGCCCTGGCCCTCGTCCTGCTGATCGCCGCCATCCAGAGCCCTCTCTGGTTCGGCAAGGGCGGCTGGTCGCGGGTCTGGGATCTGGACCGGCAGGTGGAAGCGCAGCGCGAAACCAACATCAAGCTGGCAGCGCGCAACACGGCGCTTGATGCCGAAGTCAAGGATCTGAAGCAGGGCTACGACGCGATCGAGGAGCGGGCTCGCTCCGAACTCGGCATGGTCAAGCAGGACGAGATTTTTTTCCAGTTGCTGCAGCCTTCCGCCGCTGCGACGGATTTCGCCGCAAAGCGCTGAAGCCGGCGCGGGCGCCCTGACGAGGGCCGCCATTCCCGAGCGCGCGACATGAAAAAACTTGCAGGCTCGCTGTTTGTAATCCTGGTATTGCTCGTGGCGGTCCTGGCCGCCAACACTCTGCGCTTCGGCAGCCGGCAGATTGCAATGCCGGCGGACGTCGAGCGTATGCCGGACGTCGGCGCGGCCGTGCAGCGGCTGGCCCAGGCGGTGCGCTTCCGGACCGTATCCAGCCAGGATCCGGCAAGCTTTCCCGGTGGCGAGTTCGGCGCCTTGCACGCCTTCTTGGCGGGCAGCTTTCCGCGAATGCACTCCGCGCTGGCCCGGGAAAAAATCAACGGCCACAGCCTGCTGTACGAATGGCGCGGGAGCGATGCTTCGCTTGCGCCAATCCTGTTGCTTGCCCATCAGGACGTGGTGCCGGCGGATCCCGCCAGCCTCGACCAATGGACCCATCCTCCGTTTTCGGGAAAGGTGGCAGAGGGATTCATCTGGGGGCGTGGCACGCTTGACGACAAGGGCAGCCTGATGGCCCTGCATGAGGCGGTCGAGGCCCTGCTGACCGAAGGATTCCGGCCGGCGCGCACCGTGTATTTTGGATTTGGCCACGATGAAGAGGTCGGCGGACGCCAGGGCGCCGCAAAAATCTCCGCGCGCTTGGCGGAGCGTGGCATACGCCTGGAATCGGTGCTTGACGAGGGCCAGGTCGTGACCTCCGGGATCGTTCCCGGATTCAACAGGCCGGTGGCCCTCATAGGCATCGCGGAGAAAGGCTATCTGAGCCTGGAACTGCTGGTGGAAGCGGAGGGCGGACATTCCTCCATGCCGCCCAGACAGACGGCCATAGGCACGCTGGCCGCCGCGATTGCGCGGCTGGAGAACGCCCCTTTTCCCGCCGCTTTGCCGGAGCCCGTGCGCCGGCAATTCGAATATCTGGGCCCGGAGCAGGGCTGGGTGCGCCGCGTGCTGTTTTCGAACCTGTGGCTCTTTTCGCCCCTGGTGCGCAGGCAGATGGAAAAAACGCCGGCCACGGCCGCCATGCTGCGCACGACCACCGCTCCGATCATGCTGGAGGGAAGCATCAAGGAAAACGTCCTTCCCATGCGCGCGCAGGCGGTCGTCAACTTCCGCATCCTTCCGGGAAGCAGTACCGAAGAGGTGGTCGCCAGGGTGCGTGCCGTTGTCGACGATCCGCGGGTGAGGATCGCGGCGATCGGCACCTCGTCCAGCGAACCGTCGCCGGTTGCGGATCCCGGCGGCGAGGCGTTCACGCGGCTGCACCGTGCCGTGAGCGCGACCTTCCCGGACGCCATCATCGCGCCTTCCCTGGTGCTTGGCGCCACCGATACGCGGCATTTCATCGGCATTGCCGCGAATCTGTTCCGTTTCCTGCCGGCGCGTCTTGGCCCGGACGACCTGAAACGCTACCACGGGATCAACGAGCGGCTGCCGGTGGACGACTACGGGAAGTTCATCCGCTTCTATATGCGCTACCTGCGCGAGGCCGCGGGCTAGCGGGATTCGAAGCGGCGCAGGTCTTCCGGCGTATTCACGTTGGTGAACGCCGCCTCGCTGCCGAAATCGACGGCTACGGTGCGTAGCGTCGCGAACCAGGCCTCAACCTTGCGACCGCCGTCCTCCATGAACGCATTGAGTTGCGGCAGCAGGGATTTGCGTGCGACGCAGAACACCGGCTGGATGCGCTGCCCGGTCTTCGCCACCGCCAGATCGACTTTTTGTTCGCGTAGCGGTTGGGCCAGCTTTCGTACCAGGTCCGCGGGGAAATGCGGCGCGTCGCAAGGCACTGTGGCGACCAGCTCATGGGCAGCTTCCATCAGGCCGCGTTGCAGTCCAGCCAGCGGCCCCGCCCGTTCGCTGTCCAGGTCGGGGATCACGCGGTAGCCCAGCGATGCATAGCGAGCAACGTTGCGATTGGCATTGATGAGCACCTCTTCGACCTGGGGCGAAAGCCTCTTCAGCACCCATGTCACCAGCGGCCGGCCTTCCAGCAACTGGAGCCCCTTGTCCACGCCACCCATGCGGCGGCCAAGGCCCCCGGCGAGGATCACTCCGGTTAGGGCCACCGGGGGCTCAGCCACTGCGATCGACAGGCAAGTACGCAACGTTCATCGGCGGATTATTGCAGGTATGCCCCCGGTTTCGGGGTCCATTCCCCGGTACGGATAGGCGGAATGATGCAGGTACAATGGCTGGCGATTCGATACAACAAGTTGCATAAAATTTCATATATCAAGGGGGGGATCGTGATCGAATTCCTGGCGAAGGAGCGGACCATCGCCGCTCCCGGGTTCAATCGCTGGCTGGTGCCTCCAGCCGCGCTCGCAATCCATCTCTCGATCGGCATGGCCTACGGTTTCAGCGTGTTCTGGCTGCCGCTTTCGCGCGCGCTGGGCATCAAGCAGGCGCTGGCCTGTCCGGAAGACATGAGCTTCCTCGCCAAGGTCTTCGCGACGACCTGCGACTGGCAGATTTCGATGCTGGGCTGGATGTATACGCTGTTCTTCGTCTTTCTCGGTTCTTCTGCCGCCATATTCGGCCATTGGCTGGAAACGGCCGGACCGCGCAAGGCGGGCGTGGTGGCGGCGTTCTGCTGGGCTGGCGGCCTGCTGATTTCCGCCCTCGGCGTCTACACCCACCAGATATGGCTGTTATGGGCCGGTTCCGGCGTGATCGGCGGCATCGGCCTGGGCCTTGGCTATATCTCGCCGGTGTCGACGCTGATCAAATGGTTCCCCGATCGGCGCGGCATGGCGACGGGCATGGCCATCATGGGCTTCGGCGGCGGCGCCATGATCGGCGCGCCCCTGGCGGACCGCCTCATGAATTTCTATGCGACCGAGGCTTCGGTCGGCGTCTGGCAGACGTTCGTGACCATGGGACTCCTTTACTTCATCGCGATGATGCTCGGCGCGTTCGGCTATCGGGTCCCGCCGACCGGCTGGAAGCCGGCGGGCTGGACGCCGCCGCCGCCGAAAGCCAACAGCATGATCACGACCCGCCACGTGCACGTGAACACCGCGCACAAGACGCCGCAGTTCTGGCTGCTGTGGGGCGTGCTTTGCCTCAACGTCAGCGCGGGAATCGGCGTAATTGGAATGGCCTCGCCGATGCTCCAGGAAGTTTTCGGCGGCAAGCTGATCGGCGTCGACCTGCAGCTCGCCGAGCTTGCCAAGGACCAGCGCGCCCAGGTCGCGACGATCGCCGCCGCCTTCGCGGGATTGTTGTCCCTGTTCAACATCGCCGGACGGATCGTCTGGGCGTCGTTCTCGGATTACATCGGCCGCAAGGCGACCTACTTCACGTTCTTCCTTCTCGGCATCGCGCTTTATGCCTCGGCGCCGTGGGCGGGGAGCGTGGGCAGCGTCGCGTTGTTCGTGGGCATTTTCTGCATCATCCTGACTATGTACGGCGGTGGTTTTGCAACCATTCCCGCCTATCTTGCGGACATGTTCGGCACGCAGCATGTCGGCGCCATCCACGGCCGCCTACTGACAGCGTGGTCGGCCGCGGGCATTCTCGGTCCGGTCGTGGTCAACTACATCCGCGAGTACCAGATCTCGCACGGTGTCCCGCCGTATCAGGCATATAACATCACGATGTACATCCTTGCCGCAATGCTGCTGGGCGGCCTGATCTGCAACCTGCTGGTGAGGCCGGTGGCGGACAAGTTCTACATGACTGACGCGCAGCTTGCGAATGAACGCAAGCTTGCGCACGAAGCCGCTGCAACCACCACGACGAACGGCAGCGGCCATGATTTCTCCGGCAGCCACCGCGGCCTGGTCGTTGCCGCCTGGATCGCGGTCGGCATTCCCCTGGCCTGGGGCATCTGGATAACCGTGACCAAGGCCGCAAAGCTGTTTTCCTGAGCGCCGGACAAGGTCAAGAGGGGAATCAAGATAGAGAAGGTCGTACTCGTAACCGGCGCGAGCCGCGGCATCGGAGCCGCCACGGCCCTGCTTGCCGCCAGCCGCGGCTATGCCGTGTGCGTAAACTATATTCGCAACCAGGCGGCGGCGGAGAAAGTCGTCGCGGATATTCGCGGGAGCGGAGGCAAGGCAATCGCCGTTGCTGCCGATGTGTCCGCCGAAACCGATGTGGTGCGCCTGTTCAAGACGGTGGACGACAAGCTCGGCCGGCTGGATGCGCTGGTGAACAATGCAGGCATCCTGGAGCGGCAGACACGCCTCGACACCTTCGATGCCGGCCGCATGAACCGGATTTTTGCAACCAACATCACCGGCAGTTTCCTGTGCGCGCGGGAAGCGGTGCTGCGGATGTCCACCAAGCATGGAGGCTCCGGCGGCGCCATCGTGAATGTTTCCTCGGCCGCTTCGCGGCTGGGTTCTCCAGGTGAATACGTCGACTACGCCGCCTCCAAAGGCGCGGTGGATACGATGACCATCGGCCTGGCAAAGGAGGTCGCGGAGGAGGGCATCCGGGTCAATGCCGTCCGGCCGGGATTCATCTATACCGACATGCACGCCAGCGGCGGCGAGCCCAATCGCGTGGATCGGGTCAAGGCCTTCGTACCCATGAAGCGTGGCGGACATGCCGGGGAGGTCGCTCAGGCGATCCTCTGGCTGCTCTCCGAGGAAGCCTCCTTCACCACCGGCGCGTTCATCGACATTTCCGGTGGCCGGTAACCGTCGCCAGCCCAGCCCATGACGGCCCACGGCTGGTTTGTCCTGGCAGTCGTCCTGCTTCCCGCGGGGGGATTTGCGCTATGGCTGTACGGCCAGTTCCTCAGGGCAAGGCGCGAGGAGGCCGCCACGGTGCTGCGCAAAGGGGTGCTTGCGCAGGCCGAGGTCGTGGCCGTCGTCGGGCAGGCCGTCAGCTTCCGCTTCCATGCCTCCGGCTGGGAGCATCCGATTACCGTCGCCGGCCGCGCCGAAAAAGGCCGCCGGTTGGAAATTGGCGAGAAAATTCAGGTACGTTATCTGCCCGCCCACCCGCATATCTCCGTTATAGTGGCAAAGGACGGCTGACTATCGGTCGCCCCGGGCCGGCGCAAGCCGCGTCCGCATGCAAACCTTCCGGGAGACGTGCATTGGCAAAAGCAAATTACGGATTCGAGAAACGCCAGCGCGAGCTGGCCAAGAAGAAAAAGCAGGAAGAAAAGCGCCTGCGCAAGGCGGCCGAAAAGAACCCCACCCCAGCCGAAGGCGAGCCTGCCCCGGCATCGGCCGATACCGCCACGGAGCCCGCTCCGGAGAATTGATCCGGGAACGCCGGATGCGGATATGGGTGGATGCGGACGCCTGCCCCAATGTCATCAAGGACATTCTGTTCAGGGCCGCCGAGCGGGCGCAGGTGACGTTGACGCTGGTTGCGAACCAGCCGGTCAGGACGCCGCCCTCCCGTTTCATCAGGTCGATCCAGGTACCAGCCGGCTTCGACGCGGCGGACGACAGGATCGTGCAGCTCGCCGAAACCGGCGACCTGGTGGTCACGGCGGACATTCCGCTGGCGGCCGGCGTGATCGGCAAGGGCGCACATGCCCTCGATCCCCGCGGGGAACTTTATACCACTGACAACATCAAGGAGAAGCTTGCCGTACGCAAGCTGATGGACGAACTGCGCGGCAGCGGGGTCGAAACCGGCGGCCCCGCCACTTTCAGCGCCGCGGATCGCCAGGCGTTTGCCGGGAAGCTGGACCGCCTGCTGCCGGCAGCCAGGCCGGGCTAGGCGCACTTCGGGCCGGGATGGGTTCTCCATGTGAAACGTGGGGGCCCGCACGCGGTGACTCCAGCCGAAACACGCGAGTTAAAAAAACGGGGAAGGGAATGAACCGAATACTGCTGTCGTTGGTTATTTCGTCGTCGATGTTTGGTGGCGCGGGCATGGCGGGAGCGCAGGAGCCGAAACCGGCGCCGATCACGGTCCTCAAGGAATCCGGTCCGGTCATGTACGGCCGCTCCGCAAAAATCAAGGCAATCGTGGAATCCATCGACCTGGCGACGCGTGAAATCACCGTCAAGGGTCCGAAGGGCCGTCCGCTCACCATGCGTGTCGAAGCGCGCGTCAAGAACCTGCCGGACATTCAACCCGGCGATGAAGTGGTGGTGCGCTACCACGAATCGGTGGGTGTTGAACTGCGGCACGCGCAGGAGGGCGAGGCGATTGCCCCCGATGAAACCGTGATGCACGGTACGGAACCGGGAAAGGAGGCTGGCGCCTCGTCGCGCAAGACCGAGATTGCCAATGTCGAGTCGGTGGGCACAAGGGAGAAATCGGTGGTGCTGAAGACGCCTGACGGCAGGTTCCTGGATCTCTACGTGCGCGACGAAGCCGTGCTCAGTTCACTCGAGACGGGGGACACCGTGGTCGCGACTTATACGGAGGCGGCCGTGGTGTCGGTCGATGGGCCGAAGGACAAAACCAAGGATACGAAACCCAAGAAGAAGCCGCGCAAGAAGTGAGCGGGCGGCGCCGGGGTTCCGTCAGCTTCAGGGCCGCTTAGTTGTTCGAATAGCGGAGGTCGGCCGGCTCCGGACCATCCTCGAAAACCTGGCCCTGATTCGGCCGCGGCTGCGGCGCGTCGATCAATACTTCGAATTCGCGTATTGTCTTGCGCCATGCTTGAACCTGCAGCCACGAAACCCGCATCGCCCGCCGGGCATTCCGATGTCGAGGCCAATCGCAGGTTCTACGATGGCCTGTGGGCCAAAACGCGCCTCGTCGAGCCAGAACGCTTCAATACCTGGCCGCTGGTGCAGGAACTGGCCGCGAAAGCGCATCGGAGGCTGGAGGTTGCGCCTGGATTGCGGCCCCGGCTGCCGATCGAAGGCACGCATTTCGTGGACATCAGCGAACCCGCGCTTTCCAGATTGCGCGGCCGCGCGGCCAGCGCCGCGGTGAAATCCGTGACCGCGCTGCCGTTCGCCGACGCCGAATTCGACCTGGTGTGCGCCTTCGATATCGTCGAGCATGTGGACGACGAGAACGCCACATTCAACGAACTCGACCGGGTATGCGCGCGGGGCGGGATCCTGCTCCTGTCGGTGCCGCTGCATCCATCGCAATGGACGGCCTTCGACGATCTTGTCGGCCACCGGCGCCGCTACGAACCCGCCCGGCTGATCCACATACTGGCAGAGCACGGTTTCACGATAGAAAGCAGCGCCGTTCATGGCATGCAGCCGCAATCGTCCTGGCTGCTTGATTTCGGGATGTGGGGTCTGAAACACAGGCGCGAGCAGGCGATGTGGCTGTACAACCGCATCCTCATGCCGCTCGGGATCCTGTTCCAGAAAAAACTCAGTCTGCAGCCGGGAATGATCGATACGGCGAATGTGGATACCGTGCTGCTGGTATGCCGGAAGCATTGCGGCGCGGCGCGGCAGGCCTAGATCAGCCCTTCCAGCAGTTGCACGTCGACCGGGGCGCCGGCGGCGACGTTGCCCTGATCGGTCGGCAGGATGATGAAGCAATCGGCCTGGCTCATGGATGAGAGGATGCCCGAGCCCTGGTCGCCGGTGGTGCGCACGGTCCACACTCCATCTGCGCCGCGGCTGAGTATGCCCCTTTGAAATTCGGTGCGGCCCGGCGCTTTCTTGATGGGTGATGTGCAGGTGATTTTCAGCGTCGGCAGCGGCAGGACGCGCGTCTGTCCCTGGAGATGCAGCAGGGCGTCGCGCACGAACTGGTAGAACGTCACCATCACGGCAACCGGATTGCCCGGCAGCCCGAAGAAATGCGCCGCGCCGATTTTGCCGAAGGCCAGCGGCCGCCCGGGTTTCATTGCAAGTTTCCAGAACAGCACCTGGCCGAGCTTGTCGAGTATCTGCTTGACGTAGTCGGCTTCGCCGACGGACACGCCGCCGCTGGTCATGACGACGTCGGCCGATTCCGCAGCTTCGCGAA
>DASVNF010000138.1:0-10155 GCA_036384015.1 Burkholderiales bacterium
GCAGGGATTCCACGTTGGCCGCTTTCAGCGCCGCCGTCCATTCTCGATCCTCGTCCTTGAGAAACGGTGCGAGTTGCGACAGGCTGTGTCCCTGCAGCTTGATCAGGGCGGCAAGCACCAGTCTGCGCGGCGTGGATTGCGGAACCAGATGCTCCAGCAGGCGTTTGTGCCGCAGCACCGCGAACACGGACTCCGCGACGAAGGCGCGGTCATGACTGCCCAGCTCGCGGTGGTTGCCGAAGAACTCGCGCAGGACCGCATCGGCCGGATGGGCCAGCGGCAGCACCAGGCCCACCGCCGCCGTCGCGGCCTTGACCAGCCCGGGACCCGGCTGCATTACTGGTAGGTGATGCGCGTGATGGTCGAGTCCACGACCTGTCCGTTTTTTTCCACGTAACGGATGCGTACCGGCAGGTGGTGGTGCTCGACCGAAAGCCAGACCTCGAAGCCGCGCTTGTCGTCGGCGTCCTGTACTTTGCGGATATGCAGCGTTTCCAGTTCGCCGATCGGCGTCTTCAGCTTTTCCTTTCCCAGCACCTTGTATTTGTAGTCCGACAGCTTGCGTCCGTCCGTAAGGTTGACCGGCGGCAGATCGTCGAGGGACGCCTTGAACGCGAATGCATAGGTGAAGCTGGTCTGGTCGAAGGTGTTGTCCGGCAGGGGCAGGGTTTCCACCTTGTCGCCGTCGGTCAGTTTGATGGTTTTCGCATCCCAGTCGAAATCCGCGGCCCGCTTCGGCTTGCGGGTCCGCTCTTCCTCGAAATGCAGGGGCCGCAAGCCCTCCTTGGTGACGAGGCCACGGCTTTGGCGCCGGATGTCGAGCTTGTACAGGATGGCTGCCACGCCCACGGTCCTGAGCTCGCTCGCGACGCTGTAGTTCTTGCCATCGTGCTCCAGGACGTCGCGTCCTTCGCCAAGGTCCATCGATCCGGAGGAGACCGCAAATTCCATCTGCACGCGCTGCGGCGGCTGCGCCGCCCACCCGGGAGCGGCCAGCATCGCAAGGAGGAAGACCAGAACGCCGCGGATCATGCGGGCTCGGGTGACACGGCTGCCGCCGGATAGCGGCATTCGCCCTTGATCCGCACGCGGCCACCCTCGATGCTCAGGCGTTCGTCCAGGAACCAGCGGATCGCCTGCGGATAAATCCTGTGTTCCTGTTCGAGGACCCGTGCCGCAAGCCGGTGCTCGTCGTCGTCGGGAAGGACGGCCACGGCGGCCTGCGCCACGATCGGTCCATGGTCCAGGTCCGGTGTCACGAAATGCACCGTGCATCCGTGCAGCCTGACGCCTTCCTGCAGCGCGCGCCGGTGGGTGTGCACGCCGGGGAAGGCGGGCAGCAGGGAGGGATGAATATTCATGATCCGGTTGTCGAAGCGCTCGATGAATGCCTGCGTCAGTATTCGCATGAACCCCGCCAGAACTATCAAGTCCGGCTCGTAAGACGCGATCTTGTCGCCGAGAGCCTTGTCGAAATCCGCGCGGTCGGGAAAGTCGCGATGATTCACGACGGCTGTCTCCACGCCGCGGCCACGCGCCAGCTGCAGCCCCGTGGCCGCAGGATCGTTACTGATGACCGCCGCTATCCTGGCCTCGAGCCTTGCATCGAGCACCGCCTGCATGTTGCTGCCGCGGCCTGAAATCAGGATGACGACGCGCTTCATCGCCCCGCGCTAGACCACGACGGTCTGCGGCCCGTCATCGCCGCGGGGCTGGATTTCGCCGATGCGATAGACGGTCTCGCCACCGTTGCGCAATGCCTGCATGGCTTGTTCCGCTTCGGACGCGGCAACGATGCAAACCATGCCGATACCGCAGTTGAAGACGCGGTGCATTTCGGCTTCGGCGACGTTGCCGTTATCCTGCAGCCAGTCGAACAGCGGCGGACGCGGCCAGGCGCTCTTGCGCAGACTTGCCTTGACGTTGGACGGCAGCACCCGCGGAACGTTCTCCACCAGCCCCCCTCCGGTGATGTGGGCGAGGCCCTTCATGCGTGCCTGGCGCATCGCCGACAGCACGGATTTCACGTAAATGCGGGTGGGCGCCAGCAATGCGTCTCCCAACGTCCCGTCCCCGAATGCGGATGACAGATCCGCCCGGGAATTTTCGATGATCTTGCGCACCAGGGAATAACCGTTGGAATGGACGCCACTGCTGGCGAGGCCCAGCACCACGTCCCCGGCAGCGATGTCGGCGCCGTCGATGATCGCTGACTTTTCAACGACGCCGACTGCGAAGCCGGCAAGATCGTACTCGCCGGCGGGATACATGCCCGGCATCTCGGCGGTTTCGCCGCCGATGAGCGCGCAACCCGCCTGTTCGCAACCCGCGGCGATGCCCTTGACGACCCGCGTTGCCGTTTCCACGTCGAGCTTGCCGCAGGCGAAGTAGTCAAGGAAGAAGAGGGGCTCCGCGCCCTGCACCAGGATGTCGTTGACGCTCATCGCCACCAGGTCGATGCCGATGGTGTCATGGCGGCTGGTCTCGAAGGCGAGCTTCAACTTGGTGCCGACGCCATCGGTCCCGGAAACCAGGACCGGTTCGCGGTACTTTTTCGGCACTTCGAACAGCGCGCCGAACCCGCCGATTCCGGCCAGCACGCCGTCCCTTAGCGTGCGTCTGGCAAAGGGCTTGATGTTTTCGACCAGCTGGTCGCCGGCGTCGATGTCCACGCCGGCATCGCGATACGAGAGCGGCGCGGCGGAAGGGTGTTCGGTTTTCAAGTTGAGTTACCGCAGTCTTCGGGATAAAGTGGCAGCCGGCATCCGGCCCCGATTGCGCCCGCGATGCGCCGCGAATTTTACTCCAAATGCCCCTTGTATTTCCCGCGCGTCTGTTCTGGTATCTGGCCGCGGCTGCGACGGCCGGCATCCTTTCCGGTTTGCTGGTGTTCGTGCCTTATCTTGGCGCGCTGACCGGCGTGCTGCTGGCCCTGCCGGCGAGCGCGGCGCTGCTCGTGGTGCTGCGCCGCTTGCGCACGAACTGCCTCAACAGCGACCTTTACAAGGCCTGATGAAACAGCTGGCCCTGACGCTTGCCCCACCGCCGGAACCCTCGCTGGATAATTTCCATCCGGGCAGGAATATCGAGCTTCTCACCGCCCTGCGCGGACTGGCGGACGGCAGGTCGGCCGAGCGCTTTTTCTACCTGTGGGGCGAATCAGGCTGCGGCCGTTCGCACCTGCTCCGCGCGATGGCCGCCGCGCTTGCCGCGCGTCAGGTGGCGACCGCCTATGTCGGGCCGGGCATGCCGTTTCCGTCCGCCGATTCGGCGCCCCGGGCGCTGGCGGTGGACGACGTGGACAAATTGCAGCCCAGCGCGCAGGCGGCATTTTTCAATCTCTACAACTCGGTTCGCGAAAGGCAGGGCATCGTGCTGGCGGCAGGCAGCCGTCCGCCGGCGAAACTGGCGATGCGTCCCGACCTGATAACGCGTCTGGGCTGGGGCCTGGTATACCAGGTGCACGCACTGGCGGACGAGGACAAGATGACGGCGCTCCAGCGGCACGCCGCGGCGCGGGCTTTCGATCTGCCCGACGGCGTTGCCGAATACCTGCTGCGGCATTTTCGCCGCGACCTGCCGTCGCTGATGAGCATGCTGGATGCGCTGGATCAGTATTCTCTCGAGGCGAAGCGGCCGATCACGCTGCCGCTGCTGCGCGAGCTGCTGCAGGCGGATGCGCCCGGCGACGGGACTTTGCCGCCGCCATCGGACGCATGAGCGCGAAACCGATATGCTTTTAGGCTATACTTTTCGCGCTTCCAGGCTCCCCGCCGAATTCCGCTTCGCGCTCACGTCATGCGATTAGCCCTGTTTGATCTCGATAACACCCTGCTCGCCGGCGACAGCGATTTCGAATGGGCGCAATTCCTCATCGAAAAAGGCGTGCTCGACCGCGAAGTGCACGAGGCGAAGAACAGCAGGTTTTACGAAGCCTACAAGGCCGGCACGCTCGACATAGCCGAGTTCCTGGATTTCCAGCTGCGGCCGCTGGCGCGCCATCCGCGCAGGCAGCTCGACCAATGGCATGCCGAGTTCATGCAAAAGCGGATACTGCCGATCATTACCCAGAAGTCGCGCGACCTGGTGGCCAGCCATGCCGACGATGCCCGCGTCATCATCACCGCGACCAACAGTTTCGTCACCTGGCCGATCGCGCGCGAGCTCGGCATCGAGAACCTGATCGCAACGGAGCCCGAAGACGTCGACGGTGAGTTCACCGGCAAGGTGTCGGGCGTGCCGTCGTTCCGCGAAGGCAAGGTCACGCGGCTGAACGCCTGGATGGAAGAACACGGGCTGGATTGGGCCGCGGTCAGGGAAACCTGGTTCTACAGCGATTCCCTGAACGACCTGCCCTTGCTGTCCATCGTCAGCCATCCTGTGGCCGTGGATCCTGACGAGACGCTGAAGGAACACGCGGTCGCCAACGATTGGCCGGTCATCAGCCTGCGCTGACCTCCGGCGCGCAGCGCGCCTGAAACTCCGATGCAACGCGGCCGGATTCTTCTCCTCATTTTTCTTTTTACCCTCGCCGCGCTGACCGGCAGTGTCGCGGTGGGCAGCGTTTCGATTCCCGCGGGCGATTTGTTCGCCGCCCTGTCAGGGAGGGTTTCGGGACCCGTCGCGGACATTGTCTGGAAGCTGCGGTTGCCGCGCGCCGCGGCGGGATTCGCATGCGGCGGCCTGCTCGCCCTGGCAGGCGCCCTTTTGCAGGTGTTGTTGCGCAATCCCCTGGCTGATCCCTACATTTTCGGCGTGTCCGGCGGAGCCGCCCTTGGCGTGCTGCTGGCGATGCTGCTGGGTCTGGGCATCGCAACGCAAACCGGTCTGGGACTTGCCGGTGCCATCTGCGCCTCTGCCGCGGTATTCCTGCTCAGCTTCCGCGGCGGCGAATGGAATCCGTATCGTCTGCTGTTGACCGGGGTCGTCGTTGCGGCCGGTTTGAATGCGGCGCTGAGCCTGATCCTGGTGCTGGCGCCGCATGCGACTGTGAAGGGCATGCTGTACTGGTTGATGGGTGACCTCGGATATGCCGGCAATCCCGTGCCGGCCCTGCTGGTGCTGGCCGTCCTGGTGGTGGTGCTCCTGCCACTCGGCCGTACCTTGAACGTGCTGGCGCTCGGCAGATCCAAGGCGCTCTCCCTGGGCGTGCCGGTGGCGGGGATGGAAATCCTGCTTTATTTCCTCGCCGCGGTTGCCACGGTTACGGCAGTGCTCGTCGGAGGGACCATCGGCTTCATCGGGTTGATCGTGCCGCATCTGGTGCGCCTGCTTGGACTTGCCGATCATCGCTGGCTGCTGCCGGCCTCGGTGCTGGCGGGTGGAAGCCTGCTGGTGGTCGCCGACGCACTGGCGCGCAGCGCCTGGGCGCCTTTGCAGTTTCCCGTCGGCGTACTGACGGCTCTCCTGGGCGTGCCGGTGCTCCTGCTGCTTCTTGCGGGCCGCAGCGATGCATCGCGCTGAAAACCCGGCGATGCTGCGCGCTGAGAATTTGCGGATCGCGTTCCCGGGCCGCACATTGGTCGATGGCTTGTCGGTCGATTTCGGGGCCGGTCAGGTCTGGGCCATTCTGGGCCGCAACGGCAGCGGCAAGTCGACGCTGCTGCGGACGCTGGCAGGATTGCAGCCGTCGCAGACGAAAAACGTGTTGCTGGACGGCGCGCCACTGCATTCGATATCCCGCCGGCAGGCGGCGGCCCGGATCGGCGTGCTGCTCCAGGAAGAATCAGCGGAGTTCTGGGGGACCGCGCGCGACTACGTGCTGCTGGGACGGCATCCCCATGCGGCGGGGGTGTTCGGCTGGAGCCGGATCGACGAAGACATCGCCGAAACCGAACTGGCCGCCCAGAACCTCGGCGCTTTTTCCGGCCGTGCCTATACGACGCTGTCCGGAGGCGAGCGTCAACGCGCCCGCGCCGCGGCGCTCTTCGCCCAGCGCCCGCGCGCCTACCTGGTGGACGAACCCCTGCAGCACCTCGATCTGCCGCACCAGGTGGCGCTGCTGGAACGGCTGTCACTCGAAGCCCGACAGGGCGCGCTCGTGGTGATGGTTCTGCACGACCTGCTGTTCGCGAGCCGCTATTGCAGCCATTTTCTGCTGTTGTACGGCGATGGGCGCTTTAACGCCGGCTCGCGCGATCAGGCGCTGAATGCCGCAACCCTGAGCGACGTCTATGGCTTCCCGCTCGAGGCGATCGAGGTTCGCGGCGAGCAACTGTTCCTTCCGGGCCCGCCGTCTGCCCGGGGGCCGCATGTATAATCGCCGCTTTCACGCTTTTCCCTCCACCCCCATTTCGCGGCGCCCTTTTTGCGACGCCTTTTTCTGCCACCCATAGATTCGACGGCCACTGGATGATTCGGAAACTGTTACGCCGGGTTTTTTCCGGCCGGTCATCGCCGCCTGGACAGGCGCAGGTCGTCTCCCGCAGCAAGCACGGGGTCAGCCGGGACAAGATCAGTTCCAGCGCCCGGCGCGTCACCACGACCCTGCAGGAAAAAGGCTACGCCGCATATGTGGTCGGCGGGGCGGTGCGCGACCTGCTGCTGGGCCTCGAGCCCAAGGACTTCGATATCGCCACGGATGCGACGCCGGAGCAGGTGCGCGGCGCATTCCGGCGCTCCCGCATCATCGGCCGTCGCTTTCGCCTGGTGCATGTGATGTTCGGCGACGACACGATCGAAGTGTCGACCTATCGGGCGCGGCATGGCACCGATCCGGCCGAGGGCAGTTCCGACGAGCACGGGCGCATCCTGCTCGACAACGTGTTCGGCACGCAGGAGGAAGACGCCTCCCGGCGCGACTTCACCATCAACGCAATGTTCTACGACCCGACCACGGAGCAAATCTTCGACTTCTGCGGCGGCCTCGATGACCTGAAGGCGCGCCGGCTGCGCATGATCGGCGACCCGGAGCAGCGCTACCGCGAGGATCCCGTGCGCATGCTGCGCGCGGTGCGGCTGGCCGCGAAGCTGGGCTTGAAGATCGAAGCCGATACCCGGGCGCCGATCAAGCGGCTTGCGCCGCTTCTGGCCAACGTGCCGTCGGCGCGGCTGTTCGAGGAAATGATGAAGCTCCTGATGTCGGGTCATGCCACGGCATGCCTGCTGCAACTGCGCCATGAAGGCCTGCATGGCGGCCTGCTGCCCATGCTGGACGTGATCCTCGACCAGCCGATGGGCGAGCGTTTCGTGATGATGGCCCTGCAGCGCACCGATGAACGCATTCGCGATGACAAGCCCATATCCCCCGGTTTCCTGTTCGCAGCCCTGCTGTGGCATGAAGTGCTCGCAGCCTGGAAGATCGCGCAGGAAGAAGGCCTCGGCGCCATGCCCGCCCTGTTCAAGGCGATGGATCACGTCATCCACGTGCAGGCCGAAAAACTTTCCATTCCGCGGCGCTTCGGCGCGGACATGAAGGAAATCTGGGCGCTGCAGCCGCGGTTCCTGGCGCGCTCCGGCCGCCGGCCATACAGCGTGCTGGCCCATCCGCGCTTCCGGGCGGGCTATGACTTCCTCGTGCTTCGCTGCGACAGCGGCGAAGTGGACGCGGAGGTTGCAGAGTGGTGGGAGAATTTCCAGAAGGCCGATGAGGATACCCGCAAGCAGATGCTGCTTCCGGAGCGGGGGCCGAAACGGCGCCGGCGCCGGCGCAAGCCCCGCGGAGAAGGCGGCGTCCCCGCCGCCGACGCGGAAGCCGCGGAATCCTGAGGCCGGTCTTGACCACTGCGTTCGTGGCGCTGGGCGCCAATCTCGACGATCCCAGGGCGCAAGTGCTGCGGGCACTTCTGGAACTGGACGATATTCCGGAAAGCCGGGTCGTTTGCCGCTCTTCGCTTTATCGAACGGCGCCCGTGGGCTTCCTCGATCAGCCGGCGTTCATCAATGCCGTGGCCCGGCTCGATACGGCCCTCGACGCGCGGCCGCTCCTGGATGCGCTCCACGAACTCGAAATCCGGCACGGCCGCCGGCGTTCCGTACCCAATGCGCCGCGCACGCTGGACCTTGACCTGCTGCTGTTCGCCGACCGCGTCATCCATGAGGAAGGACTGACACTGCCGCACCCGCGCCTGCATGAACGCGCCTTCGTGCTGGCGCCGCTGGCCGAGATTGCGCCTGACGCAATCGTTCCTGGCCGGGGCAGGGTGGAGGACCTGCTCGATCAAGTGGATCGCAGTGGCGTGGAGTTGATCGATGCCGGTTGAGAAACACCGCTATATCGTGGTGGAAGGCCCGATCGGCGCCGGCAAGACCAGCCTGGCGCGACGCCTGGCCGAGCATTTCGGCAAGGAACTGATGCTCGAGGATCCCGATTCCAATCCCTTCCTCGGCCGCTTTTACGATGATCCGCGCCGCCATGCGCTGGCGACGCAGCTGTTTTTTCTTTTCCAGCGGGTCCAGCAAGTCGAGGGATTGAAGCAGATCGACTTGTTCAACCGGGGCACGGTGGCGGATTTCATCCTCGCCAAGGACCCGCTGTTCGCCAGCCTCACGCTGTCGGACGATGAGCTGCATCTGTACAAGCAGATCTACGGCCATCTGATGCCGCAGTCGCCCACGCCGGACCTGGTCATTTACCTGCAGGCCTCGCCGGACATACTGGTGGAGCGCGTGCGCAGGCGGGGTTTTGCCTATGAACGCAATATTTCCGAGCAGTACCTGGTGCGCCTGGCCGATGCCTACAGCCGGTTCTTCTACCAGTTCTCCGCCGCACCCTTGCTGATCGTGAACAGCGACCACCTGAATTTTGTTGATGACTCGGGCGATTTTGATTTACTGTTGCGCCGCATTACGGAGATGCGCGGGCCACGCGAGTTTTTCAGCCGCGGGGAGTGACCACGGTTAACCGCAAATGCGCGAAGGCGCAAAGGTGACGCGAAGGAATCCGGGCACGAATGAATCGTCGTGTCCGAAGTGCGTCAATGGCCGCATGCCGGATTCGATTCAATCGTTTTTCTTTGCGTTGCCTTGGCGCCTTTGCGCCTTCGGTGAGAGAGGTTAGATGAAAGTTACGACCAGTACTCTGCAGAAGATGCGGCAGGAGAACGACCGCATCACCATGCTGACCTGTACCGACGCGAGCTTTGCGGCGCTGCTCGATGCCGCGGGCGTGGATATTTTTCTGGTCGGCGATTCGCTGGCGATGACCGTGCAGGGCCACGATTCGACGCTGCCCGTGACCATGGAGGAAATGCTCTATCACACGCGCATCGTGGCGCGGCGGACCCAGCGCGCGCTGGTGCTCGGCGACATGCCTTTCGGCAGCTACCAGCAAAGTGCAGAGAAGGCCTACGAAAATGCCGCGCGGCTGATGAGCGCGGGCGCGCACATGGTCAAACTCGAAGGCGGGGAGATCATGGCCCCGCAGGTCGAGTTTCTCGCCAGCCGCGGCATCCCGGTCTGCGGACACATCGGACTGACGCCGCAGTCGGTGCACGCGATCGGCGGCTGGAAGATCCAGGGCAAGACGGACGACGGCGCACAACGGCTGGTCGCGGCCGGCAAGACCTTGCAGGACGCGGGCGCGAGCCTGATGGTCGTCGAGCTGGTGCCTGCCGCCGTCGGCAAATCCCTGACGGAGTCGTTGCACATCCCGGTGATAGGCATCGGCGCCGGCGTTCATTGTTCGGGACAGATCCTGAACCTCTACGACATGCTGGACATCTATCCGGGCAAGAAACCCCGCTTCGTCAGGAATTTCATGGAAGGATCGCCTTCCATCGCTGCTGCAATCGAGCGCTACGTCAGGGAAGTGAAGGCCGGGACCTTTCCCGGCCCCGAACACAGTTTTTAGGGAGGACAGGGATCAGGGGCCAGGGAACAGGGGGTAGGGGAAACGACATGGCGCTGCCGCGTTTGGATTCCTGGCCCCCAGCCCCTGATCCCTCGCCCCTCAAAAATGGAAGTCATCAAGACCGTCAAGGAACTGCGTGAACGGCTGCAACGCGAGCCGGAGGTCGCCTGTGTGCCGACGATGGGCAATATCCACGACGGCCACCTGAGCCTGGTGCGCATTGCCAAGTCGCAGGCGCCGGTCACGGTCACGACCATTTTCGTCAACAGGCTGCAATTCGGCCAGGGCGAGGATTTCGAAAAATATCCGCGCACATTCGCCGACGACTGCGCGAAACTGGAAGCCGCGGGCAACACCATCGTGTT
>DASVNF010000139.1:0-9750 GCA_036384015.1 Burkholderiales bacterium
GAATTCGCGACCAGGCACAAGGTGAAAATCGGCACCATCGCCGACCTGATCCAGCACCGCAGCCGCACCGAGTCGCTGGTGGCCAGGGGCGCCGAACGCACGCTGCAGACGGTATATGGCCCGTTCAGGATGGTGACATATCATGACAAGAGTTCGCGCGACGTGCATCTGGCGCTGGCCCGGGGCGACATCGACGCCGGCAGGGAAACCCTGGTCCGCGTGCACGAACCCCTGTCCGTCGCGGACCTGCTGGATGCGGGAAGCCACACGCATTCGTGGAACCTGAACGACGCCCTGCGCACGATCGCGGCGGCCGATCACGGCGTCGTCGTGCTGCTGCACCGGACCGAAACCGGCGGGGAATTGCTGGGCCGGCTGCTGCCGGAGAGCCCGCGCATGAGCGAGCCTGACAAGGTGGACCTGCGCACCTACGGCATCGGCGCGCAGATCCTGCGCGACCTGGGGGTGAAGCGCATGAAACTGCTCTCGGCGCCACGCAAGATGCCGAGCATGGCCGGTTTTGACCTTGAGGTGACAGGGTATCTGGAGAAGCCGTGACTAACGCGACTGCCGTGACTATCGTGACTGTCGTAAAGGTCAAAAACCGGAATCACCCAGTCACGATGGTCACGTAGTCACGACAGTCACGATCAAACATGGCAACCGACAAAGACATCTTCCAATACACTCCCGACCTGAGCGGCGCTGACCTGCGCATCGGCATCGTCGTCGGCCGCTTCAACAAGGCGATCGGCGACGGACTGTTCGCCTCCTGCGCCACCGAACTGGAAAAGCTGGGCGTGAAGCGCGCGGGCATCCGGGTCGTGACCGTCCCGGGCGCGCTGGAGATTCCACTGGCGCTGCAGAAACTGGCGTGCTCGGAGAAATTCGACGCGCTGATCGCGCTTGGAGCAGTCATCCGGGGGGAGACCTATCATTTCGAAGTCGTGTCGAACGAGTCGGCGGCCGGAGTGATGTCGGTACAGCTTGATACCGGCGTGCCCATCGCCAATGGCATTCTCACTACGGATACCGATGAGCAGGCCGCGGCCCGCGTGAAGGAAAAAGGCGCGGATTGCGCGCGGGCCGCCGTCGAAATGGCAAACCTGGTGAAGGCAATCGATGAAAAACAGTAGGCGCAGGGCGCGGGAGTTTGCGCTGCAGGCGCTGTATCAGTGGCTGGTGAACGAATCTCCCGCGGATGCGCTGCTTGCCCAGCTCAAGGAACAGAAGGATTTCGCCAAGGCCGACGCGGCACTCGCGGAGGCCCTGCTGCGTGGCGTGGTCGCGGATGCCGATGGATTGCGCGCCCTGGTGACACCCTATCTGGATCGTCCGGTCAAGGAACTGTCGCCGGTGGAACACGCGCTGCTGTTGCTGGCTGCCTGTGAACTGCGCGACCAGGTGCAAACGCCTTACCGCGTCGTCATAAACGAAGCGGTGGAGCTGGCGAAGAGCTTCGGCGGCACCGACGGGCACAAGTACGTCAACGGCGTGCTCGACAAGCTCGCCGCTGAACTGCGACCTTCCGAAACCCGCGGTCCTCGCGTTCAGACGGCCAAACCGTAGGTGTCACCGCAAAGTCGCAAAGGACGCAAAGGGAACGCAAAGGGAACGCAAAGGAAGGCGAAGGACGGAAGGGAGAAGAAATGCCGATATGGAACTCGTTGGCGTGGACTGGCAAAACAAGCGGCCTGGACATCGCATCTGTTCCTGGTTTCCTTTGCGCGCTTTTCTTTGCGTCCTTTGCGCCTTTGCAGTGAAGGGTTAAACAAAAAAGGAGGGGGAGAAAAATGGCAGAAGCAGCCACACCGAAGAAGCTCACGATCTTTGACCTGCAAGCCAAGGTGGACCGCGGCGAGAAGGTGTTCCAGGTCACCGCCGTGGATTACCCGACCGCGCAGCTGGTTGACCGCTCCGGCGTGGATTGCATCCTGATCGGCGATTCGCTGGGCATGACGGCGCTGGGCTACTCCGGCACGGTGCCGGTGACCATGGATGAAATGATTCACCATGCCAAGGCGATTTCGCGCGCGGCCAAGCGCGCCCTGCTGGTTGGAGACCTGCCCCTTGGCGCCTATCATGCCTCGACGGCCGATGCGATCAACAATGCCATGCGCATGCTCAAGGAGGGAGGGACCGACGTCGTCAAGCTCGAGGGCGGCGAGGATTTCGCCCCCGTGGCCGAAGCCGTGGTCAAGGCCGGGGTGCCGGTCATGGCGCACATCGGCCTGACGCCGCAACTGGTGTCCAAGCTGGGCGGTTTCAAGGTGCAGGGCAAGAGCGCGGAGACCGGGGTGCAGCTGCTGAAGGATGCGCTGGCCATGGAAAAGGCGGGCTGTTTCGCCATCGTGCTTGAAGCGATTCCCGACCGCGTCGCCCAGGTCATCACCGAGAAACTGACGATACCGACGATCGGCATCGGCGCCGGCCCGCATTGCGACGGGCAGAACCTCGTGCTCCATGACATGGTCGGGCTGTTCGACCGTTTCACTCCGAAATTCGTGAAGCGCTACGCCAACTGCTGGGATCTCATTGCCAAGGCGCTGGCCGAGTTTCAGGACGACGTCCACAAGGGCCAGTTCCCCCTGGCGGAGCACAGCTTCACCATGAAGGAGGACGAGTACCAGGCTTTTCTCAAGAAACTCGGCTAAAACCGATCCACGGGCCAACCAAGGAGGCGCAGAGGACATTAGAGACTCCTCGTATTTCCTCTGTGTCCTCGGCGCCTCTGTGGTGAAAAGCTTTTGCTCTACGGTTTAGACGTAATGGCGAAAATGCCGGAGGCCCTGATGATGCGCTGCTCGCCAACCTGCAGGTAGACGTTGCAGAACGCCAGCGTGCGGCCGACCTTCTGGATGTCGGCGATGCTTTCGATCCAGTCGCCCAGCTTCGCGCTGCCGGCGAAATCGGTCGATATCTGGGCGGTCACCGCCTGGACCGGCGGTTCTGCCGAAGTGGCCATCGCGTACCCCAGTGCGATATCGGCCATGGTCATGAGCATGCCGCCATGAACCACGCCCCTTGCATTGAGGTGATGGTCGAGCACGCGCAGGCCGATTTTCATCTGTGGGCCGCGACCGCTCGAATAATAAGGTCCGGTGCGGTCGAGGAACGGGCTGCTGCGGAACAGGGGTTCGAATCCTTCAGGTATGGTGTCGGTCATTGGGTCCCCGGCGTCGCAGGTGAATGTCCCCTGAAGTTTGGCATAGTTGCCAGGCGGGCCGGCAGGCCGTTGCTCTAAACTCGCAGATGTTTTCCATCCCGGGCTCCATCCGTGCCATCGGAATTCGAACTGATCGCGAAGTATTTCACCAGGCCGGCGCGGCATGCGGTCCTGGGCGTCGGCGACGATGCCGCGCTGGTTGCCGTGAGACCGGGCCATGAGCTGGCGGCATCGACCGACATGCTGGTGGAAGGCGTGCATTTCTTTGCCGACGTCAGTCCGCTGTCCCTGGGGCACAAGTCCCTGGCGGTGAATCTTTCGGACCTTGCCGCGATGGGCGCCACGCCGCGATGGGCGATGCTGGCCCTGTCGCTGCCGGACGCCGACGAACAATGGCTGAAGGATTTCGCCGGCGGATTTTTTTCCCTCGCCGAGCGGCATGACGTGGAACTTATAGGCGGGGACACGACGCGCGGTCCACGCAACATCTGCATCCAGGTCATGGGCGAGGTGGAGCAGGGCCTGGCCCTGCGGCGGGACGGCGCCAGGGCTGGCGACGATGTCTGGGTATCGGGTCACCTGGGGGACGCCGCGGCAGCGGTTGCGCATCGCAGGGGCGAACTGATGTTGCGCGAGCCGGCGCTCGGACACTGCCTGCAGCGGCTGGAGCGGCCGACGCCCCGCGTCGAGCTGGGCGGCAGGCTCGTCGGCGTGGCGAGCAGCGCGATCGACATATCCGACGGCCTGATTGGCGACCTCGGCCACATCTGCGAGCGCTCGCTCGTCGGCGCCGAAATCGACCTGGCGAAAGTCCCCTGTTCTGCAGACCTGTTGCCGCTCAGGCATCATGCGCCGGTGACGCGGGCAATCCTGGCGGGCGGAGATGACTACGAGCTGTGCTTCACGGCCGCGCCGGGGCGCCGTACCGAGATCGAATCCCTGGCCGGCAGTCTGCGGCTTGCGCTTACGCGCATCGGGCGGGTCGTGGCGGGAGGCGACGTCACCGTCCGCGACGAACAAGGGCTGCCGATGATCCTGCAGGGCGAAGGTTTTGATCATTTCCGCTGACGGCCGCGGCCGGGCTTCCGTGCGCTTCGTGCTTTCGCACCCGGCGAATTTCATCGCATTCGGATTCGGCGTCGGCCTTGCCCCGGTTGCCCCCGGCACCTTCGGCACGCTGCTGGCCTTTCCGATCTATGCGCTGGCGGCGCCACGCCTCGATCCCCAGCAATTCACGCTGCTGCTGCTGGCCATGTTCCTGGCCGGCATCTGGGCGTGCGAACTTTGCGGCAGGAAGCTTGGCGTGCATGACCATGGCGGGATGGTCTGGGATGAAACCACCGCGTTCCTGCTGGTGCTGTTCCTGACGCCGAACCAGCCGCTATGGCAGGCGTTCGCGTTTCTGCTGTTCCGGCTGTTCGATATTTTCAAGCCGGCGCCGATCCGCCATTTTGACCGCAGCATACGCAACGGCGCGGGCGTCATGCTCGATGACTTGCTGGCGGCGTTCTACACGCTGCTGTGCCTCGCTGCCTGGAAATTCACCTTCGGTTGATGCCATGGATGCGGAACTCTACGAAGTCTCGGGAAGGGTGGGCGACGCGCTGAAGGCGAAAGCGCTGGCGATGGTTGCGGCGGAATCCTGCACCGGCGGCTGGATCGGGCAGGCGGTGACCATGGTGCCGGGCAGCTCCAAGTGGTTCGATCGCGGCTTCGTCACCTATACCAACGAAGCCAAGCAGGAGATGCTTGGCGTCAGCGCCGAAACGCTGAAAAAGTTCGGTGCCGTATCCGAACAGACGGTGCGTGAAATGGCGGCCGGCGCATTGAAGGCGAGCCGCGCCCAGGTCTCGGTTGCCGTAAGCGGCGTGGCGGGTCCGGATGGCGGGACGCCGAAAAAGCCCGTGGGCACGGTGTGCATCGCCTGGTGCAAGGCGGGAGGGGGTGCCATCGCTCGCACTTACCGCTTCCAGGGCGACCGCGATTCGGTGCGC
The DNA here is from genome assembly GCA_036384015.1 of Burkholderiales bacterium. GTDB lineage: Bacteria > Pseudomonadota > Gammaproteobacteria > Burkholderiales > JACQAP01 > JACQAP01. The sequence goes on from DASVNF010000139.1 coordinate 5,161, forward strand.
CGCCAGAGCGTAATTGAGGCGCTGGAAGGTGTGCTCGTGCTGGTGAACGGCAAGGCCGGCTGAAGGCATTCGTCAGCCGGAATATTGATTGAACGAGCGCCGCCTGGTTTCTTAACGCGCCGGTTCGTCGAGGTGCTCCGCAGCAGCGAGGTGTCTTCCAAATTCTTTATAAATCAGCTTATTAAGAATCTCCTGTGGAATAATTTGCAGTACTGTGTATAAAAACAGTAGACTGCCTGTGTGGAAGGATTCCACGCCGGAGATGGGACGCCCTAAGGGCTTCCGTTCCTGGCAACCGGGAACGGATCCGCGGCCGGATCAGGCTGCGTCTCCGATGGGAATGGACAGTTACTGGGAGGTCGGCATGCGAATGAATGATGCAATAATGCTGCGTTCGGAAGAAGGGAAAAACATGGACGAAAACAGAAGCAAGGCCCTGGCCGCGGCGCTTTCCCAGATCGAAAAACAGTTCGGCAAGGGCTCGATCATGCGCCTGGGCGAGCACGAAATCGCCAAGGACATCGAGGTGGTTTCGACCGGCTCGCTGGGCCTCGACCTGGCGCTTGGCATCGGCGGCCTGCCGCGCGGGCGCATCGTCGAAGTCTACGGTCCGGAATCGTCGGGCAAGACCACGCTGACCCTTTCGGTGATCGCCCAGATGCAGAAGATGGGCGGCACGGCGGCCTTCATCGACGCGGAGCACGCGCTCGACCCGCAATATGCGGGAAAACTCGGCTGCAAAGTCTCCGAACTGCTGATTTCCCAGCCGGACAATGGCGAGCAGGCCCTGGAAATCGCCGACATGCTGGTGAGATCCGGCTCGGTGGATGTCGTGGTGGTCGACTCGGTGGCCGCGCTGACGCCGAAGGCGGAAATCGAAGGCGAGATGGGCGAACCCCAAATGGGCCTGCAGGCGCGGCTGATGTCCCAGGCGTTGCGCAAGCTGACCGCCAACATCAAGCGCTCGAATACCCTGGTGATTTTCATCAACCAGATCCGCATGAAGATCGGCGTGATGTTCGGCAACCCGGAAACCACCACCGGGGGCAATGCACTCAAATTCTATGCCTCGGTGCGCATCGACATCCGTCGTACGGGCGCGATCAAGAAGGGCGACGAGGTGATCGGCAACGAAACCCGCGCCAAGGTCGTCAAGAACAAAGTGGCGCCGCCGTTCCGCCAGGCCGAATTCGATATTCTCTACGGGGAAGGGATTTCGCGCGAAGGCGAAATCATCGAGCTCGGCGTTCTCTACAAGATCATCGAGAAATCGGGCGCGTGGTACAGCTACGGCAAGGACCGAATTGGCCAGGGCAAGGACAATACCCGGGAATTCCTGAAGGAGAACCCGGAAATGGCGCAGGAAATCGAAGCCAGGATCCGCGAGCACGTGGCCGAGAAGCCCCTGGCCCAGGTCAGCGTGGAGGAATAAAGACTGGCGCAGGTCCCGAGCCTGCGGGGGCGGGCGTTAAAAGCGCTGGCGCGCCGGGAGCATTCGCGTGCGGAGCTGCAGGCGAAACTGCGGCCGCATGCCGGGGATCCGGCGGGTCTTGAAAGCCTGCTGGACGACCTGGAAAAACGGGGCTGGCTGTCGGAGGCCCGTTTCGTCGAACAACTCACCACCGTGCGCCGGCGCAAGTTCGGTGCGAGCCGCATTCTTCATGAATTGCGGGAAAAGGGGGTTTCCGCAGCCGCGCTCGAGGGCGCGCAAGCGCAGCTCCAGGGAAGCGAAGTCGACGCCGCCCGGGCGGTCTGGAAGAAGAAGTTCGGTTCACTGCCGCGGACGCTCGAGGAGAGGGGAAAACAGTCGCGTTTCCTCGCCAGCCGGGGGTTCTCCACGGAAGCGGTCCGGACGGTCCTCAAGGGCGGTGGCGAGGACCAGTAGCCCGCTGCAGGCCGTGATGCAATAATTCCCCCTCGCCGGCCGGCGTTTCATTCCCCGGCCGGCCGATTATTCGAATCCCTACGGTTACCCGAGCAATGAAAAGCAGCGAGATCCGCAGTCGTTTCCTCGACTATTTCAAGAGGCAGGGCCACACCATCGTTTCGTCGAGCCCGTTGATCCCGGGCAACGATCCGACCCTCCTGTTCACCAATGCCGGCATGGTCCAGTTCAAGGACGTATTCCTCGGCCAGGACAAGCGGCCCTATGTGCGGGCCACGACTTCGCAGCGCTGCGTGCGGGCCGGCGGCAAGCATAACGACCTGGAAAACGTCGGCTACACCGCGCGCCACCACACGTTCTTCGAGATGCTGGGCAATTTCAGCTTCGGCGACTATTTCAAGCGCGACGCCATCCGTTTTGCCTGGGAATTGCTGACGAAGGAATACGGCCTTGATCCGAATCGCCTCTGGGTCACGGTCTATGAAACCGACGACGAAGCCCACGACATCTGGGCCGACGACATCAAGGTGCCCAGGGACCGCATCGCGCGCATCGGCGACAAGCCGGGCGGGCAGAAATTCCAGAGCGACAACTTCTGGCAGATGGGCGACACCGGGCCCTGCGGTCCGTGCACGGAAATCTTTTACGACCATGGTCCCGGCATCGAAGGCGGACCGCCCGGAACGCCCGACGCCGACGGCGATCGCTACATCGAGATCTGGAACCTGGTGTTCATGCAGTTCAACCGCGACGAGTCCGGCGCCATGCACAAACTGCCGAAACCGTCGGTGGACACCGGCATGGGGCTGGAACGCATCGCGGCGGTGCTGCAGGGCGTGCACAGCAATTACGAGATCGACCTGTTCCAGGACCTGATCAAGGCGGCGGCCAGCGTGACGGGCGCGAAGGACCTGGAGTCCAGTTCGTTGCGCGTGATCGCCGACCATATCCGTGCCTGTTCCTTCCTGATCGTCGATGGCGTGATCCCCGGCAACGAGGGCCGCGGTTACGTGCTGCGCCGGATCATTCGCCGCGCCATCCGCCACGGCTACAAGCTGGGACAGAAGCAGCCTTTCTTCCACAAGCTGGTAGCCGACCTCGGCCGCGCCATGGGCGATGCTTATCCGGAACTCCGAACTTCGGAGAAACGCGTGGCCGACGTGCTGAAGCAGGAAGAGGAGCGTTTTGCCGAGACGCTTGAAAACGGCATGAAGGTTCTGGAAAATGCATTGCTCCGCGAAGACCGCATGCTCGACGGGGAAACCGTGTTCCAGCTTTACGACACGTTCGGTTTTCCCGTGGACCTGACCGCGGACATTGCGCGCGAGCGCGGCATCACCCTGGACATGGCCGGCTTCGAATCGGCGATGTCGCGGCAGCGCGAGCAGGCGCGTGCGGCGGGCAAGTTCAAGGCCAGCCTCGGCGTGGCCTATAGCGGCGACAAGACGCGCTTCACCGGCTATGAGCGGCTTGCGGGCGAGGGGACGGTCGTTGCGATCTATGTCGACGGCGCGCCAGCAGGGGAAATCAACTCTGGACAAAAAGCCATCGTGGTGCTGGACACCACGCCGTTCTATGCCGAGTCCGGCGGCCAGGTGGGCGACAAGGGCGAACTCGTCGCGGCGGGCGGCACGTTCGAAGTCGCCGATACGCAAAAGATCCAGGCCGACGTATTCGGCCACCACGGCACGCTGAAGGCAGGCACGCTGAAGGTCGGCGACAAGCTTGAGGCGCGGGTGGATGCCGCGTTGCGGGCGCGCACCATGCGCAATCATTCCGTGACCCACATCATGCACAAGGCCTTGCGCGAGGTGCTCGGCCCGCACGTCCAGCAGAAAGGCTCCCTGGTCGACACGGACAAGACGCGGTTCGACTTCGCGCACGACAAGCCCGTGACCGACGAGGAAATCCGCAAGGTCGAGCTTCTCGTCAACGATCAGATCCTGCAGAACGTTGCAACCAGGGCGCAGGTCCTGCCGATCGAGGCAGCCAAGAAGGCGGGCGCCATGATGCTGTTCGGCGAGAAGTACGGCGATGAAGTGCGCGTGCTCGACATCGGGGACTCGCGCGAGCTCTGCGGCGGCACGCATGTGTCGCGCACCGGCGATATCGGTGTATTCAAGATCTACGCGGAAGGCGGCGTGGCAGCGGGAATCCGGCGGATCGAGGCGACGACGGGTACGAGCGCGCTGGCGATGATGAACAGCCAGCTGCAGGAGTTGCAGGACGTCGCGCGCAACCTCAAGGTGCAGGCGACGGGCGGGATGGTGGAAGCGGCGGTGAATTCCCTGCTCGACGAGAAGAAGGCATTGGAGAAGGAGCTTGCCCGTCTCAAATCAAAGCTGGCGAGTTCCCAGGGCGACGACCTCGCCGGGCAGGCGGTTGCCGTCGGCGCGGCGAAAGTGCTGGCCGCCAGGCTCGAGGGCGCCGATGCCAAGACCCTGCGCGAAGCGATGGACAAGCTCAAGGACAAGCTCAAGTCAGCGGCGATCGTGCTGGGTGCGGTTGAAGACGACAAGGTGACTCTGATCGCGGGCGTGACTGCAGACCTTACCGGCAAGTTGAAGGCGGGCGAGCTGGTGAATTTCGTGGCGCAGCAGGTGGGCGGTAAAGGAGGGGGGCGGCCGGACATGGCGCAAGCTGGCGGAACGCAGCCGGCAAAATTACCAGAAGCACTGGAATCGGTCGTATCGTGGGTTAAGGAA
>DASVNF010000140.1:0-14695 GCA_036384015.1 Burkholderiales bacterium
GAAGCCGCACCAGCGCCTGGGTGCCGGTGATGTAAATGCGCCCGTCCTGGAGCGCATATTTGTCCTGCAGGGTGACGTCACGCAATGTCATGAATTTTCCTCTGGGCGCGCCTGCCGCCGTCGGGCAAATCCTGTGGAGAACACAGGGTTTCTCGCGACAGCCGGAAGTTTTTGTTATTTTCGCGGAAAATCAGCTTGTTCTCCACCTGTTCCGGGCGGCGTTCCAGGCGTTGGACCGCTGCCAGGCCCGGGGATTCACAGCCGCCGCCAGAGTAGGCCCCCGGGCGCTGGCGCGGCTAGTACCCGGGTCCGAATACCGGTTATTCCCCATTTCCCATAAGGAGTCTCGATGGATGTGTTGCACGGTCTGCGCGTGTTCACCCGGGTGGTGGATGCCGGCAGCTTTTCCGCCGTCGCGCGGGAAATGGGCGTGACCCAGCCGACCGTCAGCAAAATCATCTCGCAGCTGGAGGCGCATTTCGGCGCGCAACTGATCGTGCGCAGCACCGCCAGGCTCAAGCTGACCGACGCCGGTCTCGGCTTCTACGAGAAAGGGCGCCGGCTGCTGGACGACCTCGCGGCGTTGGAATCCAGCGTAGGTGCGGACAGCGGACAGCCCTCGGGTCGTCTGCGGGTAAGCGCGCCCTCCGCCTTTGGCGAGGCTTACCTGACACCCTTGCTGCTTGATCTCCTTGAGGTGCATCCAGCCCTGGAAGTCGACCTGATTCTCAACGACCGCTGGTTCGACCTGCTGGAAGAGGGCATCGATGTCGCGCTGCGCTTCGGTCCGCTGCCCGACGCCCGGATCATCGCGCGCCGCATCGGCGTGAGTCCGCAAGCCTGCATGGCGTCGCCCGACTACCTGGCGAAGCACGGCGAACCTCTGCAGCTGGAGCAGCTGGAACATCACAGCTGCGTGGTCAATCGGCTGGTTTCCCCGACGGGACGCTGGATCTTCCATGGTCCGGAGGGAGAAAACGCCGTGCATGTCGGCGGCAGCTTCCGCTCCAACAACCTCGAGTCGATCCGCCGCGCCGTCCTCGCAGGCAACGGCATCGCGGTCGGGCCGCTATGGCTTTATTACGACGACATCCGCGACGGTCGCGTGCGTACATTGCTACCCGAGTACAAACCGGTCCCCCTGGACATCAACGCAGTCTACTTGCCAAGCCCCTATCTGCCGACGAAGGTCGGCGCATTCATCGGCGCCCTGGAAGCCGCGGTGAAGCGCATCCCCGCCTTGGGCGGCGTGCTCCCGCCAGCGCACGAATAAAAAAGGCCGGCAATGCCGGCCGTTCCTGGAGCCCGGTGCGGTCAGAACGGGATATCGTCCTCGAGATCGTCGAAGTTGCCACCCTTGCCCGCGGCTGCAGGCTTCTTGGCCGGCGCGGAAGTTGCGCGGGGCGCCTCGTCATCGGGCGCTGGCATGCGTTCCGCGCCACCCGAACGCGAGCCCAGCATCTGCATGCGATCGGCGCGGATTTCGGTGGTATAGCGTTCCTGGCCTTCCTTGTCGGTCCACTTGCGCGTCTGCAGCTTGCCCTCGATGTAAACCTGTGAACCCTTCTTCAGGTACTCGCCGGCGATCTCCGCGGTCTTGCCGAACATCGCCACCCTGTGCCACTCGGTCTGCTCCTGCTTTTCCCCAGCCTTGTCCTTCCAGGTCTCCGTCGTGGCAATGGTGATATTGGCCACGGCGTCACCGCTCGGCATGTAACGCACTTCCGGGTCGCGTCCGAGATTCCCGATCAAAATCACCTTGTTAATCGAAGCCATGTGCTAAACCTCCCGTGCCAGTAGTTTGATGACATTCTGTTCGTCGAAGCCCTTGCTGTCCACCCTGAGGTAGGCAACGCCCTCTCCGGACAGCATGACCTCCCTGACGCCGGGAATTCCCGCCAGCTTGCGCGTCAGGCCGGAGATGTCGCGGGCGTCCATTTTCGGCAACTGGTAACGGCGCGTAGCGAGCGTGTCCGGAACCCGCATGCCGATTGCCAGCAGCAGCCAGCCCACGCCCAGCACCGTGCAGAAGCCGAACACCGCCGCCGCGCCGAAGTGCTGCGACAGCCAGCCGCCGGCTGCGGCCCCGCAGAAAGTGCCGATGAACTGGACGGCGCCGTACACGCCGATCGCCGTGCCCTTGGCCCCGGGCGGCGCCATGCGCGAAATCAGCGAAGGCAGCGTGGCCTCCAGCAGATTGAACGCAGTGAAAAACACCAGCAGCCCGGCAACGATGGGCAGCAGGCCGGTTCCGCCCACGGCCAGGATAACGGTGGCCGCGATCAGTATCACGATTGCGCCGATGAAGACCGGCTTCTGCAGACCGTTGCGTTCCATCATCAGCATCGGCGGCAGCATCAGCACGATGGAACCCAGCATGACCGGCAAATAGACGCGCCAGTGATCTCCGGACGGCATATGCGCCTGCAGCAGGAACGGCACGACCACGAACAATCCCATCAGCACTGCATGCAGCGAGAAAATACCGTAGTTGAGCCGCATCAGGCGCGGGTCGCGCAAGACCGTGCGTAGCGGCACGGTGGGAACGGCGGCGCCGCGCGCAAGGGCCGGTGGATCGGGTATCACGAACCGGACCACCAGCATCGCGGCAAGGGCAAGGATGCCGGTCATGGCGAATATTCCGGGCACGCCGATCCCTTCGTCGAGCAGGGGACCGGCCACCATCGATATCGCGAACGTCCCGCCGATGGTCATGCCGATGATCGCCATCGCCTTGGTGCGCTGTTCTTCGCGGGTGAGGTCCGCGGTCAACGCGATCACCGCAGCCGAGATCGCGCCCGCGCCCTGGATCACGCGGCCCAGGATAACCAGGGAAATATCGCTCGCCGCGGCGGCAACGAAGCTGCCGAGCGCGAATATCGCGAGGCCGAAATAGATGGTGCGCTTGCGTCCCCAGCGGTCCGACAGCCAGCCGAACGGGACCTGAAGGCAGGCCTGGGTCAGGCCGTAGGCGCCGAGCGCGACGCCGACCATGGTATGGCTATGGCCGCCGTCGAGGCGCTGCGCGTAGAGCGCGAAAACCGGGAGGATGATGAACATCCCCAGCATGCGCAGGCCGAAAATGCCGGCCAAACCGACACTTGCGCGCAACTCCTGAGGCGTCATGCGCTCTGGAAAGGACATTCAGGGAACGGAGCCAAACGCGGCTTGGGAATTGCTTCTGAAGTGCAGTATATTAGCAGGTCGACCCGGCAATCTTCCAGCTAACGCGAATGGAATTCCTCCGCATACGCGGCGCACGCACCCACAACCTCAAGAACGTCAACCTCGATCTGCCGCGCAACAAGTTCGTCGTGGTTACCGGCTTGTCCGGCTCCGGCAAATCCTCGCTCGCATTCGACACGCTTTACGCCGAAGGACAGCGCCGCTACGTGGAATCGCTGTCGGCATACGCGCGCCAGTTCCTGCAGTTGATGGAAAAGCCCGACGTGGATCTGATCGAAGGACTGTCGCCGGCGATTGCCATCGAGCAGAAGGCAACCAGCCACAATCCCCGTTCCACCGTCGGCACGGTCACCGAGATCCACGACTACCTGCGCCTGCTCTATGCCCGCGTCGGCGAACCGCATTGCCCCGAGCATGGCATCGCGCTGTCTGCCCAGAGCGTCTCGCAAATGGTGGATCACGTCCTGCAGCTCCCCGAGGACACGCGGCTGATGATCCTGGCCCCGCTGCTAGTCGGCCGCAAGGGCGAGAACCAGGAGCTGTTCGAGGACCTGCGTGCGCAGGGCTTCGTACGGCTGCGCGTGGACGGCAAGGTGCACGAGATCGAATCGCTGCCGAAGCTGCCGAAAAACAAGAAACATACGATCGAGATCGTCATCGACAGGATCAAAGTCCGCGCGGACGCCAAGCAGCGGCTGGCCGAATCCTTCGAAACGGCGCTGCGCCACGCGGATGGCCGCGCGCTTGCGGTCGAAATGGATTCCGGCAGTGAGCACCTGTTCTCGGCGCGATTTGCCTGCCCGATCTGCAGCTATTCGCTGCCGGAACTGGAACCGCGCCTGTTCTCGTTCAACAACCCGATGGGCGCCTGCCCGCGCTGCGATGGTTTGGGCCAGATCACCTTCTTCGATCCCAAGCGCGTGGTGGCGTTCCCGCACCTTTCGCTGGCCGCGGGCGCAATCAAGGGCTGGGACCGGCGCAACCAGTTTTACTTCCAGATGCTGACCAGCCTGGCGCAGCAGTATGGATTCGACGTCGACAAGCCGTTCGAAGATCTGGCGAAAAACATCCAGGATCTGGTGCTCAACGGTTCGGGCAGGGAGAAAGTCCGCTTTCTTTACGTCGGCGAGCGCGGCAACAAGTATCAACGCGAACACCCTTTCGAGGGCATCTTGCCGAATCTGGAGAGGCGCTATCGCGAAACGGACTCCGTCGCGGTGCGCGAAGAGCTTGCCAAGCATCTCGCCAGCCAGCCCTGCCCCGACTGCAACGGCACGCGGCTGCGCCGCGAAGCGCGTTATGTATTCGTGGCCGGAAAACCGATCTATGAGCTCAGCGGCATGCCGCTCAACCAGGCTCTCAGGTTTTTTCGCGAGGTCCGGCTGGAAGGATCCAGACACGTCATCGCCGACAAGATCGTGCGCGAGATCGGCAATCGCCTGCAGTTCCTGGTGAATGTCGGCCTCGACTACCTCGCCCTCGACCGTTCCGCCGACACGCTCTCCGGCGGTGAAGCGCAGCGCATCCGCCTGGCTTCCCAGATCGGTTCCGGGCTCACCGGCGTCATGTATGTCCTCGACGAACCGTCCATCGGGCTGCACCAGCGCGACAACGACCGCCTGCTGTCTACGCTGAAGGAGCTGCGCGATCTCGGAAATTCCGTGATCGTCGTCGAGCACGACCAGGACGCAATCCTCAACGCGGACTACGTCGTGGACATGGGACCGGGCGCCGGGGAGCACGGCGGCCAGGTCATCGCGGAAGGAACACCCTCCCAGATTTCCTCAAATCCCGCCTCGCTCACCGGACAATATATCTCCGGCCGCCGCAACATCGCCACCCCGCGCTTGCGCAACAAGCCGCAGCCGAAGCGCATGCTGAAGCTCATCGGCGCCCGCGGCAACAATCTCAAGAACGTCGATCTGGAGCTGCCTGTCGGGTTGTTCGTCTGCGTGACCGGCGTCTCCGGTTCCGGGAAATCCACGCTGATCAACGACACGCTGTACTACGCGGTCGCCCAGCACTTGTACCAGAGCACCGCCGAACCGGCCGCGCACGACGAGATCCAGGGCCTGGAGTTCTTCGATAAGGTGGTCAATGTCGACCAGAGCCCGATTGGGCGGACGCCGCGTTCCAATCCCGCCACTTACACCGGCCTGTTCACGCCGGTGCGCGACCTGTTCGCGGGCGTGCCGCTGGCACGCGAGCGCGGGTACGGTGCCGGCCGTTTCTCGTTCAATGTGAAAGGCGGACGCTGCGAAGCCTGCCAGGGCGACGGCGTCATCAAAGTGGAAATGCACTTCCTGCCGGACATCTACGTTCCCTGCGACGTCTGCCACGGCCACCGTTACAACCGTGAAACCCTGGAAATCCAGTACAAGGGAAAGAACATCCGCGAAGTGCTGGAGATGACCGTAGAGCAGGCCCACGCATTCTTCGAAGCGGTTCCCGTCATCGCGCGCAAGCTGGATACGCTGCTGGATGTCGGCCTCGGCTACATCCGCCTGGGGCAAAGCGCGACCACTCTCTCGGGCGGCGAGGCGCAACGCGTCAAACTGGCGCTGGAGCTTTCCAAGCGCGATACCGGCCAGACCCTCTACATACTGGACGAGCCGACCACCGGACTGCACTTCCAGGATATCGAACTGCTGCTCAAGGTCCTGCAGCGGTTGCGCGACCACGGCAATACGGTGGTGGTGATCGAACACAACCTTGATGTGATCAAGACAGCCGACTGGGTCGTGGATCTCGGACCCGAGGGTGGGGACGGCGGCGGCCGCATCCTTGCCGAAGGAACGCCCGAGGACATCGCCCGCCATCCGGATAGCCATACCGGGCACTACCTCAAATCGATGCTCGAGAGCCGCAGCAGGGCCAAAGTGCGCGCCATTGTCGGTTGACGGAAAAGAAAAAGCCGGGCAAGCCCGGCTTTTTCGGTGTTCCCTGGCTGCTTACTTGGTAGCGGGAGTCGCCGCCGCTTCCTCCGCGACTTCCGGCCGATCCATCAGTTCGACGAGCGCCATCGGGGCATTGTCCCCCTGGCGGAATCCGAATTTGAGGATGCGAAGGTAGCCGCCGTTGCGCTTCGCGTAGCGAGGCCCAAGCTCATCGAACAGCTTGGCCACCAGGGCGCGGTCGCGCAGGTGCGAGAACGCCAGCCGGCGGTTCGCGAGTGAGGGCTTCTTGCCCAGCGTGATGATCGGCTCCGCCACCCGGCGCAGTTCCTTGGCCTTGGGCAGCGTGGTCTTGATCACCTCGTGAAGCAACAGCGAGTTGGTCATGTTCCGCAGCATCGCCAGGCGGTGGCTGCTGGTGCGGTTGAGTTTTCTGAGTCCCAGACGGTGGCGCATTTTCCTACCCCTTTAAACCTTCTCCAGCCCGACGGGGGGCCAGTTCTCGAGCTTCATGCCGAGCGTGAGGCCACGCGAGGCAAGCACTTCCTTGATCTCGTTGAGCGACTTGCGGCCGAGGTTCGGCGTCTTCAGCAGCTCGGTCTCGGTGCGCTGGATCAGGTCACCGATGTAATAGATGTTTTCCGCCTTGAGGCAGTTTGCCGAGCGCACCGTAAGCTCCAGGTCGTCCACCGGGCGCAACAGGATGGGATCCACCTGTGGCGCCTTCGGCTGCTCGATGGGAGCCGGCGTTCCCTTCAGGTCGGCGAACAGGGACAGCTGGTCGACCAGGATGCGGGCCGCGTAGCGGATCGCTTCTTCCGGTTCCACCACCCCGTTGGTTTCGATGTCCACGATCAGCTTGTCGAGATCGGTGCGCTGTTCGACGCGGGCCGATTCAACCGCGTAGCTGACGCGCTTTACCGGGCTGAACGAGGCGTCGAGCATGATGTTGCCGATGGTGCGGCCTTCCTTCGCCAGGGCGCGGGTGGTCGCGGGCACATAGCCGCGTCCGCCTTCGACCTTGATCTGCATGTCGAGCTTGCCGCCCGGCGCGATATGGGCGATGACATGGTCGGGATTGATGATCTCGACGTCGTGGGACGCCTCGATGTCGCCTGCCGTGACCACGCTTTCACCCTGCTTCTTCAGGTTCAGCACCACTTCGTCCCGGTTGTGCAGCTTGAGGACGATGCCTTTCAGGTTCAGCAGGATGTCGACCACGTCCTCCTGCACGCCGTCGATCGTGGAATACTCATGGAGCACGCCGTTGATCTTCACCTCGGTGGGGGCATAGCCCGGCATCGAGGACAGCAGCACCCGGCGCAAAGCGTTGCCCAGGGTATGGCCATAGCCGCGTTCGAACGGCTCCATCGTCACCTTCGCGTGGAAGGGCGAGATCGTCTGAACATCAATGATTCGCGGCTTCAGAAAGCTGCTTTGCATAAACGTTACCCTCTAAAGGAAATTCGGGTCGTTCCGACCGAAAAACACCCGGCCCGGCCGAACGGCACGGCGGGCCGCGGGTTCCGACGCGGTTACTTCGAGTACAGTTCCACCACCAGCGATTCGTTGATCGTGGAGGGCAATTCGGAGCGCTGCGGCTTGGCCTTGAACGTGCCCTTCAGCGCCTTGCTGTCCACTTCGATCCAGTCGGGATAACCGCGGGTTACCGCCGCCTCGACCGCACCCTTGATGCGCAACTGCCCCTTGGCGCCTTCCGCGACTTCGACGATATCGCCCTGGCGGACCTGATAGGACGGGATGTTGACCCGCTTGCCGTTCACCAGGATGCCGTTGTGGCGCACGATCTGGCGAGCTTCGGTGCGCGACGCGCCGAAACCCATGCGGTAAGCCACGGTATCCAGCCTGCTTTCCAGCATCTGCAGCAGCGCTTCGCCGGTGACTTCCTTGGACCGGGCCGCTTCCTTGTAGGTGTTGCGGAACTGGCGCTCCAGCAGACCGTATATGCGGCGGATTTTCTGTTTTTCACGCAGTTGCGTGCCGTAATCCGAACGGCGCAGGTTCTTCTGGCCGTGCTGGCCGGGCGCGTACTGACGGCGCTCGATCGCGCACTTGTCGGTAAAGCACTTTTCGCCCTTGAGGAACAATTTCTCGCCCTCACGGCGGCACTGGCGGCACTTGGGGTCTAGGTTTCGGGCCACTTCAGTCTCCTGATCAGATGCGGCGCTTCTTCGGGGGACGGCAGCCGTTGTGCGGCACGGGCGTCACGTCGGAGATGCTGGTTATCTTGAAACCAACTGCGTTCAATGCGCGCACCGCCGATTCACGGCCCGGGCCGGGGCCCTTGATGCGCACTTCGAGATTCTTGACGCCGCATTCCTGCGCGGCACGGCCGGCCTGCTCCGCGGCGATCTGGGCGGCGAAGGGCGTCGACTTGCGCGAACCCTTGAAACCCGCAGCGCCGGACGTCGCCCACGACAGCGCGTTGCCCTGGCGATCGGTGATCGTCACGATGGTATTGTTGAAGGACGCATGAATGTGGGCGATGCCTTCCGCCACGTTCTTTTTGACCTTCTTGCGTACCCGCGTTGCGGGAGCTGGTGCCTTTGCCATGTCAGTATTTCCCTGAATTCGACTCGTTTACTTGGCCGGTGCCGGCGTTGCGCCGCCGGAACGCTGTATCGCCTTGCGTGGCCCCTTGCGGGTGCGCGCGTTGGTGCGGGTGCGCTGGCCGCGCAGCGGCAGGCCGCGGCGATGCCGGGTACCGCGATAGCAGCCCAGGTCCATCAGGCGCTTGATGTTCATGGACACTTCGCGGCGCAGATCGCCTTCGACGGTGAACTTGGCAACCTGCTCGCGCAGCTTCTCCATGTCGTTGTCCGACATGTCCTTGATCTTGGTCGTGACCTTCACCCCGGCTGCGGCGCAGATCGCGCGGGCGCGCGGGCGGCCGATGCCATAGATCGACGTCAGCGCGACGTCCGCGTGCTGGTGGTTCGGAATGTTTACGCCGGCAATACGTGCCATAGTCGTCCTGCTTTCCCAATAAGTGGCGTCGCCGCCGGTTAGCCCTGGCGTTGTTTATGCCGCGGATCCGTGCAGATCACGCGCACAACGCGGTTGCGCCGGACGATCTTGCAGTTCCGGCACATCTTCTTGACCGATGCCAATACCTTCATTTCTCTCTCTCCTTGCCGCTCCCCTCGACTCACTTCGCGCGGAACACGATGCGCGCGCGCGAAAGATCGTAGGGCGTCAGTTCCACCGTAACCTTGTCACCCGGCAGGATGCGGATGTAGTGCATCCGCATCTTCCCGGAAATATGCCCAAGCACCACATGGCCATTTTCCAATTTCACGCGAAACGTCGCGTTCGGCAGGGTTTCCAGGATTTCGCCCTGCATCTGGATCGTTTCTTCCTTGGCCATGCTCCTCCGCTAGCGAGTCGGGAACATCCCGCCCTTGAAGTTCGCCTTCTTGAGCAGGCTTTCGTACTGGTGCGACATCATGTATGCCTGGACCTGTTGCATGAAGTCCATGGTCACCACCACGATGATCAGCAGGCTCGTGCCGCCAAAATAGAAAGGCACGTTCCACTTCACAATCAGAAACTCGGGCAGCAGGCAGACCAGTGTCACGTAGATCGCGCCCACCAGCGTCAGCCGCATGATGATCTTCTCGATGTACTTCGCCGTCTGCTCGCCCGGCCGGATTCCCGGCACGAACGCCCCGCCCTTCTTCAGGTTCTCCGCCGTCTCCTTGGGATTGAACACAAGGGCCGTGTAGAAGAAGCAGAAGAAAATAATCGCCGAGGCATACAGCAGCACGTATATCGGCTGACCCGGGTGCAGGGTCGCGCTGATGTCGCGCAGCCAGGTCATGCTCTCGTTGCTGCCAAACCAGCCGGCCAGCGTAGCCGGGAACAAAATGATGCTTGACGCAAATATCGGCGGGATCACCCCGGCCATGTTCAGCTTCAGCGGCAGGTGCGAGCTCTGCCCGCCATAAACCTTGCGCCCCACCTGGCGCTTCGCGTAATTCACCAGGATCTTGCGCTGGCCCTTCTCCACGAACACCACGAACCCCGTCACCAGCACTGCGCCGACCAGCAGCAGCAACACCAGCGGAATCGAGAAAGCGCCGGTGCGCGCCAGTTCCAGCGTGCCGCCGATGGCGGCGGGAAACCCGGCGGCAATCCCGGCAAAAATAATCAGCGAAATGCCGTTGCCGATCCCGCGCTCCGTGATCTGCTCGCCCAGCCACATCAGGAACATCGTTCCCGTCACCAGCGTCACGACGGTCGTGAAGCGGAACATCAGGCCCGGGTCCACGACCAGATTGCGCTGTGATTCGAGCGCTATCGCAATGCCCAACCCCTGGAAAGTTGCCAGGAACAACGTGCCGTAGCGCGTGTACTGCGTGATCTTGCGGCGCCCGGCCTCCCCTTCCTTCTTCAACTGCTCCAGCTGCGGTGACACCACCGTCAGCAGCTGCATGATGATCGACGCCGAAATGTACGGCATGATCCCCAGTGCAAAAATCGTGAATCGCGACAGCGCGCCACCGGAGAACATGTTGAACATGTCCAGGATGCCGCCCTTCTGCGACTTGAACAGCTCCGCAAGCTGCACCGGGTCGATTCCCGGCACCGGCACGTGTGCGCCGATCCGGTATACGATCAGCGCGCCCAGCAGGAACAGCAGGCGCCGCTTGAGGTCGCCGAATCGGCCGCCAATCCCGGAAAGTGCGTTCTCTGCCAAGCTCAGCCTTCGACGCTGCCGCCGGCCTTTTCAATGGCCGCGCGCGCACCCTTCGTGACCAGCAGACCGCGCAGCTTGACCTTGCGCTTGATCTCGCCGTTCAAAATGACCTTTGCCCCGCGTGCCGAATTGGGCACGACGCCGGCCTGCTTCAGCACCAGGATGTCGATGTCTTCGACGGGCAGTCCCTGCAGGGCGGACAGGCGGACTTCGACCGTTTCACCCGCGGACATGGACACGAAACCCCGCTTCGGCAGGCGCCGGTGCATGGGCATCTGGCCGCCCTCGAACCCCACCTTGTGAAACCCCCCGGAGCGGGCTTTCTGGCCTTTGTGCCCGCGGCCGGCCGTCTTGCCGAGGCCGCTGCCGATGCCACGGCCCACACGCTTCTTCGCGTGCTTGGACCCGGCTGCCGGTTTAATCTGGTTCAAACGCATTTAAGCCTCGCACTTCACCAGGTATGCCACCTTGTTGATCATGCCGCGTACCGCGGGAGTGTCTTCCAGCTCAACCGTGTGGTTGATGCGCCGCAGGCCCAGGCCGCGCACAGTGGCGCGGTGGCTTTCGCGGGTACCGACCAGGCCGCGCACCAGCGTGACCCTGACTTTCTTGTCGGATTTCGCGGCGCTTTTCTTCTTTGCCGCCACTTTCTTGGCCGGCTGCCTGGCAGCCGTCGTTTTCTTCTCAGTTTCAGCCATGGCTTACCCCAGGATCTCTTCCACGGTCTTGCCGCGCTTGGCCGCAATCTCCGAAGGCGTGCTCATCGCTTCCAGGCCCTTGATGGTGGCGCGGACGACGTTGTAGGGATTGGTCGAACCGAGGCACTTTGCCAGCACGTTGGTCACGCCCATCACCTCGAAAATCGCGCGCATCGGACCGCCTGCGATGATGCCGGTACCTTCCGAGGCGGGCTGCATGAATACCTTCGCCGATCCGTGCTCGCCGACCACCGCGTGCTGCAGCGTGCCGTTCTTCAGTGAAACCTTGACCATCTTGCGGCGGGCCTCGTCCATCGCCTTCTGCACGGCAACCGGCACTTCGCGGGCCTTGCCCTTGCCCATGCCGATGCCGCCATCGCCGTCGCCGACCACGGTCAGCGCTGCGAAACCGAGGATGCGACCGCCCTTCACCACCTTGGTGACACGGTTGACCGACACCATCTTTTCACGCAGGCCGTCGCTGCGTTCTTCCTGCTGTTGCATTCTGGCCATGGTCTGTCCTTAGAACTTGAGTCCGGCTTCGCGAGCCGCTTCGGCCAGCGCCTTGACGCGGCCGTGATATTTGAACCCGGCACGATCGAACGCCACTTGCTCGACGCCTTTTGCCTTGGCCTTCTCCGCGATGAGCTTGCCGACCATCGCGGCCGCCTTGACATTGGCGCCATTCGGCATTTGCTTGCGCACTTCCGGTTCCAGCGTCGATGCCGCCGCGAGCACCCTGGAGGTCGGATCGATCACCTGGGCATAGATATGGCCGTTGGACCGGTACACGGCAAGGCGCACCGCCCTGAGTTCGGCGATCTTGGCGCGGGTCTGGCGCGCGCGGCGCATGCGGGACTGTTTTTTGTCGATCATGGCTTCATCTCTACCTGGTTTGGCCCCGTTTACTTCTTCTTGGTTTCCTTGAGCACGACGCGTTCGTCGGAATAGCGCACGCCCTTGCCCTTGTACGGCTCCGGCGGACGGTATCCGCGCACATCGGCCGCGACCTGCCCGACGGCCTGCTTGTCCATGCCCTTGATCACGATTTCAGTCTGCTGCGGCGTTTCCACCTTTACGCCCTTGGGCATCTGGTGCACCACCGGATGCGAGAAGCCCAGCGTCAGGTTGAGCTTGTCGCCCTGTGCCTGCGCGCGGTAACCGACACCCACCAGCTGCAGCTTTCTTTCAAAACCCTTGGTCACGCCCTGCACCATGTTGGCAACCAACGCGCGAAGCGTGCCGGACATGGCGTTGGCCTGGATCGATTCGTCCGCGGCCTTGAAGACGATCTTGTCGCCGTCGCGCTTCACTTCCACGCCGGCCGACGTCGGGTGCGACAGCACGCCGAGCGGCCCCTTGATCGATATCCGGTCGGCAGCCAGCGTGACGTCCACTCCGCTCGGGACGGTAACCGGTAGATTTCCAATGCGAGACATTTCTAGCGCTCCTTGTCCGCGATCAGGCGACGATGAACAGCACTTCGCCGCCGACGCCGCTCTGGCGCGCCTTGCGGTCGGTCATCACGCCACGCGAGGTGGAAACGATTGCCACGCCAAGGCCGTTCATGACCTGCGGGATGTCCTTGGCCGGCTTGTAGATGCGCAGGCCGGGGCGGCTGACCCGCTCGATGCGCTCGATGACCGGGCGCCCGGCGTAGTACTTGAGGCCGATTTCGAGGGCGGGCTTGCCGCTTTCATCGCGCACGGCGAAGTCCTCGATATAGCCTTCGTCCTTGAGGACCGTGGCAATCGACACCTTGAGCTTGCTCGAGGGCACGACTACTGACGTTTTTTCCGCAAGTTGGGCGTTGCGGATTCGCGTCAGCATGTCGGCTATGGGATCACTCATGCTCATGCAAAAGTCTCCTGCTACCAGCTGGCCTTGGTTATGCCGGGAATCTCGCCGCGCATGGCGATTTCACGGAGCTTGGTCCGACCGAGGCCGAACTTGCTGTAGACGCCGCGTGGACGGCCGGTCAGCGCGCAGCGGTTGCGCAGGCGCACCGGGCTGCTGTTGCGCGGCAGTCTCTGCAGCTTGTCGCGGGCCTCGGCACGGTCCTCGTCGGAAGCCTTGCTGTTATTGATGATCGCGTTCAGCTCGATTCGCTTGGCCGCGAACTTCTTCACGGTTGCGCGGCGCTTCTGCTCGCGGTTGATCAGAGCGGTCTTTGCCATGACGACCTCAGTTCTTGAACGGGAACTTGAATCCCGACAGGAGCGCACGCGCCTCTTCGTCGGTCTTCGCTGTCGTGGTGATGGTGATATTCATGCCCCGGAGCGCGTCGATCTTGTCGTACTCGATCTCCGGGAAAATGATCTGTTCCTTGACGCCCAGGTTGAAATTGCCGCGGCCGTCGAAGGAGCGCGCCGAGATTCCGCGGAAATCGCGGATCCGGGGAATCGCGACCGACACCAGGCGGTCGAGGAATTCGTACATGCGGGCGCGGCGCAGGGTCACCATGCAGCCCACCGGGTAGTCCTTGCGGATTTTGAAGCCGGCGATCGACTTCTTCGCCTTGGTGATTACCGGCTTCTGGCCGGCGATCTTGATCATGTCGCCGGCGGCGTTCTCGAGGATCTTCTTGTCGTTTACCGCTTCGCCGACACCCATGTTCAGGACGATCTTCTCGATGCGCGGAACCTGCATGGAAGTCTTGTAGCCGAACTGTTTCATGAGTTCCGGCACCACCGCTTCGCGATAATGCTGGTGCAGGCGCGCCGCCTGGGCGGGACCGGTATTTTCCTTCGCTGCTGCCTTGGCCTTGGCCATGTCTTCCTCTTAAGCGTCCAGCATTTCGCCGTTCGAGCGGTAGATCCGCACGCGGCGGCCGTCGTCCAGCTGCTTTACGCCGACGCGGTCGGCTTTCTGGGTGGTCGGATTGAAGATCGCGATGTTGGAAACATGGAGCGGCATCTCCTTGTCGACGATGCCTCCGGTCGTACCCTTCATCGGATTGGGTTTCTGGTGCTTGCGCACGCGATTGGCGCCTTCGATCAGGACATGGTTGTCGTCGATGACGCGCAGCACGGCCCCGCGCTTGCCCTTGTCCTTGCCGGTAATGATGACGACGTTGTCGCCCTTCTTGATCTTGCGCATTTTTAGAGAACCTCGGGAGCCAGCGAGACGATTTTCATGAACCGTTCGGTGCGCAGTTCGCGCGTCACCGGCCCGAAAATGCGGGTGCCGATCGGTTC
>DASVNF010000141.1:0-3534 GCA_036384015.1 Burkholderiales bacterium
AGTTCCGCTACACGGCCGTACTCGGCGATTCAGCCGCGAAACGTTTCGAGGCGGAACTCGCGCGCTACCGGCAAGCCGGCTTCCGTGATTTCAAGATCAAGCTCTCCGGCAATCCTGGGCGCGATCTCGACAAGGTTGCGCTGCTCAAGGCGGCGGGCATCGCACCCGAAGCCGTGCGGGCGGACGCCAACAATCTCTGGACCGACGACGAGGACGCGATCCGGTTTTTATCCAGCCTGGACTACCCGTTCAAGGCGCTCGAGGAACCCCTGCGCGCGGGGGACCACGCCGGCATGAACCGGATCGCGGCGCAGACCGGTTCTTCGATCATCCTCGATGAAAGCCTGTTGCGGGTCGACCAGCTTGCGCGGTTCTCCGATTCCCCGGCGCGATGGATCGTGAACCTGCGGATCTCCAAAATGGGCGGACTGGTCCGCTCACGCGAACTGCTCGAGCTTGCGCGCCGGTCCGGGCTGCGCCTGATCCTCGGCGCCCACGTCGGCGAAACCAGTCTGCTCACGCGCGCCGCCCTGACGATTGCCAACGCGGGCCGGGACATTCTTGTGGCGCAGGAAGGGGCCTTCGGAACCCATCTTCTGGAATACGACGTGATCGACTCGCCGATCATGTTCGGCGCAGGTGGCGTCCTGGATGCGGCGCATCTGCCCACCGGGCCCGGCTTTGGATTGAAACCTGCTGTCTGAACCCATCCCCTCGCCAGCCAAATCGATTCAGCGTTCAACGCAGAGGACGCAAAGTACGCCGGGGAGCACGGGGGAAGGCAATACGGCAATGCTGAACGGGCAGCCAAGGGACGGTCGGATTGTTGTTCGTTTCAACTTCTGCAACGCGCGGCCATCCCGACTTCTCTGCGCGCCCCCGCGCCGAAAGTTCAGTTTTGTCATGCCCGTTCTGAAATGAAACGCGCCGGCAACATCGCCGGCGCGTCTTTTCCGCCTGCTTCCGGCGCACAGTTACTTCTTGGCGTCCCTGGCGGCGTCCTGCAGCTTCTCGCCGGCATTCTCGATCGTTTCTCCGACCTTTTTTCCCGCGTTGTCGACCTTCTCGCCGGCACGTTCCATCGGGCCTTCCTTCTCGCACGCGGCCAGGCCGGCAACGGCGAAACACAAGGCAATCCCTGCTGCAATTCCGGTATTCATCCTCATGTTCTTGCTCTCCTCATTTCGGTTGATAGTCAGGTAATTTGCGAGGTTGCCTGCAAATTGTCCGTTGGACCGTGAGGTCCCGGCTGAGTTGCATATGTCATGGCACAAGGTGTCGGGCTATGACGACGGCTTGGGCGGCGCGCGTTCCGGTCCTGGTCCGCCAATCCTCTAGAATTGGGCTGCGTCCTTCACCGAGTACCGACCATGCCTCCCATCCGCATCCTGCTTGCCCTCCTCCTGGTGCCGCTTATTGCCCAACCTCATTGGCCGGCCGTTGCCGCCGAAGGCGCCGACCCTGGCCAGTTCACGTTTGCCTGGCCGTTGGGCGAAGGCAGCCTGAAGCCGCGCGGTGCCAGCACCCGGGGCGTTCCTGTCACCCTGGACACCGCGCCCACCGATGAATGGAAGCGCCTGCGCGAACCGGGGATTTCCGACTTCGAACGCGATCGGCGCGCCATCCTGGCGATGGCCGGACCCTATCGCGTCAGTTTCGATTTCCTGGAAATCGTGCGGTTCGATCCCGCCCTGAAGCCCGATGCGCCCTACCAGAGCTGGGGCACGGAATATGTTTTCGTGGGCGAAGACCGTGGCGATTTCATTGCCCTGCAACACATCCTGGTCATGCGCGTGGTGCAGCAGGACGGCAGCGAAAGCGACCCCATCGTGATGCGCCACTGGCGCCAGGAATGGCGTTACGAGGCAACGCAGCTGCTGGCCTACGAGGGTGGGAATGCCTGGATGCTGCGGCCGGTGCCCGAAGACCGCCGCGCGGGATCCTGGGTGCAGAGCGTCTACCAGGTGGACGATTCTCCCCGCTACGCCGCGCGCGGGCGCTGGCAGCACAGCGACAGCAACTCGAGCTGGATCAGCGACGAAATCTGGCGGCCGCTGCCGCGGCGGGAATGGAGCGTGCGCAAGGACTACCAGGTGCTCGCCGGGACCAATCGCCACACCATCACCCCGACCGGCTGGGTGCAGGAAGAGAACAACCTGAAGCTTGCCCTGGAAGACGGTAAGCCCCGGCAGACGCTGCCATTCATCGCGCGGGAATACGGCGTTGCGCGCTACGAGCGCATCAAGGATTACGATTTCACCGCGGGCAAGGAGTATTTCGAGAGGACGGAGCCGTTCTGGGCCGAGGTGCGCGCCGCATGGCGCGAGATCGGCCGAAACGGCCGGCATATTTCCCTCCAGGCGCCGGTGGACCAGGGCCAGCTGTTCGCGCCCTTCTTCGACTATGCCGGGAAAATCGCCGGGGGGGAGGCGTTCAATCGCGACGATGCCCGCGCCTTCATCGAGCGCACGCTGCGCGAAACCTACATTAAAGGCGGTTGACGGTTGTCGCGGTCGCCGGTCATGCCCGGCCTTCGATGAACACCGCGTTGCCCCGGGTCGATTCGAGCCTCAGTTTCAGAAGCGGGGCGCATTCCGTCGAGTCGTACCCCTTGCGCGCTTGTTCGAGGCTGGGAAACTCGATGAGGACGCGCGCACACGTTAGTGATGAAATCACCTGTTTGCGGGTAGCGCGTCCGGGCATCGTCTCCCGCCCCAACTTCAACATCCCTTCGCCGTGTCGACGATGCGGCGTCACGACCGCCAGGTTTTCCCGCCAAGGACAAGGCCGCCCACTGCTCGACAGTGGCAAACACCTCTTCACGGTATCTGGCGAGCTTCTGCGGGTCCGTTACGGCCTGGATATCGAAGAAACAATAAGCGGACTTGGCGGTTTCTCCTGGCAAGGACCGTACTGGCGGACAGTCCCGGCATTATCTTCCCGGCTTGAGGGCACCGTCGACGCAGGCCTTCACTTTCGCGGATCCCTGTGCGCCCGCCTTGGCCCTGCACTCCGCGATCGTCGTGGCGTATTGCGGATCCAGCTTCGATAACGCTTCCTCGGCGGCCATCTCCCCGTCGGCGCACATCTTGATACCGGTCCACCCATCGCCCTGCACGCGGCCGGCGCAATGATCCACGATGGAAGCGGGGTATTTCCGCAAAGCCTGTGCAGCGGCGAGGTCATCCCTGACGCAGATGTCGACGAGCTGGCTGCCAAATTCTCCGACGTGGTAGAGGCAGCGCACGACGATCGAAGCGCGGAGGTCCTCATCTTCATCGGCGGGCGACGCGAACGGAATGAAGAGTGCTGCAGCGAGCAGGATGGGAGCAGTCCTTCCGGGCCGGACAGTCCGGCCCGGAAGGGCCGTGCGATGGAATGCCGCCCCCGGTTGCCCCATGCCTGCGCAGCCTCCCGTTACTTGACTTCCTTCTCCATGAGCTTGTCGACCAGGCCGCCGGGCACTTCGGCGTAGTGGTCGAACTCCATCGTGAAGGTGCCGCGCCCGCTGGTGGCCGAGCGCAGGAAGTTGAT
>DASVNF010000142.1:0-40254 GCA_036384015.1 Burkholderiales bacterium
GAACGAGCTCGGCACCGAAAACGCTTTCGTGGTCCTGGCCGAAGTCAGCGCGCTCCAGCGCCAGGGCAAGGACATCATCTCCTTCTGCATCGGCCAGCCGGATTTCCCGACGCCGAAGAACATCCGCGAGGCCGGCATCAAGGCCATCAACGAGGGCAAGCATGGATACACGCCTTCCGCGGGCATCCTCGAGTTGCGCCAAGCCGCGGCGAATTACCTGAACCGGACCCGCCATATCAATGTCGTGGCCGACGACATCGTGGTCGGCGCCGGCGCGAAGCCCTTCATCGCCTATGCCATCGTTTCGACGACCGATCATGGCGCTGGCGACGAAGTCATCTATCCCGTACCGGGCTTTCCGATTTACGAATCGCAGATCAGGGCGATGGGTGCGGTGCCGGTGCCGATCTACCTGCGCGAGTCGAGAAATTTCAGCTTCGATCCTGCCGAACTGGAAGCCAGGATCACTTCGAAGACCAAACTGCTGATATTGAATTCGCCGCAGAACCCGACCGGCGGGATCATCCCGGGAAAAGATATCGAGGCCATTGCCGCGATCCTGCGCCGGCATCCCCAGGTGTGGGTGTTCGCCGATGAAATCTATTCGCAGCTCTGCTACGACGGCGAATTCTGTTCGCTCACCCGGTTCCCGGACATGCTAGAACGCACCATCATTTGCGATGGCGCGTCGAAGACCTGGGCGATGACGGGCTGGCGCCTGGGCTTCGCCGCGAACCGGGCGCTTGCGCCGGTGTTCACGCGCTGGGTGACCAATACCGACTCCTGCGCATCGCAGATCACCCAGTGGGCCGCGGTGGAGGCGCTGAATGGTCCGCAGGACGATGCGAAGAGAATGCGCGACAGCTTTCTTTCCCGCCGCAACCTCATCGTCGGCTTGCTCAACAAGGTGCCCGGAGTTTCCTGCCAGAATCCCGGGGGCGCTTTTTACGCCTGGCCGAACGTCACTGAAGCCTGCAAGCTGATCGGGGCAAAGGACTCGGAGGAATTCCGCAAGCGCCTGCTGAACGAGGCCGGCGTCGCCGTCCTTGCGGACATCCATTTCGGGCCGCGCGTGCCGAACGAAGGCCAGCACATCCGTTTCAGCTATGCCGCCTCGAACGAGGCCATCGAAAAGGGCATCGCGCGCATGACGGAATTCATAAGGACGAATACGACGTTGAAGAAAACCGCTTAGCCACGGAGGTCACAGAGGACACAGAGGAGGAACAGGAGCGCTCCAATGTGTTTTTTGCGGTTGAAGTGATGGTGTGCGATGTTCGACCATCCCATCGGCTTGCACCCCGTGCGAATTCTGCCTTTGGTTTTCCTCTGTGTTCTCTGGGCGCTCTGTGGCAAATCTTCTTCGGAGGTTTAGATGCCGTACGCGATACAAACGCAGGACAAGGCCGGTGCCGCGCAGATTCGCGCGGACAACCGCGCCGCGCACATCGACTACCTGACTGCCCACAAGCATCTGCTTCTGGCGGCCGGCGCGCTGATAAACGACGACGACACCGGCGGCAGCGGCGGCATCCTCATCGTCGACACCGATGACCGCAAGGAAGCCGAGCGCTTCATCGCCAACGATCCTTTCAGCAAAGCCGGGTTGTTCGAGAAAGTTACCATCACCCGCTGGCGCAAGGCGTTCTTCGACAAGCAACGCCTGATCTGAAGCAATAGGGCAACGCGGAAACTCCATGCCGGCCCGATAGCCGGCATTTTTTTGTCCCGAGATGGCCGGCCTTGCATATTCAGGGGGGGCTCCGGTTGGTGGACGCCGGCGGCTTCTGAATTCGGCAGGCCGCTCGACCGCAATCTCGTACGGACTGCCGGTCTTCGATATCAGGTTTTGATAGTTATGAGCATGGCGGATCAAGATCCGGCCTTGACGCACACTTTCACAAATGCGTATCATTCTCAATAAAACGGGCGCGACGGTTTGCTTGGGGTTGCCGTCCGGATGCAAGCCAGCATCAGGCGCTGCGCGGCTGGATTGCCAGATTGATTCGCAATGCACGGGCAGAACATGAACGCATCCCGTAGTCCGCAACAGGCGTCCGGCTACGCGATGGGCGAAACCCACCATTCGCGAGGCGCCCTTGCGCTCGCGGTCGCGGGACATGTAATCGGCGCCCTCCTGCTGGTGAAGCTGCTGGATACCCAGCGTGTAATGGTGGCGCCGCCGTTGATCGTCGAGATCCTTCACCCGGAACCCGAGGTCAAGAAGGCCGAACCCCCGCCGAAGAAGAAACCGCCGGAGCCCAAGGTCGAAGAACCGCCGCCGCCAGAGCCCGTGATCGAACCCGATGTGCCGCCGGAGCCGTTGCCGCAAGTCGAGATGCCGCAGCCGCCGGTCATCCAACCCATCCAGCAGGTCCGGCCCGAACCCATTCCCGATCAGGTCCGCCCGCGGATCGAGCCCGTTCCCGTGCCGGTGCCCAGCGTGCGCCGTCCTGTTGAACCTCTGGAGCCACCCGCGCCACTTGCGGCACTGCGGGACCCGGTTCGTGAACTGCCGACGCCGCCGATCCTGACCGCCAGGGCGCCGACCCCCGTCCAGACAGTCATCGAACCGCCGCGCGTCGTCGAACGGCCGGTACAAGCGCCTGACGCGCCCCGGGTCGCTCCGCGCGAACCGCCGCGCCGCCCGGTGCCGGAAGCCGCGCCCATGATGGAAATTGCGGAAGCCCCGCTTCCTCCCGGCGCGGAGGCGGATGCCGCCGCGCCGCCGCCGGTCGCGTTGCCCCAGCCGACAGGGCCGGCCCCGGAAGGACCCGAAATCGGCTTGAATGCGCAAATGCTCACGGCTCTTTACCTGCGCAATCCCAAGCCGGGTTACCCCGCGGCATCACGGCGCCTGGGGGAGCAGGGCACCGTCGTGTTGCGCGTCTTCGTGACCGTTGCCGGCGAAGCAAAAAGGGTGGAACTGAAAACGACCTCGGGCTTTCCGCGCCTCGATCGTGCGGCTCTCGAATCGGTGCAGAAATGGAAGTTCGTGCCGGCGAAGCGCGAGGACCAGGCGGTCGATGCCTGGGTACTGGTACCGATGAAGTTCTCTTTGAACAAGTAAATGCGGGAGGCGCATCCGCGAATTGACAGCGTTGCATCTCCCTCGGGATAATGAGAACTATTCCTACCTAGCCAGCCACGCGTTCGCGCTCCAGCCAGCCAAGGGTTTGTCGGTTTTAACTGGCCGGTTTGCGCATGGCGCGTCGTTTACACAAGCTTTTTGATTCCCGCCTCGCGGCTTCCCGCATGAAGCCCGTCGATACGCCGCTGTGGTGCGGGCTCGACCTCGGCTGGGTCTATTCCGACCTGCTGTCCAAATCAATAAAAAACTGTCACCAACGGGGGTTCCCAATGTTCCGAGTACGTACCCTGGCCGCCGTCATCGCGCTGGCCTTTTCGATCGATACCGCGATAGCGGCGCCAGTCGCGTTCGACCAGCCTGCCCAGCCCTTGGGCGACGCGCTCAAGCAGTTTGCCCGCACAGCGGGTGTGACGCTATCCGTGGATTCTTCGCTGGTCACGAACAAGACCGCGCCCGCGCTACAGGAGTCAATGGAGCCCGAACAGGCCTTGAACCGGCTGCTCGAAGGCAGTGGCCTGGAGGCCGCACCTTCCTCCTCGGGCTTTATCGTTCGCTCGCCCAATTCCGGCGCGTCCGAGCAACTGATGCCGGCCGTGCAAGTGGAAGGTTTCGCGGAGCAGGATGTCTCGTTGGATCCCGTGAAAGGCTACGAGGCGAAACGCACCGTGACGGCGACCAAGACCGACACGCCCCTCAAGGATATTCCCCAATCGATCACGGTCATTACCAGGGACGCAATCGAGGACCAGAACATGCGCAGCATGGGTGACGTGGTGCGCTACGTGCCTGGTATGAACATGGCGCAGGGCGAGGGCAACCGCGACCAGCTTTCGATCCGGGGCCAGAACACGACGGCTGACTTTTTTGTCGACGGTGTCCGCGACGACGTTCAGTACCTCCGCGATTTCTATAACGTCGAGCGCGTGGAAGCGCTCAAAGGCCCGAACGCCATGATTTTCGGCCGGGGAGGCGGCGGGGGCGTAATCAACCGCGTGGAAAAGTCCGCAGGCTGGGATCCGGTACGCGACGTGTCGCTGATGGGCGGTTCGTTCAACACCAAACGCGGCTCCGTGGACTTCGGCCAGGCGCTCAACGAAGCCGCCGCGATCCGCCTGAACGCGATGTACGAGGATTCGGAGAGCTACCGCGACTTCGTCGGGCTGGAGCGCTACGGCATCAATCCGACCATGACTGTTGCGCTGGGTCCGCAGACCACGCTCAAAATCGGTTACGAATACTTTCATGACGAGCGCACCGCCGACCGTGGCGTGCCATCGCTGCAGAATTCGGGACGGCCGTTCGATACCGATCCGGCCACATTCTTCGGAGACCCGGACCAGAGCGTCTCCGAAGTCACCCTCAACGTTATCAACGCGCTGGTCGAGCACACGTTCGACAACGCGCTGCTGCTGCGCAACCGCACACGCTATGGTGATTACGACAAGTTCTACCAGAACGTCTACGCGGGCAGCGCGGTGAGTGCCACTACCGGGAACCTCACCCTCGACGCGTACAACAATGACACCCAGCGCGAAAACGTCTTCAACCAGACCGACCTGATCTACGACCTGCAGACCGGGTCCATCAAGCACCGGCTGCTGGGCGGGATCGAGATCGGCCATCAGGACACGACTAGCTTCCGCAATACCGGGTTCTTCAGCAACGGTCCAACCACGCTCACGGTGCCGGGATCGAACCCGACCGTGTTCGGGACGCCGATTACCTTCCGGCAAAACACGAATGACGCAAACAACAGAACCAAGACCGACGTTTTTGGCGTCTACGTCCAGGACCAGATCGAGCTGTCGAAACACTGGGAAGTATTAGCAGGCGTACGCTTCGACCGTTTCTCGGTCGACTTCCATAACAACCGCAACGGCCAGGATCTGGGCCGCGACGACGACCTCGTTTCGCCGCGTCTTGGCATCGTCTTCAAGCCAGTCGACCCGCTGTCCATCTACGCGAGCTACAGTGTTTCCTATTTGCCCGGTTCCGGCGATCAGTTCGCCTCCTTGACCGTCACGACACAGACGCTTGAGCCGGAGGAGTTCACCAACTACGAGATCGGTGCCAAGTGGGACATCAGAGAGGACCTCTCGCTGGCCGGCGCGGTGTTCCAGCTCGACCGCACTAATACCTCGGCACCTGATCCGAACAACGGGGCCCTGGTCGTGCAAACCGGCGAGCAGCGCTCCAAGGGCTTCGAGCTGGGATTGACCGGTGCGATCACCTCGAACTGGGACGTGATGCTGGCCTACACCTACCAGGATGCCACGCTCCTTACCAACACGACTGCATCGCCGACGGGTGCGGGCAAGGCAGTGGCGGGAGTGCCGATGCACACTGCCTCCCTGTGGAACCGCTACCAGTTCACACCCGTGTGGGGCGCCGGCGTGGGCATCATCTACCAGGGTGACATGTTCGCCGCCATCGACAACACCGTGACGGTGCCCGAATTCACGCGTGTGGATGCGGCGGTCTACTGGGCCATTAACAAGACTTTCAGCGCGCAACTCAACGTCGTGAACCTGCTCGACGAGGAGCACTACGTCAGTGCGCACAACAACAATAACATCACCCCCGGTACGCCGCGCGGAGCGTTCGTCACGATTAACGCAGCTTTCTGACCATGGAATGACCATCCGAAAATGCCCGCCATAGCGCGGGCACTTTCCCGATCATTCTGTCCCGCAGGGCTGGCCGGTGCCTGTTTCAACCTGGTCGAACCGGGATTGTTTATGAAAGACCGAAATGCGCCGGGAAATGCGATGTTCGACGAACGGGCCCCAACTCTGTCATCAGTTGTCCCACCCCAGGGGCAGGCGGGCCGGCACCTTCGTAGCGTCGATTTATTCAAGGGGACGACGGAAATCGTCATCGAACACTACGGACGTCTCTATGTTTTGAGCGCACTTCCGAACGGAGATCTGCGTCTTGAAGCGATGAACGACCCCGGTACCTGACCAGCACCGCCCGCCCTTGTGAGATCCCGTCTGTCTCGCACCCTCGCAATGCTTTGATCAGGCCGGCCGGCTGTGTGGCGTGTCATGCGGTTGCAGGCCTGGAAAATATCCAGCCCAGGATTGTAGACCGCTGTGCTGACATTCAGCATGCCCAGTACGGAATGGAATACGTTGTCGTGCGAGAACGCCTGACCGCCGGAACCCTTAGAAAATCATCTCTATCGTCACCGGCTTTCCGGCGCACAGCCGCCGGCCGCTTTCAATTTTCTCTTCGATGAGGGGGGCAGGCGCGTCAGCGGAGAGTCGATGAGTTGCGGCGCCCGCGCGAGCAGCAGCAGCACGGTACCGGCATCGATCCGATCGAGGGAAAGTGCCGTTGAGTCGGTCAGTGGTGATGATCTTCGGAGGCTTTTGTCTCCAGTGCGGCGGCCGGGTACCGGTAGTCGCGGATCGTCTTGCCTTCGGCAGGGATTTCCTCCCAGCGCGTCTCACCCCGCTCGCAGGTCTGCAAAATCCTGAAGTAAAGCGGGCCGGGAGCGTCAGGAAGCCGCGTCAGCATCACGAACTCGTCGTAGTGGGCATCTGCGAGCACCCCGCCGGTCCATGTCACCCGGGTCACGCCTTCCGTGTACGTCTTGCCGTGCAACTGGTAGGGCTTGGGCAACGTCTCGACACGGGTTTGCAGCTGCCATCCGTTTTTCGGCATGGGCTTTACGTTCACGACGCCCTCGGGAATGGTAATGGATATTCCAGTCGTGGCCGAACCCTCGCAGCCGTGGCCCACCATGAATGTGGCCTTGTAATAACTGGCGGCTGGTGCCGATTTCTGCTCCAGCACGATGTGCGCGATTGCGCTGGAGGCCGTCAGCGCCAGGGCAGAGGCTAATGCAAGTTTCATCATTTTCACTGCATGTTCCTTCCGTTCAGAGTTTCCATTCGATGCCGGCGTAGATGCCGCGGCCTTCGCCGGGATTGAAGACTGCCGAATCGTTGCCGTTGGCATTGGCGATCACGCTCGTCGTGGCGGCGTATTTTTCATCGGTCAGGTTGCGACCCTCGACGAACCACGACAGACCGCTCCTGGCCTGGGACCCGATTTTAAGCCCGAAGATCGCGTAGTCCTCGGCATACAGGGTATTTGCCATATCCACGGGATAGCGGCGCGGCGACCATTCGAATGTCGGTCCGGCGTAGAAGCCGCCTGCCGTGCGATAGAGGGCCTCGCCCCTGAAGAAATGTTCCGGGATGCCCGGCAGCCGGTTGTTGCCGTATACCGGGTCCGCGTCGAACCGGAAATCGCTCCACAGGTAAGCGACGCGGACTTCCACCGCGCTGATGCGCTTGACGACGGCCGCTTCCACGCCGGTGTGGGTCGTACTGCCGGCGTTGACGGTGCCAAGGGGATTGCCGTTGATGTCATTCTGCGCGAGCAATTCGTCCTTCACCTGCGCGCGGTAGAGCGCAGCGTCCCATTCGATATCGGAAAGCATTCCGCGGCTGCCTAGTTCGATCGTGTCCGCCTTTTGCGCCCTTACCTGGGTGATGCCCGGGCCGCCGGCGAGTTCGCCGAAACTCGGAGGTTCGTAACTCCCGCTCAGGTTGGCGAAAATCTGCACGGAAGGCGTGAATTCGTGGCGCCAGCCGAGCTTGGGGCTCACGGCTTCGTAGTCCGTGTCGAAGCTGTTGTCGCCGTTCGACAGGAACAGGTCCTGGTACTTGCGCGACGCGTGGCTGGCCTGGGCGCCGATGATCAGCGCATCGCGTGCGCCGACGTAGTGCTGGTTTTCAAAATACAAGTCGAAATTGGTCGCCGTCTGGTTGCTCTGCGCGGTGCGGGCGCCGCGACTGCCGCCGACATTGACGAAGCGATCGTCGGTCTGCTCGGTGAGGGCAGGGCTGAATCCGACCGTCAGGATATTGCTGCGGCCAAGCAAAGGCGATTCGGAAATGTAGCGCAGGTCGAGGCCATAATCATCCGAGGCGATGTCGAGCACCTGGAAGATCGGATGGAACAATTTCTTGTGCGCGAACCATGCGCCTGCTTCGATGCGTGATTCGCCCCGGCTGTAAACCGTGCGGTTCGATATCCGGGTGAGGTCGAAATCGCGCTCCTGGTTGCCGCTGATATTGGCCGGATTGGCACCGCGCGGATTTGACTCGATCTGGGCCTTTGTGAGGGCTCCCGGCAACTCTGAATCGGTGTTGGCGTCGAGCGCGTAGAAGCGTGTTTCCAGCTGCTCGTTCAAGCGCAGGCCCAGATTGGCGAAAAGGCGGTAGTCCTGTTGTTGCGAGTGATCCTGGAAGCCGTCCAGGGAAAAATGGGACAGCGAGGCGTAGCCGTCGAAATAGTCCTTTGCGATGCCGCCGCTTACCTGGCCGCGCAGATAGCCGAAGCTTCCCGCTTCGACTCGCGCCTGGAGGGGCGCGGCGTCATGGCCGCTGTAGGAAACGTAGTTCACTGCGCCCCCCAGCGTGGTGCTGCCGTAAGCCAGGGCATTGGCGCCGCGGAAGACTTCCACATAGCGCGCGGCAAGCGGTTCGAGGGCCTGGAAATCGCCTGCGCCATCGGCCTGGTTGAGCGGTACGCCGTCCTGCATGAGCTTGATGCC
Organism: Burkholderiales bacterium; assembly: GCA_036384015.1. Classification (GTDB taxonomy): domain Bacteria; phylum Pseudomonadota; class Gammaproteobacteria; order Burkholderiales; family JACQAP01; genus JACQAP01. The sequence continues at coordinate 8,664 of DASVNF010000142.1, forward strand.
GCGCAGGTGAAAGGTGCGCTGGATGCCGGATCCGCGGATGGAGAGCCGGGCCTCGCCGCCGCCTGGAATCCGCGACTGGATGAATACGCCCGGCGCCAGTCCCAGCGTGTCCTGAACGGTAGAGGTCCGGCCAGTCTTGTAGGTTTCGGCGTCGACGACCCCTGCGCCTCCCGGTGTGAGTACGATGCGTTCCCTCGCTGCCTCGATTCCCGGCGCGCTCGGGGTCAGGGGAGATGCGGCTTTCGCTGCGATGACCTGGACTTCCGGCGCGGTCAGATCCTCGATCCCGGACGCGGTCCGGCAGAGCATCAGCAACGCGATCGGAGCGAGCAGCGGCAGCCTGGTTTTTGGCATCGAATCTCTGTTCGAATTCTGCGGACGGTATTGCGAAGCGGTGGCGAGATGGTAGGGGCCGATTCCCCGACTGGGAATGCGGCAGATTGCCGCAGCCCCGAGGTCAGGGCCCTAAGGGTGTTTTCCCCCTTAAATCCGGAATATATTGACACCCCTTCCTTAAATGATAACAATTCGCATTGCGATCCACTGCGAGCGAGGCAGGATCTTTCCGGAAGCGGGGCAGGCGTTTACCCGCCGTTGAGGAGGAACATGCCTGCCCGAGTCATTCGGCCTCAATAAACGGATTCCACTTGAACGCTTTTGCACTCGAACCCATTGCGCATTCGCGCTCGACGCTGGCTGCTGTCGTGATCGCGCATGTTGCCGCCGGCCTGCTGGCCGTGCAGTTGTTCGAGGCCAGGCGATATATCGATCCGGCTCCCCTGATGATCGACTTGCTGCCGGCTCCCGAACAGAAAGTCGATGTCGCGCCGCAGCCGTTGCCTCAGGCTCCGGAACCGGTGCGTGAGGTCAAACGCGAGCCCGAGCCGGTCAAGCCTGAGCCGGTCATCCGCGAAGAGCCGAAGCCGATCGAGCGCGTGGTCAGGTCCGAACCGGCTCCCGAAGTCGCGCCTCCGCCGCCGCAAATGGCGCCGCCGGTCCCAACCCCGCCACCGCCGATGCCCGAGCCGGTGGCCGTGGCCGCACCGGAACCAACCGCCATCACCATTCCCGTTCCGCCTGCCCCCGTCGTCGTGCCGCAGCCGGTTATTGATGTGCCGGACATCACCATGACCGCGCAAATGCTGACGGCGGTCTATCTGCGCAATCCCAAGCCATCGTATCCCGGCATTTCGCGCCGCCTCGGCGAACAGGGCACGGTGTTCCTGCGTGTCTTCGTCACGGCCATCGGTGATCCGACCCGGGTCGAGCTGAAGACGAGTTCCGGTCATCCGCGGCTCGACCAGTCGGCGCAGGAGGCGGTGCAGCGCTGGAAATTCGTCCCCGCCAGGCGCGGAGAGCAGGCGGTCGACGCCTGGGTGGTGGTACCGATCAAGTTTTCACTCAAAGGATAAGTTTCAAATGGCAAGCGAACATTCCTACGGCGTAACTTCTTTCCTCGGGCAAGCGGATGGCGTGGGCCTGACCGTGCTTTTGATCCTGCTGGTGATGTCCATTGCCTGCTGGTACCTGATCATCCTCAAGAGCGTCCGCAACGCCCAGATGCGCCGCAGCGTGCGGGACTCGCTGGACAGCTTCTGGAGCGCGCCCTCGATCGATGCGGTCGCGGCACAGTTCGCCCAGGAACAGCCGCGAGATCCGTTCGCGCGCGTGGCGGCACAGGGCCTCGAAGCCAGCCGACACTACCGCAAATCCTCCTCGGCGGGACTGACGGAGGCCGGCGGGCAGGGCGAGTTCCTGACCCGCGCCATCCGCCGTGCCATCACCCGCGAGACCGCGGCGCTCGAATCCGGGCTGACGGTGCTGGCCTCCGTTGGCAGCACGGCGCCTTTCGTCGGATTGTTCGGCACGGTCTGGGGCATATATCACGCCCTCATCGGGATTGGCATGAGCGGTGCGGCGACCCTGGATGCGGTTGCCGGCCCTGTTGGCGAGGCACTGATCATGACTGCCGCTGGCCTGGCCGTCGCCATCCCCGCGGTCCTGGCATACAACGCGTTCACGCGCGGCAATCGTGTCGTGCTGGCGGAGCTCGACGGCTTTGCCCACGACCTGCATGCCTTCCTGACCACCGGCGCCAAGCTCGACAGTGGCGGCCTGGGCCGAACCACGCCGAAGCCGATTGCCGGGACGGCGAAATCGAAGGTGGCGTAATGGCATTCGGCGGATTTAGCGACAGCGAGGGCGGCCGGCCGATGGCGGAAATCAACATGATCCCGCTGATCGACGTGATGCTGGTGCTGCTGATCATCTTCATCGTCACGGCGCCCCTGCTGACACATTCCATCAAGATCAACCTGCCGACGGCCACGACGCAGACCAACCTGGAAAAACCGGATACGGTCACCCTGTCGATCGATGCGGCGGGCAACCTGTTCTGGAACGACACGGGCATCAGCGACGCGCAACTCGCGGCGAACCTGGCGGATGCTTCGCGGCACACTCCCCAGCCTGAACTGCATTTGCGCGCCGAGAGAACGACGCAGTACCAGAAGCTGGCCGAAGTCATGGCGGCCGCGCGCAACGCAGGCATGGCCAAGATCGGCTTCATCACGGAACCCGTGAAGAAATGAGTACCAAGGATTCGGCAGTTTCCGACGATGTGCTTGCCGGTTCCGGCGCGCGGCCGGACGGGCAGTTGCGTGCCGTCGTGCCGCGCCGCATCACGTCGACGCGGGAGTTGCTTGGCGGGGGCACCGAGGTGCAGATCGAGCACAACGGCGAGATCTATACCCTGCGCCAGACCAGCAAGGGAAAGCTCATCCTTACCAAGTGAGCCGGCAGTGGCCAAGGCCCCGCCGGTTGGCAGTGAATGATTTTTTCGGGAGCAAACGAAAAAGCGACAAATGAAATAAACAGCAGTTGAACAGCGGTCCGTCAGCCACCCCAAAGGCAGCCAGCCAATCCGCGTCATGAAGAACCACGGCTCTGGCCTTTTCACAGGGAGAACAAAATGGCTGACAAATCACGCCGCAATGCGGCTACGCAGTTCCGTCTCAACCCCGCGGCGGCGGCAATCATGATGGCTTTCACGATACCCGCTGCCCATGCGCAAACCACCGGTGAAAGCGCCTTGCCTGAAGTCGAAGTGACGTCCACGCCGCGGACGACTGAAGGCTTTCGCACGGATTCGACCTCCGCGGCGACTCGCACGGAAACACCCTTGCGCGACATCCCCCAGTACGTCAATACCGTTCCCCAGGAACTCATTCGCTCGCAAGGGGCGAAAAGCCTGGTCGACGCGTTGCGCAACGTTCCCGGCATTACTTACGCCGCGGCGGAAGGCGGCACGCAGGCCAGCCAGATCTTCTACATGCGCGGGTTTCCCGCCGGCGGCGACCTCTTCGTGGACGGCATCCGCGACATCGGCGAGTACAACCGCGACCTATTCAACACCGAATCGGTGGAAGTCCTCAAGGGACCTTCGGCGCTGGCTTTCGGCCGTGGCTCCACGGGCGGTGTGATCAACCAGACCACCAAGACCCCCGGACTGAACGGCCTCAAGGAAGTCGGTGTGAGCCTGGGTTCGAATGGAGAAAAGCGCGTAACGGGCGATCTGAACCTGCAGATGAGCGAGACCAGCGCCTTCCGGCTCAATTTGCTCGGTGAGGATTCGGACACGTATCGGGACACTGTCGAAAACAAGCAATTCGGCATTGCACCGAGCCTGAAATTCGGCATCGGCACGCCGACCGAAGTGACGGCCTCGTACTATTACCTGCACACCGACGGCCAGACCGACTACGGCCAGCCAACGTTATGGCTCAGCGCGCCCGCTCCTGGCGTTTTCTGGGGCATGCCACCTGTCGATCTGGACAAATACTATGGGTTCGCCGATCACGATTTCACCAAGTGGGATACCCATATCGCGACCCTGAAGATCGATCACCGTTTCTCCGACGCGGTGAGTCTGCGCAATACCACGCGCTGGGCAAACTATAAGCGGGAAATGGAAGCGACAATCGCCACGCTCAATACCAAGGACGCCAATGGCGTCGCGGTTACCCCCGCCACGCCCGTGGAGCTTCTCCTTGCGAACCGCATTCACAGCAAGTCACGGGACAACGATGACCGGGTTCTCATCAACCAGACGGAACTGACGTGGAAGCTGGAGTCGGGTGCGATCAAGCACACGGTGCTGACCGGGCTTGAGCTGGGACAGGAAGACCTGGAACGCTGGAACTACACATTCGGCGGAACGACCTCGGCAACCACGCCCCTGCTGAATCCGGATCCGTATACCAGCCTCGGTTATACCAAGACGCCTAACCAGCGCTCAGTGGCGGAAGCGAAGACTGCCGCCATTTATGCGCAGGATCAGATGGAGTTTTCTCCGGAATGGAAAGCGCTGGTGGGTTTGCGTTACGAATACTATAAATCCGAGGCCACCGTCAGCGAGTATTTCTCCGGCACGCCGACGGCAACTGGCGGCCCGTTTTCGCGCACGGATAAAATGCTGAGCGGCCGCGCGGGATTGATCTGGCAGCCGACCGACGGACAGTCCTATTACATATCCGCCGGGAATGCTTACAACCCGTCGGGGGAGCTCGGGGTATATGGAGCCACGGGCACCAACCTGAGTGCCGCCAACGACGATGTAGATCCGGAAGAAACGGTCAACTATGAACTCGGCGCGCAATGGGACTTTTCCTCCGGCATCCAGGTGCGCACGGCAATTTTCAGGAACGAGAAGACCAATGCGCGCATGACCGATCCTTCCGACGCCACCCTGGTGGTGCTCGACGGAAAGCGCCGCGTCGACGGAATAGAGCTGTCCGCATCCGGCCGGATTACGCCGAGCTGGGATATCTATGGCGCCATGGCGTACATGGACGGTGAAATCGTCAAGGCGGCGCCTCCCACCGGCGCCAACCTTCCGACGCAGGGCAAGGTTCCCCTCGGCGTGGCCGAGTTCTCCGGTACCGTGTGGACGGTCTACCGGTTGGGCGGGGGATGGGAAGTCGGCGGCGGCGCGTTTGCGTCTTCCAGCTGGTGGCTGGACGACCAGAACCGCGGCCAGGCGCCGTCCTATGTCCGCTGGGACGGTACCGTCGCGTACGTGCAGAAGAAATACGATGTGCGCCTCAACCTGTTCAATATCTTCGACGAGGTCTATTACGTCGGCGGTTACAACAACAGCCCGAACCGCGTGATCCCCGGATTGCCGCGCTCAGCCATGTTGTCGATGAACTATCGTTTCGACTGACACGCACCAGGAATCAGATTCACCGCCAGCCACCCAAAAGACAGGCAGCCTGATGTTGTTGCAGATACCGCAGGTCCTCACGTCCGACCAGGTCGCGCAATTCCGTGCCCGCATGGAGGGTGCGGCCTGGATCGACGGGAATGTGACTTCCGGGCACCAGTCGGCCCAGGCAAAAAATAACGAGCAGCTGGCTGAAGACTCACCGGTGGCACGTGAACTGGGCGACGCGATCGTCGCGGCGCTCGGGCGCAACCAGCTGTTTTTCTCGGCTGCTCTGCCCAAGCGGGTGTTCCCGCCGCTGTTTAATCGCTATCAGGGCGGCATGGAGTTCGGCAATCATGTCGACGGGGCGGTGCGGGTCCATGGGCCGAGCGGCCTGCGGATCCGCACCGACATCTCGGCGACCCTTTTTCTGGCGCCGCCGGAGGAGTACGACGGCGGCGAGTTGCTCGTGGAGGATACCTACGGCGTGCATCGGGTGAAGCTGGCGGCGGGCGACATGGTCCTTTACCCCTCGACGAGTTTGCATCGGGTGACGCCGGTAACGCGAGGCGCGCGCATTGCCTCGTTTTTCTGGATCCAGAGCATGGTGCGCGACGATGCGCAGCGATCCCTCCTGTTCGACCTGGACATGGCCATCATGCGCCTGACCCAGAGCAGCAAAGGCCATCCCTCCCTCGTTGCGCTGACGGGTTGTTACCACAACCTGCTGCGCATGTGGTCGGAGCCGTGAGTGGACGCCGGTTACCTGACAGACGTTGAATATACCGGAGAGTTTTTCGATCATCTTGCGCCCGCATGGCTGAACTACATCGCTGCGATCAATGGGTACGAGGCGCCGTCCCTCGATGGCGGGTTTGCCTGGTGCGAACTCGGCTGCGGGAAAGGCATCACCGGCCTGTTGCTGGCGGCCGCCTATCCGGGCGGCGAGTTCCATGCCTGCGATTTCAATTCCGCGCATATCGATTACGCCGAACGCCTGCGCAAGGCCTCGGGATTGGAAAACATCACTTTCCATGCAAAGAACTTCGCGCAGATGCTGGATACGCCGCTGCCTCAGTTCGATTACATCGTGCTGCACGGCGTCTACAGCTGGGTTCCGGTTGCGGCCCGCGGCGAGATCCGGGAGATCATCCGCCGCAAGCTGAAGGCTGGCGGCCTGGCAATGGTCAGCTACAACGCGATGCCCGGATGGGCTTACCTGCAACCCATCCGCCGCATGATGAACGCCTACGCCGCATCGCTGCCTGGTGGTGATTCCATCGAGAAGGCGAAACAGGCCTTCGCGTATGCCGATTTCCTGGCGCGCAACGGTGCGGGATATTTTTCCGCGGTGCCGGCCGCCGCGCAGCACCTGAGGAATATCTCAAAGCAGGACGTGCGCTACGTCGCGCATGAATACATCACGCCTTACGGCGATCCCTTCTATTTCCCGGAAGTCGAACAGGACATGCGCGACGCCGGGTTGTCATTCGCCGGCAGCATGGCGCCGGAAGACAACTACATTGAACTGATGGGATCGCCCAAGTTTCGCAAGCTGCTGGAATCGGCGCCTACGAGATCGATGCTGGAATCACACCGGGATGTCATCGCTAATACGGCATTCCGGCGCGATCTTTTTGCCGCCCAGGAGGCGTGCGCGCAACCCCGGAAGGTCGCCCTCGATCGCCTCGACAAGGTTGCCTTCTGCCTGGTGAATCTGCCCGAGCGGTTGCCGCTGAAATCGGAGCGGGGGGCGGTCCAGTTCAACCTCGAACAGCAGAAAAATTCGGTTCGGATCGTGCACGAGGTTCTCGCCAAGGCGCCGGCCAGCGCTTCCGAAATTCACCGCGCCCTGGGTGGGGCCCCGGAACAAACCTCGTTCCTGATCCAGCAGCTGGTGGTGGCAAAGCACATTGCGCCGTGTCCAACGGTGCGCGCATCAGCGGGCTGGAGTGCATTCAATTCGGCAATGGTCGAGGCGGGCATACGGGAGAAGCTGCCGCGGATTCCCCTTGCGGCATTGCAAACAGGTTCCGCCTCCTACAGTGAAGTGGTCCAGGCGGCGGTGATCGAGTCCGTTGCGCGCTTCCGGGATTCCGGTGAGGCCGCAAGGAGCGTCCTCCGGCGGATGCGCGAACAGGGCCACCCCGTCAACCGGCATACTTCCGCAGGCGAGGCGCGTCCGGCGACGGACGCCGAAGTGGTGGAATACGTGACAGCGGCATGGCGTGGCCTCAACGATGCAGCCAACCCGGATGCAAAGCTATTGCGAATGCTCGGCGTGCTGAACTGAAGGTCAATTCAAAGCAATAATGGAAAACCGATCGTGAGAAACATCCTGTTCCAGATTCACTGGCTGATCGGCATCACCGCCGGCACGGTGCTGATCGTGGTGGGATTGACGGGCGCTATTCTTTCATTCGAACCCGAGCTGTCGCGCGCGATGAACCCCACCGTCATGGGCGTGACCCCGCAAGGAAACGTATTGCCTCCCGATGGCTTGATCCAGCGAATCGAGGCTGCGATGCCGGAAAAGCGGATCGCATCGCTAACCCTCGCCTCCGATCCGGAAGTGTCCGCACGGGTCGTGTTTGCGCCCGAACCGCCGGCGAAACGGGGGGAGAGCCGTTTCGTCAATCCGTACACCGGGGAATTGCTCCGAATACCGGCGGGCGAGAATTTCTTCCGCACGGTCATCCAGCTGCACCGCTACCTGGCATCGGGTGACATCGGCAAGCATATCGTCGGCGCGTCAACGCTGGCTGTCGTTTACCTGGCCTTGTCAGGGCTGTACCTGCGCTGGCCCGCAAATGCTCTCGACTGGCGCGCCTGGATGGCGCTGCGATGGTCGCTCAAGGGCCGCAACTTCTGGTGGGAACTGCATTCGGTTCTCGGGACCTGGGTGCTGGTTGTCTATCTGCTTGCCGCACTGACCGGCCTCTACTGGTCCTACGACTGGTATCGGGATGCCATGTTTGCCGTGACCGGGGCACCCAAGCCGGCGCAGCAGGCGGGGGGCGGCGCGGACAAGGCGGGGAGCGGCCCGTCGATGACGGATGCGGAAGCCGCGCATGATCTCAGCCGGGCCTGGAACGGTTTCCGGTCGCACATCGGGCATTTCGAAACGGCGACAATCCGCATGCCCTCGAAGGCCGGCAAGCCGGTGCAGATCACATATCTTGATCGTGACCCTCCTCACTCGCGCGCCACCAATCGCATCGTGATCGATCCAGCGACGGGAAATGCGGTTGAACACGAACGCTATGCCGACAAGCCTAACGGATCAAAGGTCATGAGCAGCATGTATGCCCTGCATACCGGGCGATTTTTTGGCATGCCGGGCGTCGTGATCCTCGCCATTGCCAGCCTGACGATGGCGATCTCGGGCATCTCGGGCTGGCTGTTGTATCTCGATCGCCGCCGCAAGAAGGCGCGGCGGCAGGAGCGGGTCCTTGCGCGGGCATAAGCTGGAAATGGCGGAGGCGAACGGGGCGACGGAGGCTGGCTCCTGTCCGGGATTTTCCCGGAAGGGAGCCGCCATGCTCGAAAAATTACTGCAGCTCACGTTGCCGCTTGCGCTGGCAATCGGCATCTGGATTTCCATCGTCCTGCCATGGGGAGGCGCGGGCTAGCGCCGCGTGAACGTGTCGGTCGGCTCGCGCTCGAGCAGGATGTCCTGCATGCGGGTTTCGATGGCGGGTTTGATTTTCTGGTGCGGCAGGATGTAGAACTTTCCGCCTTCAATGGCCTGGAACACGATGTCCGCGACTTGCTCGGCGGAAATGCGACCCGATTGCACGGCGTGCCGCAGCCGCTCCTCGTGCTCCAGGTCGGCGGGCGATTTCTTGCGGTCTTCCCGCAGCAGCGCCGGACGATTGCGTTCCGAATCGGAGATCCCCGTGGGTACGTAGGCCGGACACAGCACGGATACCTTGAGTTTCGATCGCGCCACCACCAGATCCTGATGCAGGCATTCGGAGAGGGTGACCACCGAGTGCTTGGACACGCAGTAGCTGCCCATTCCCGGAGGCGACAGCAGGCCGGCTACCGACGCGGTGTTGACGATGTGGCCTTCACTGTCCTGCCGGAGCATGCGCGGGATGAAGGCGCGGATGCCGTGAATCACGCCCCAGACATTCACTCCCAGTACCCACTCCCAGTCCTTCTCGGTCTGTTCCCAAAGGGTTCCGCCCGGGGCCACGCCCGCGTTGTTGCACAGTACGTGCACGCCGCCGAACGTCTTGAACGCCTTGTCCGCCAGGGCTTCGACTTCCGCCCCTTTTGAAACATCGGTGCGCACGGCGAGCACGGATATGCCGGCCTGCTCGAACTCGACGCGGGTCCTGTCCAGCGCATCCGGCTGCACATCGGCCAGCACGATCTTCATGCCGGCGCGGGCGAAGCGCAGCGCCATGGCGCGGCCGAGCCCGCTTGCGCCTCCCGTAACGACCGCCACGCGATCCCTGAATTCCTTCATTGAAGAGCGCCCTCGTCGAATCGGGCCCGATTCTAGCACGCGCTATCCGGTCCCCACGCGCATTGGCAGGGTGCGCGGACGGATGGTATTCTCGCCGGGCCTTGGACAATGCAGGAGAGAAATTCGATGCATGACGACTTCGTCGGTACGATGCCCGTTCAGGAGCGGCATCGCTTCGACGTACCCGCGCTGGAACGCTACCTTCGCGAGCATATCGACGGGTTTCAGGGAGCGCTTGAGGTCGAGCAGTTCAAGGGCGGGCAATCCAATCCGACGTTCATTCTCAAGGCGGGAAGCCGGCGCTACGTTCTGCGCAGGAAGCCGCCCGGAAAGCTGCTGCCTTCCGCGCACGCGGTCGATCGCGAGTACCGCGTCATTACCGCGCTGCAAGGAACCGATGTCCCGGTTGCGAAGACCTACTGCCTGTGCGAGGACGATTCCGTCATCGGCACTGCGTTCTATGTGATGGATTACGTCGCCGGACGCGTGCTCTGGGATCCGTCGTTGCCTGGAATGGGCAACGCCCAGCGGGCGGCGCATTTCGACGAGCTCAATCGCGTCATTGCGGCCTTGCATTCGGTGGACTATGAGAAAATCGGGCTCGGGGACTACGGCAAGCCGGGCAGCTATATCGAGCGCCAGATCAGCCGCTGGACCCGGCAGTATCGCGCGTCGGAAACCGAGCGCATCGAAGCCATGGAGAACCTGATCGAGTGGCTGCCGAAGAATATTCCGACCGGCGACGAGACCACCATCGTTCACGGCGACTACCGGATGGACAACGTCATGTTTCATCCGACCGAGCCGAAGATCCTGGCGGTGCTGGATTGGGAGCTTTCCACGCTGGGCCATCCCCTCGCGGACTTCTCCTACCACTGCATGACATGGCGCCTCACGCAGGGCCAGTTCCGCGGCATGCACGGCGTGGAGTTCGAGTCGCTCGGCATTCCCACGGAGGAGCAGTACGTCGCGGCCTACTGCAAGCGCACCGGCCGCACCGGCATTCCGAACTGGGACTTCTACATGGCGTACAACATGTTCCGCCTGGCCGGTATCCTGCAGGGGATCATGGGCCGCGTGAAGGATGGAACGGCAGCGAGCGCACACGCGATGGAGCAGGGCAAGCGGGCGCGTCCGATGGCGGAGGCGGGTTGGGAGCAGGTCGAGAAAATTCTGAAAAAGCCGTGAATGTCGTGAATACGTGAATTTCGATCCAGAGTCCCAAGCTCTGGCGACATTCACGCATTCACGACATTGACGGAAGTTCGAGGACAGGAGAATCATGAAAGCCGTACTGTGTAAAGAGCTGGGTCCGCCCGAAAAACTCGTCGTCGAGGAAGTGCCTTCGCCGAAGGCCGCGAAGGGGCAGGTGGTGGTTAGCGTGAAGGCCTGCGGCGTGAATTTCCCGGACACGCTCATCATCCAGGGCAAGTACCAGTTCAAGCCCGAATTGCCGTTCTCGCCCGGCGGCGAAGTGGCGGGCATCGTTAAGGAAACCGGCGAAGGCGTGACAAGGGTCAAGCCCGGCGATCGCGTCATTGCGTTCAACACCTGGGGAGGCTTCGCGCAGGAGATCGCCGTCGACGCGGAGCGCACGATTCCCATGCCCGACAACATGGATTTCGCCTCGGCGTCGGCATTCGTCCTGACATACGGGACTTCCTATCATGCACTGAAGGATCGCGCCGACATCAAGGCGGGTGACACCTTGCTGGTGCTCGGCGCCGCGGGAGGCGTGGGCCTGGCGGCCGTTCAACTGGGCAAGGCGATGGGGGCCCGGGTCATCGCCGCCGCATCGAGCGACGCGAAGCTGCAGATATGCAGGGAGAACGGGGCCGACGAAGGCATCAACTATGCAACCGAGGACCTGCGTGCGCGCATCAAGGCTATCACGGCAGGGAAGGGCGTCGACGTGGTCTACGATCCTGTTGGCGGACCCTACTCTGAACTGGCATTGCGCGACATGGCCTGGAAAGGGCGGTTCCTGGTTGTCGGCTTCGCCGCCGGCGATATTCCGAAAGTGCCCCTCAACCTGGCCTTGCTGAAAGGCTGCTCGATCGTTGGTGTTTTCTGGGGTGCATTCACCAAGAACGAACCCGAACGCAACCGCGAAAACAACTGGGAACTGATGAGCATGTTCGCGGCAGGCAAGGTCAAGCCGCATATCCATGCGACCTACCCGCTGGAACGGGCGGCCGAAGCGCTCAACGAGGTGCTCAGCAAGCGGGTGACCGGGAAAGTGGTCCTCACCACAGCGTAGGGGCGGTGGCCATGCTCAACGTACGTAGAAACAGGCCTTGCCTGAGCATCGCGCTTCTTTTTGAAGTTGAAGCACTTTCGGTTGCAGGGTCGCGCTACTGGCGGGTTTCACCAGGTCGCTTGCCCTGAACGTCTCCGATTTTCCGGGTTCCTGGGATACGACGCCAATGGACTGGGGGCGCAAATCCACGACGGTTCACGCGCAGCAAATCTTCCGCTATCCGTTGTCCGGTCGGCTGCGAAAACGCCGGGGGGCGATCAGCAACAGGGCGAACAGAACGACCCTCCCTGGGTGTCGTGCACGCCTGGCTATGTTCCTGTTATTTATACTGATGGGATTGCAGACGCTGGATTACACTGCACTGGAATCCAGTCAAGAATCTGTTTGGTTTCCGGATGTTGCCGTCATGCGGCAGGAACCGCTGCTATCAGGAGCTGAGCCATGCATGAAGCCGTAATTCTCGAAGCCTTGCGCACCCCCTTCGGACGCCGCGGCGGCGCATTGCGCGAGCAGCGTCCGGACAGCCTGCTGGCCCATGCCATCGACGGCCTGCTGCATAGGCTTGGCATCGATCCGCGCAAGATCGAAGACGTCATCGATGGCACGGTGACGCTCGCGGGGGAGCAGGGAGCGAATCCGGCGCGGCTCGCGGTACTGCTGTCCAGGCTGCCGCACTATGTCCCCGGCGTATCGCTGAATCGCATGTGCGGATCGAGCCAGCAAGCGGTGCATTTCGCCGCCCAGGCGGTTGCCTCCGGAGACATGAAATACGTGATCGGTAGCGGGGTCGAGAGTATGAGCCGGGTGCCGATGTTCCTCGACATCAACCTGGGCCGCGATGCATCCGCTTTCGAGAGCCTGAACCCCGAACTTTTCCGCCGCCACGAACTGATCCACCAGGGAGAGAGCGCCGAGCGCGTTGCCGACAAGTGGGGCCTGTCGCGGCAGCTGGTGGATGATTTCGCCAAGGACAGCCATCGCAAGGCGGCGCGGGCGCAAAAGACCGGCGCCAACGCCGAGCTGCTGCCGGTGCAGGGTGTCGGACCTGATGGAGCAAGCATGACCCTGGATCGGGACGAGGGCGTCAGGGCGACGCTCGACGAGGCCAAGATGGCATCGCTCAGGCCCGCGTTCCGGCCGGAGGGAAAGGGCGTGGTGACCGCGGCGAATTCCAGTCAGATATCAGACGGCGCAGCCGCGGTACTCATCGCCGACCGCGAAGTTGCCGTCGCCGACGGATTCAAGCCGAGAGCCCGATTTCGCGCACGCGTCGCCGTGGGATCGGATCCGACACTCCAGCTGACCGGTGTGATTCCGGCCACGCGGCTGGCGCTGGAAAAAGCGCGGATCTCCATCGAAGATCTTGACTGGATCGAGATCAACGAAGCTTTCGCCACGGTCGTGCTGTCATGGGCGCGGGATGTCGGCGCGGACATGGACAAGGTGAATCCCTGGGGCGGGGCGATTGCCCATGGTCATCCGCTGGGGGCGACGGGCGCGGGATTGATGGCGAAGATGCTGGCCGGCCTGGAAGCCACCGGCGGCACCCTCGGCCTCCAGGTGATGTGCATCGGGCACGGCCAGGCCACGGCGACGATCATCGAAAGGACCTAGCCCGCAGATGAACGCGCCCGCAATGCGGCTGGGCTTCCTGCACCAGGCCTATCTATACGCGACAGGCGTTTTGCTGGTGCTGTCCGGCGCGCTATGGCTGCTGTTTCACTATTTCGTCCGCATCCCGGGTGAATTCGGCGACAAGCCCCATGGTTTCGAACCGGTGCTGCTGGTCGTGCATGGGCTGTTCGCGGCTGCGTTCCTGGTTGGCTTCGGCAGCGTGTTGCCGGGCCACGTGCGGCGTGCCTGGAACGGGCGGCGCAACAGGATCTCGGGCTCCGTATTCTTTGCCCTGGTCGCGGTATTGATCGCCAGCGGATATGCGCTGTACTACACCGGCAACGAATTGGCGCGCGGGGCAATCTCGGCACTCCACTGGGTCGCCGGACTCGGCATGGCTGCATTGATGGGCTGGCACATCTGGCGAGGCCGCGCATGGCGAAAATTCAAGGCCGATGCCGCAGTGCAAATGGAGGCTTCGCAACCGGAGCCCATCGTCCGGCTGGTTCGCAAGCCCTGACGGTCCTCCTAGCGCAGGATCAGGATCGCGCCGTTCACCACGATCGATATGCGGCTGGTGCCGCCTTCCATCGACGGCGCCGCGGGCGCGCCATCCGACATCGCCTTCATCATTGCCATCGGCCGCGGCGGCGGATATCCGCCCTCCGCCGATACGTTGGCCTCCAGCACGCTGAAGCCGCTGCCCTTGAAACCCTTCGTAATCATCTCCGCCTTGCGCAGGAATTCGGCAATGGCCATCTGGGTAAGGCTGTCCTCCGCCTTGGCACGGGCAACGGGAGATACCGAGAAATCCACCGAGCCGAGCTGCATGATGGCCTGCAGCTTGCCGATGGCTTCGGCCATGAGCCGGAAATCCTCGCCTTCGATGGATATTTCCGAACGGGAGCGCCAGCGCACGATCTTGTTCTTGTCCGTCACCGGGTAGCTGGTGTAGCCGGAAGTCTTCGACCGCACGCCGGTGAAGCCCTTCGCGAGCCTGATCGCGTCATTGGTCGCGCGGTTCACCTTGTCCGCAAGCCGCGTCGAATCGGTGTCTTCCATTTCAATGAACAGCGAAGCCCGCATGACATCATTGTCCACCTCCACGGAGGACCGGGTGTCCAGGTTCACTTTGGCGCCCTTGAGTTCCGCAACCGCGGCGGGTTGCGCGTGAGCCGATGCCAGTACCGACCACAGGATGACTGCCGTGACTAATTTACCCATTGGAATTCCTCCTAGCGCCCGACGGCGCGGAAACCTATCATAGCGGCTCATTTTCCCATCCGGCGATCATGGCAGACAACGAAAAACGCGGCATGCGCCGCAATCTCACCAATTATGGCGATCCCGAATTCTCCGCCTACCTGCGGCGGTCCTTCGCACGCTCCATGGGTTACTCGAAGGACATGCTCGAGCGCCCCATCGTCGGCATCGCGCAGTCCGCCAGTGGCTTCAACAACTGCCATCGCAACGTACCTGAACTCGTGGAGGCGGTGAAGCGCGGCGTGCTCAGCTCCGGCGGACTGCCAATCGATTTTCCGACAATCTCCCTGGGCGAGGTGTTCCTCAGTCCGACCAGCCTGATGTTCCGCAACCTCATGGCCATGGACATCGAGGAAATGGTGCGGGCGCAGCCCATGGATGCCGTGGTGCTGATCGGCGGTTGCGACAAGACGGTACCCGCGCAATTGATGGGAGCGGCCTCCGCCGATGTGCCGGCGGTGCAGCTGGTTACCGGACCGATGATGGCCATGCCCTTCCACGGCGAGCGGCTGGGCGCCTGTACGGATTGCCGGCGCTTCTGGGGCAAGTACCGGGCCGGGGAAGTCAGCGATGCCGGCATCGATGAAATCGAAGGCAATCTTGCGACCACGGCGGGAACCTGTGCCGTCATGGGCACGGCCAGCACCATGGCCTGCGTCGCGGAGGCGCTGGGCATGAGCCTGCCGGACACCGCGGCCATCCCGGCGGTGCACGCCGACAGATTGCGGGCAGCCGAAGCGGCCGGCATCCGGGCCATGGGATTGGTGAAGGCGAAAGGTCCGCGACCTTCCGAGATCATCACGGAGAAATCCGTGGAGAACGCGTTGAGGATCCTGCTAGCCATCGGCGGCTCCACCAACGCGATCATTCATCTGACGGCGGTGGCGGGGCGCCGGGGCATTGCGATTTCCCTGGATCGCCTCAACAAGCTGTCGGACGAAACGCCCGTGCTCGTGGATCTCAAGCCGACCGGCAGCCACTACATGCAGGATTTCCACGCGGCGGGCGGCATGAGCGCATTGCTCGCGGAACTGAAGGACCTGTTGCACCTCGATTGCATGACGGTCGTGGGGGAGACGCTCGGCGCGCGCCTCGCCCGCGGCGTAACGTACGTGGATCGCGACGTCATCCGTCCGCGCTCCGAACCGGTTTCGGCGGCCGGCGGGCTGGTTGCGCTGTTCGGAAGCCTGGCCCCCCGGGGAGCGATACTGAAACGGGCAGCAGCGGATGCGGGCTTGTTCGAGCGCGAGGGAAGGGCGGTCGTGTTCGAATCGCTGGAAGACCTGTCGGCGCGCATCGATTTGCCGGACCTCGATGTGACCCGGGATGATTTCCTGGTGCTCAAGAACGCCGGGCCCCTGAGCCCCTCGGGCATGCCGGAAGCGGGTTACCTGCCGATCCCGAAGAAACTGGCGCAGAAGGGCGTGAAGGACATGGTGCGCATCTCCGATGCGCGCATGAGCGGCACGGCTTTCGGCACCGTCGTGCTGCACGTGAGCCCGGACGCGGCATCCGGCGGTCCGCTCGCCGCGGTGCGCAACGGCGACCGCATCAAACTGTCGGTCAGGGAGCGGCGCCTGGATCTTCTGGTGGGCGAGGCGGAACTGGGCGCGCGGCTCAAATCGAGGGCGCCCACCCTGGCGCCCGCGCGCGGCTATGCCAGCCTGTATCACCGCCACGTCCTGCAGGCCGACGGCGGTTGCGATTTCGATTTCCTGCAAGGCCCGGCAGAGCCCGGCCGGATCTAGCGGGAAAGCAGCTTCGCCATTTCTTCTTCCGGCACCGGGCGGCTGATCAGGTAACCCTGGATCTGGTGGCAGCCGAGGCCTTTCAGCAGGTCGCGCTGGCGTTCCGTTTCGACACCTTCGGCAACCGTTCTCAGGCCCAGGGAATGTGCCATGGAAATGAGGGCCGCCGCCACTTCGATATGATCCTGCCGTTCGGTCATGGTGCTGACGAAGGAGCGATCGATTTTCAGCGTATCGATCGGCAGCCGCGCAAGATAGCTCAGGGACGAATAGCCGGTGCCGAAGTCGTCCATCGAGATCGCCACCCCCGCGGCGCGCAATGCGCCCAGTATCTCGGCGCTCCGCTCGATGTCCTGCATCACCATCGATTCCGTGATCTCTATGTCGATGCCGGCATCCGGCGCGTAGTCGGCAAGCAGCTTCTTCATGAAGTCCACGAAATCCCAGCGCCGCAACTGGATCGCCGACACGTTTACGGCAATGTGCTTTGCCGCCAGCCCCGACGACAACCATTTCCGGTAAACGCGGGCCGCTTCCGCGAGCGCCCATTGCCCGACCTCGACGATCATGCCGGTCTCCTCGAGGATGGGGATGAAGCGCGACGGCATGATCAGGCCGTTTTCCGGGTCGTCCCAGCGCAGGAGCGCCTCGATCCCTTCGATCTCTCCCGTTGCGAGGCTGACCTTGGGCTGATAGTGCAGCGCGAACTGGCGCTCCTCCAGCGCCAGCCTGAGCCGCGTCTCGAGGGCGAGCCTTTCGGCGAAGTGCGCATTGAGCATGGGCGTGTAATAGACGGCCTGCTCGCCCGCCTGCTTGGCGCGTCCCAGGGCTGCCTCGGCGTTCTGTACCAGGAGATCCGGCTCATCCCCGTTGTCGGGGAACACGGCGATGCCGCAGCGGACTGAAATGCGCAGTTCCTGGCCATTGAGCTGGAACGGCGTCTGCGAGAGCAGACGCCGCCGCTCCTCCACCATCCGCGCCGCCTGGATATCGTGCACCAGGTCCGGCAGCACGATGGCGAAACTGTTCATGCCGACGCGGGCAATCCTTTCGCTTTCATGTTCATTGAGCAACCGTTCGGCGATCAGCTTCAGGAGGCTGTCGCCGGCACCGCGGCCCATCGACTCGTTGATGAAGCGGAAGCGCTCGATATCCAGGATCATCAGGGCAAGTTTGCGCCCATTGCGCGTCGCCTCGTGCGAGAACTGCTTCAGCCGTTCGAGCAGCAGGCTGCGGTTGGCGACACCGGTCAGGGTGTCGTAGTAGGACAGGTAATCGATCCGCTCCTGTTTTTCCAGGCGTTCGAAGGCCATCGAGGCGTCGGCCGACAGATTGGCGAGCAGCTTGATCTGGTCGTCCTTGAAGAAACCGGGCTCGGACGAAAACAGAACGACCACCGCCGTCACGCCGGATTCGGAGAGGAAGGGCAGCGCGGCCGCGGCGCGATAATCCCGGCGCAGCGCCTGTTCGCGCCAGTACAAGGGCAAATCCGGCCTGTCGATGTCGTTGATGATCTGCTGAACCTGCTGCCTGACCGAAATGGCGGCGAGCGTATCCTGGTCCGGGGCCGGCGCTTTCAGGGAGAGATTGAGGGCATCGAGAAATCCGTCGACGGCGCCGTGCGATGCCACCGGAACGATCGACTGGGCGCGGGCGTCGATGACGCCCGCCCATGCCATTCGCATCCCGCCGATTTCCACCGCGATACGACACAGTTCCTGCAGCAGTTCCTCGCGGGTATGCAGACGGATGACGGCCGAGGAAAAGCTGCCGAGCACCTCCCGGATCCGGGACAGGCGCTGCAGTTGCGCTTCCTGCAGCACGCGGTCGGTGATGTCGCGGTCCGTGCCGCGGAATCCCGTGACGTTGCCGTCGTTTCCAACCATCGCCATGCCGCTGCTTTCCAGCCAGCGGATTTTGCCGTCCTTGCGGCGCCAGCGCAGGACGACGTGGTGCCAGCGTGACCGGCCCGACGCAGCCTGGGACACGATCTCCGCCAGTTTTTCGCGGTCCCGCTCATCGATGAGGTTGCTGGTGTCGCTGCCCTCGAGCTGCGCGGGCGTATAGCCGAGGATTCTTTCGATGGCCGGATTGTTGTACGTCATGCGCCCCTTCGCATCGCATTCCCACACCCATTCCTCGGTGGTCTCGACGATGCCGCGGAAGCGCTCCTCGCTGGCCTTAAGGGCCTCTTCCATCTCCAGGCGGTCGGTGATTTCAACCGCAATCCCGCCGAGCCGCCGCACCTTGCCGTCATCGTCGGGGATCGGAAACTTGGAGACCAGGAAAAACCGGTCCGCGCCGCCGTAGGTTACCCGCTCGACCGCGCGATGGGGTTCCTTCTGCTCCATCACCCTGCGGTCGTTGGCGAGGATCGGGCCGACGTATTCCTGCGGATAGAGGTCCGCGGTCGTCATTCCGATCATTTTCTCCATCGGCAGGCCTGCTATGCCGGTGAAGCTCGGATTGACGAATACGAACTTTCCCGCCTGGTCCTTGGTGAAGGCGGAGGCCGGGAGGTTGCGCATGAACATGGAAAACTGGGTTTCCAGCAACCGTGCCCGCTGCTCGGCCTTGTGCCTCGCCTGGCGGTCCCTGGATTCGGTGATTGCCCTCTGGACGGCCGAGGGAAACCGCCTGAGATTGGTCTTCAGCACATAGTCAGTCGCCCCGCTGCGCAACGCTTCGACGGCGCTTTCCTCGCCGATGGTTCCCGAGACGAAAATGAACGGAATGTCCGGCCGCAATTCGCGGCAGATCGCGAGCGCCGCCATGCCACTGAACTGGGGGAGGGAGAAATCGGACAGGACCACGTGGGGGTCGTATGACGACAGGCTGTCGCGGAAATCGCGCTCCGTCTCCACGACTTTCGCCGTGAAATTGAGGCCGCTGCGCCGCAGTTCCCGCAGTTCCAGCTCGGCGTCCGGCCCAAAGTCCTCGACGATCAGAATTCTCGTTTCTACCATGCTGAGCGCATGCTCCTGAACTTTGAGACCGCTTCCTAGCGGGTCGGAACCTTGTTGACCAGGGACCAGTACAGGCCGACCTGCGCGACCATTTCGAGGAATTTCTCGAAATCGACCGGCTTGACGATGTAGCTGTTCACGCCCAGTTCGTAGCTGTCGACGATATCCCGCTCTTCGTGGGACGAAGTCAACATGACAACGGGAATCGACCTCGCTTCGGGATCGGCCTTGATCTTGCGCAATACTTCGATCCCGTCCACTTTGGGAAGTTTCAGGTCCAGCAGGATAAGCTTGGGCGTTCCGTTGGCCCGGTCCTGGTACTGGCCCTTGCAGAATATGAAATCGAGGGCTTCGGCGCCGTCCCGCACCCATACCAGGTTGTTGGCCAGGTTCTTCTTCCGCAATGCGCGGATCGCCAGCTCCGCATCGGTCGGATTGTCCTCGACCAGCAGGATCTCCACGTATTCGTAATCGGTCATGTCGGCCCCCCCGCTCCAGGAATTGAGAAAAAGAAAGTCGCACCCTTGCCAGGCGCGGACTCGGCCCAGGCCCGTCCGCCATGGCGGGCCACGACGCGCTGCACGATGGCCAGGCCGACGCCGGTACCCGGAAATTCCTCGGCGCGGTGCAGGCGCTGGAAGACCCCGAACAGCTTGTCGTAGTACTGCATGTCGAAGCCGACGCCGTTGTCCCGGACGAAGTAGACGATGCTGCCGTTCTCCGTCGGCCGGCCGCCGACTTCCACTTCCGGCTTGTCTTTTTTCGACGAGTATTTGAAACCGTTCGAGATCAGGTTGATCCATGCCTGCCGCAGCAGGACACGGTCGCCGGTTGCCGCAGGCAGGTCCCCCAGCCTCACCTCGACGTCGGCAGCCGGCGCGGCCGCGCGCACGTCGGCCAGCGCTTCGGCAACCAGCTCGTTCATGTCGACACAGGCGACGGCGAGGGGCTTGCGCCCCAGCTTGGAGAAGGCGAGCAGGTCGTCGATGAGGGTGCCCATCCGCTGGCTGCTCTGGCGGATGACCGACAGCAGCCTCTTTCCCTCGGCGTCGAGCACCTGGTGGTAGTCCTCCTCGAGCAGGCGGGAAAATCCGTCGATCGCGCGCAGCGGCGAGCGCAGGTCATGGCTTACCGAATAGCTGAAACTTTCCAGTTCCTTGTTGGCGGACTCGAGCTGGTTGGCGCGAACCTCCAGGTCGGCGGCCAGGGCCTTGATGTGCTCCTCGGCCTGGATCCGTTCCGTGATGTCGTGGGAGATTCCGAGCAGGTATTGCGGATTGTCCGAGGCATCACGCAGTCCGATTTTCCGGGTATGCAGAATCCGTTCGCCGTGGGGTGTGCTGATGGCCTCCTGCTGGATGTCGACCACGTCCCGCGAGGCCAGCACCTGCCGGTCCTTTGCGGTAAAGAAATCGGCCTGCGCCTTCGGAAACAGGTCATGGTCGGATTTGCCGACGACCTGCTCGCGCGACATGCCGAGCAGGGCTTCCTCGGCGCGGTTGATCCGGGCAAAGCGCAGGGAATCCGCATATTTGACGAAAACCATGCTGGGAATGTTCTCGACGACCGTGTCGAGAAAGGCATTGGCCTCGATCAGCTGGGAGCGCGCCGCGGTGAGGGCGGTGATGTCGAACATGGTGGTTCGGCTCATGATGAAGCGGCCTGCCTCATCCAGGATCGCCGTGGCGTTCACGGACACGGGGAACCTGCTGCCGTCCTTGCGCACCAGTTCGTACTCGAGGTTGTCGGTGGTGCCTCCCTGCAGCAACCGCGGGAAGTTCTCCTGGACGACTTGCCGGAACTCCGGAGCGACGACGTCCTGGAATCTGAGCTTGCCGATGACTTCATCCAGGGTATATCCCAGCCAGGCCAGTTCGGTGCTGTTCATGCGGACGAACACGCCGTCCCTGTTCACCGAATGGTAGCCACAGGGCGCGCGTTCATACAGGTCCTCGATCTCGGCCGCCAGTTGCTGCGCGGCCTTTTGCGCGCGCGCGCGGGTCAGCACCTCCCTGCGCAGCAGGCCGAACGCCAATGCCAGGATGGACAGACCGACGAGATTGCCGAAAATGATGATCGCGGTGGTCTTGCGCGCGGCGTTCTCGGAACTCGCGGCGCGCTCCCGCAGCAGGCTTTCCTCCTCCGTGCGCAACTGTCCGATCAGCGCCCTGATATCGTCCATCAGCGCCTTGCCGGAGTCCAGTTGCGACCTGGTTTCAACCGATGCCGCTTGGCGCTTGCCCTGCCGATAGGTCTGGAGGGTGCGTTCCGCCGCGGCGAGACGTTGATTGACGAGGTCCGCAAGCTCGCGGCTGCGGGCGGCCTGAGCGGGATTGTCCGCGGTGAGCCTGGCAAGGAGATCGAGCCGCAGCGGGATGCCGGCGGTGGAATCGCCGAGCGGCTGCAGATACGACTTGTCGCCGGTGATGGCGTAACCCCGAACGGCCGACTCCGCGTCCTTCAGATCGGAAAAAATCAATTCGGTGGTCCGCAACACGTTGTTGGTGTGGTCGACCCAGCGCGCGCCTTCCTGAAAGCTGCTGATGCTTCGGTAGGACAGAACGGCGATGACGATCAGGGCGACGAGCGCGACCAGCGCCCCGCCCGCAACCAGGCTCATCCCTGTGTCCTGGCCCCCCGGAATGGAAGCCGGCGACGCCTTCATGCGACGGCACCGGCGAAAGCAGGGGGCGTGAGGAGGGCGTCGGGGTGGCCGCTGGATGCGCGCTTGGCGAAAGACTGATCAAAAAACGAGAAAGAAGGGCTGCATCGGGCGTGTGCGCCCTCGATCTTCCTGTTCTCCCTCAGACAGCAAAAAACTGAACGCAACGGAATGATCCTCGTGCGCGAAGTTGGTACGCAGCCGCTGCTCTTGATTGTTGTTCTTTTGCCATCAAAGGCGGCAGCTATTGTTTAGCATGGAGCATCAGGCACGGATGGACGCGAGACAATCAGGGTTAGGCTGATTCTCGTGTAGTCTTTTGTCCTACAGGCCCGCAGGTTCCGAATGCTCAGAACACCAACCTGTTGACAATGGCATAGTGGGTCAGTTCCGCGTTATGGCGCATCCCCATCTTCTGCAGGATGCGCGCGCGATAGGTACTGACGGTCTTGACGCTCAGCGAGAGGTGTTCGGAGATCTCGGTCGCCGTCTTTCCGGTCGCAATCAGGCGCAGCACCTCGAATTCGCGATCGGACAATTCCTCGTGCAGCGGGCGGGTGGATTTTCTCGCCAATTCCCTGGCCATGTGTTCCGCGAGTTCCGGCGTGATGAAAGTGCCGCCCGAGGCCGCTTTCTGGACCGCCTGGAGCAACTGGTCCGAGGCGGTTTCCTTGGAAAGGTATCCGGCACCGCCAGCCTTGAGCACGCGCAGCGCATACTGGTCCATCGGGTACATGCTCAGGACGATGACGGCGAGCGCTGGCTGGTCCTTCTTGATCACCTTGAGGACATCCAGTCCGCTCTTGTCGGGCAGGGAAATATCCAGCAGGACGAGGTCCCAGTGCTCCTGGCGTACCATGGAAAGCGTCTGTGCGCCATTCGCCGCCTCGCCGATCTCGAGCGGCTCCGGATAATCGGACAGGATGCGCCGCAACCCGTCCCGCGTGATCGCATGGTCGTCGACGAGCAGAACACGCAGCATGTCAGGCTTCCCCGGCGACTCGCCTGGCCGCCGCGGGGCGCAGCGGGAAATCGATGTACAACCGCGTGCCGTCGGCCGGATTGCTTTCCAGCTGAATGCGGCCGCCGAAGGCCTCGGCCCGCTCGTGCATTCCCTGGATGCCGCAGGAAGTCGGATCGCTGAGCTTTTCCGCGGGAATGCCGATGCCATTGTCGGTTATGTCTATGCGCACATGTTCCCCGACTTTGGTGACTTTCACATGCACGCGCGTGGCCCGGGAGTGCCGCGCCACGTTCGTCAGCGCCTCCTGGACGATCCTGAATACGGCGGTCTGCGCATCCTTGTCCAACCCGGCTGGCATGGCGTCGAGTTCGATCGAGCATTGCACGCTGTAGCGATTCTCGAATTCCTCGAGCTGCCATTCGAGGGCAGGCCACAGGCCGAGGTGGTCGAGAATGCTCGGACGCAGCTGGGTCGCGATGCGGCGCACGGTCTGAATGGCGGAATCGACGAGCGATGCGACCTCCGCCAGCAGGTCCCGCGAGGCCGCCGGAATGTCGTGGAAGGTCTTGACATAACGCGTCAGGTCCATTTTGACGGCGGTGAGCGACGCTCCAAGCTCATCGTGAATCTCGCGGGCGATCGACGCCCGTTCCGTCTCCCGGGCCGATTGCAGGTGGGCGGAAAGATTGCGCAGCTTGCCTTCCGAGATACGCAGAGCGGAGTTCGCGAGCAGCAGTTCCCGGGTGCGCAGCACGACGGCCTGTTCAAGACGGGCCCGCGAACTGCTGAGCAAAGCTTGCGCGTGTTTCTGGTCGTCGATGTCGACGCAGGTTCCGACCCAGGTGACAACGTGATAATCGGCATCGCGCACCGGGAGAGCTCGCGCGATATGCCAGCGATAAGCGCCGTCACCGCCGCGGCGGAAGCGCTCCTCGACTTCGAAGGCGGATCCGGTGGCGAGACTCTGCGCCCATCTCGATTGGACGGTCGGGAGGTCCTCCGGATGCACGAACTTGACCCAGCCGTGGCCCTCGATATCGCCGAAGGTGCAATCCATATAGTCGAGGACGCGCTGGTTGACGTAGTCGAGGTAGCCGTCCGGGCGCGTGGTCCAGACCATGTTGGGGACGGCTTCCGCCAGAAGCTCGAAATGCTCCGCCAGCGCGGCCGCCTGGGCATGGGCGGCCTGTTCCTTCAGCAGGTCTGTCTTGCGCTGCTGCAGCGCCTTGCGTTCCGAAATGTCGCGCAGGACCACGTGCGCCGCCGGCTGTCCCTGGTAGTCGATCGGCGAGGCCACGGACTCCACATCGATCATGCTGCCGTCCCCCAGGATCAGCTTCGCCTCGTACGGCGGCAGCGGTTTTCTTTTCGTTTCCAGTTTGTGCCAGCGTTCCTTGAGCGCCTCGATGTAATCCGGATGAACGAAGGAAAGCGGCGATTTTCCGAGCAGCTCCTCGGGAGTGGCCACCCCGTAGATGCGTGCCGTTGCGGCATTGGCGAAGACGATCGTGCTGCCCATCCTGATATAGATCGCATCCGACGACATTTCGACCAGGTTGCGATACTTCGCGTCGCTGGCCTGCAACTGCGCCTCGGCTTCGACCTGGTCATGGATGTCGATCACATTGCCGATCCATTTGGTGACGTTTCCTTCGGGATTCCTGATCGGCATGGCCCGTGCGAAGTGCCAGCGGTAGCTCCCATCCGTTCGGCGCAGGCGGTAGCGGATGTCGTGGCGGCCCGTTCCCGCCAGGCAGCCACGCCACCATTCCATGACCCGGGGGCGCTCATCGGGGTGCAGGGCATTCATCCAGCCGTCACCGCGCGTTGCCTCGGCTGACAGTCCGGTGTAGGCGGTCCACTGCGGGTTGCAGTAGTTGTTGCCGCCGTCGGGCAAGGCGCTCCAGACGATATGGGGCAGGCATTCGATCAGGAACCGATACGAGTTTTCCCGCGCGTCGCCGTGTGCCTCGGCCGCGTCTCCCGCGCGTTGCCGCATGGCCGGAGCGACCGCAGACGATTCGCCTGGCATGGGCGGGGAAGGGGCATGCCGATCGCGGCACTGCCCGAGAGTGCGCGACTTCACGGGGCGTGTCGCCATTGCCGGAATTCCTCCCGTTGAAAATGCCGTTGGGCTGGAAGCATAGCGGACGGCGGCAAACTCTGCCCGCCGCATCTGGCTCCACTTCGAGGGATTACACACCCGGTGGCGGGTGCGCGCAAGTTGCACTGCGTCGAACGGCCGGCTTCAGCCTTTCATGCTGGGCTCATAGAAGCGGAAGGTATTCCTGCCCGCCTGCTTGGCGTGATACATGGCCTTGTCGGCGATTCGTATCAGCATTCCGGCGTCGCTGCCGTTGTCCGGATGGATGCAGATGCCGAGGCTCGGTGTGATGTTGATTTTCTCGCCGGCGACGAAGAACTCGCTGGCAAGCGATCGCAGCAGTTTCTGCGCGATGAGCGCGGCGTCGTCGCTATGGCGCAATTCCGGCAGCACCATCACGAATTCATCGCCGCCCAGGCGCGAAACCGTGTCGACTTCACGCAGACTGGTGCGGATGCGTTCGGCGACCTGCTGCAGCAGCATGTCGCCGACATGATGGCCGAGGTTGTCGTTGATATCCTTGAAGTGATCCAGGTCCATGAAAATCACGGCGGTCTTCGACTGATTGCGCTGGGATACCGCCAGGGCCTGCTCCAGCCGGTCCATCAGGAGGATCCGGTTGGGCAGGCTGGTCAGCGAATCGAAATGCGCCATGCGCCGGATCTGCTCTTCCATGTTGCGCCGGGCCGTGATGTCGATGAATGCCGCGACCGCGCCATAGACCTTGCCGCCCGCATCGCGCAGCGGTGCCGCGTTGCCGATGAGGTGGCGGATGCTGCCGTCATCGAAGACGATGTCTTCCTCGAAATCGCGAACTTCGATGCCGCGAAAGGCTGCCATCTGCACGGGCAGTTCGTGCGTTTCCAGTGCCCGGCCGTTACGGAACATGCGGAAATGGACGAGGCGGTCCTGTTCCGGTCCGCTCGGAGAGATGTTGCTGCCCTGGGGGAGGCGCAGCATGTCGTAGGACGCACGATTGCCGGTGATGACCTTGCATTCGGCGTCGTGCGCGATCCAGACCGCCGCCGGCACCGAATCGAGCACGATCTTCAGTTCGGCCGCGCGCTGGCGCTGCTTGCGCTCGCTCTCCATGAGCGCCCGTTCCATGCGCTTGCGGTCGGTGACGTCGTTGACCACCAGCGACAGGCGCACCACCTTGTCGCCTTCGATCGACGGGGACAGGCTCACCGCGACGTCGACGAACTTGCCATCCTTCTGTTGCCAGACCGTTTCATAGTTGAGCGTCGCCTTGCCCTCGGTGACCTGGCGCATGAGCTTGGCGTCTTCGTTGCGGAGGAATTCCGGGATCAGGCAGGCGCGGCTCTTGCCGATCATCTCCGTGGATGAATATCCGAAAATGCGCTCGGCGCCCTTGTTCCATGTCAGCACCACGCCATTCCAGGTTTCGCTGATGATTGCGGCATCGGCGGATTCGACCACCGCCGCAAGCAGGCGCGGGTGCGAGGCAATGTCGGGGCTGGACCCGCGTTTCGCCTGTTCCTGCGCGAACGCCGATTCGAGCATGGAAGGGGCGCTGTCGACGGACTGCAATTGTTGCCGCACCCGTTTCTCGGTCAGCGAAGCCTGCAATGCCCTGACGATTTCCACCAACTCCGGACTGAGGTCGGTGTAATCCTTTGGTTGATCCTTTTTTTGCACCTCGGCATCCCCGACCAGCCGGCTGCTTTTGTTTGTTTGCACGATAAACGTGGCGTAAAGATGCCGTCCCTTGCGGATCATTGAGCCATGTTTCGGAGCCCTTCGCAACGGCCCACGCCAGACGTGGGCTTCCGGCGTGTCCGGCTATTTCTGACAGCCGGATTCCGGAGTTCGAAACTGGAGTGAAGGCGGTCTCAGGTCCTGGCGCCGTGAAATCGGAATCTCCTGCGGCCCGCCTGCTTGGCTTCGTACATCGCTTTGTCGGCGTGTCGCAGGAGCAAGGCCGGATCCTCGCCATGATCCGGGAAGACACTAATGCCGATGCTGGGCGTAATGCCTAATTTTTGACCGGCGATAGTGTATTCGGCACTGATCGCATTGAGTATTTTTGTCGCCACGCCGGCGGCATCATCTGCCGCATGCAATTCCGGCAGCACGACGATGAACTCGTCGCCTCCAAGGCGGGACACCGTGTCCGCTTCCCGGATGGCGCCGCGGAGGCGGCCAGCCACCTCCTGGAGCAACCGATCCCCTACGTGGTGGCCCAGGTTGTCGTTGATTTCCTTGAAATGGTCCAGGTCGAGAAAGAGAATCGCCGTACGGGTTTGATTGCGTTGCGAAATCGAAAGCGCCTGGCGCAGCCGGTCCATCAGCAGGAGCCGATTCGGCAGATTTGTGAGGGGATCCAGATGCGCCATGCGACGGATCTGCTCTTCCGCTTCCCTGCGCTCCGAAATGTCGACGAAGGCGGCGACGGAGCCATAAATTTCCCCGGATGGGCCGTAGAGCGGTTTGGCGTTGCCAATCAGGTGCTTGACGATACCATTCGCGAACACTATCTCCTCCTCGAAGCCACGCACCTCGATGCCTTGGCGAGCGGCTTGTTCCACCGGGAGTTCTTCCGTAGTCAATTCGCGACCATTGCGGCAGATGCGGAAGTGCCGAGGGAGGACCCCGCTGTCCGGGTTCAGCGAAACATTGGAGCCAGCCGGCAGGTCCAGCAATTCCGACGCCGCCCGGTTTCCCGTCACCCGCAGGCACTCGCGATCATGGGCGATGAAAACGGCCGCGGGCACCGCGTCCAGCACGGCGGCGAGTTCGGCGGCGCGGGACTGCGCCTGGGCAAGCGCTGCCTGCAGGGCGCGCTCCGTGACTTTGCGCGCTGTAATGTCGCGCGCGATCGAACAGACCCGCACCACCTTGCCTTGCTCGAAGATCGGCGCGAGGTTGAGCGAGACCTGAACCAGCGAGCCATCCTTGCGGCGCCTGAACGTCTCCAGGTCCTGGATGCTTTCGCCCCTGGCAAGGCCTGCATTGATGGCTTCCACTTCGGCGGCGCAATGATCCGGCAGCAGCGGCTGATGGCTGGTACCGACCATTTCGCGGGCCGTATAGCCGTACATCTTTTCAGCGCCGCTGTTCCACGTCAGCAGGGTGCCGTCCAGGGTCCTGCTGGTAATCGCGTCCGGGGAAGCTTCGACGATGGCGGCAAGGAGTTGCGGATGGGGGGTAATGCGTCCTTCGGGAGTCCGCACCTGCCGGGAGAACGCCGTCTCGAGTTTAGAGGGCGGCAGGCCGCTGCCGGCGCTGGATGCGCCCGCATGCCGTGCTTCGATCATCCCATGGAGTTCGGTGAGGATGTCGAGCAACTGGTCCCTGTCCGGATCCGATGTATCCTTGCCCGGCATCTGGCCCTCCCCTTCTGCCGACCGCGCTGAAGCATTTAGCAACTTTTCGCGGGCCGGCGCAACTGTCCGCGGCCCGTCCGGGGGCTTGGTTATAATCGCCCGCAGCGCCGACCATGAGGAGGGCCTGAATGAAAATGGAAGTGTTCCGGCCGGAGTTGCCGGTATTCAGCACTGTCGAGGAGGAGCGGCTGCACATCAAGCAGCGCCTGGCCGCGGCATTCCGGCTGTTTTCGAAGTTCGGCTTCGACGAAGGCGTCGCCGGGCACATCACAGCGCGCGATCCCGGGCGCAAGGATTGTTTCTGGGTGAACCCCTATGCGGTGCATTTCAGCCAGATCAAGGTATCCAACCTGTCGCTGATCGATCACGAGGGCAAGGTCATCGAAGGCCGGCCCTGCAATGCCGCAGCCTTTGCCATCCACTCGCGCGTGCACATGGCGCGGCCGGACGTGGTTGCCGCCGCGCATGCGCATGGCGTCCATGGGCGCAGCTGGTCCACATTCGGCCGGCTGCTGGACCCCCTGACCCAGGATGCCTGCGCTTTCTACAAGGACCATTCGATTTTCCAGGAATACAACGGTGTGGTGTATGACACCGAGGAAGGCGATCGTATCGGCCGCGCACTGGGCGGTCGCAAGGCCGTGATCATGGTCAATCACGGCAATCTCACGGTCGGCCAGACGGTGGACGAAGCAGCCTGGTGGTTCATCGCGATGGAGCGCTGCTGCCAGGCGCAGCTGCTGGTCGAGGCGGCGGGAAAGCCGCGCATGATCGATGACGAAAGCGCGCTCGTCACGCGCCAGGCGGTGGGCACGCCCTATGGTGGATGGGTGGCCTTTCAGCCCCTGTATCAGCGTATCGTGAAAGAGCAGCCGGATCTGCTCGACTGATGTCGAACAGTGGCGTGGCTGACCGGTTGAGGTTTCCGCGCCGCCGGAGCTCGCGAACCGACCTCGCAGCCACTACATGCCGATGAATCCGTTTGCCTCCGCCACGGTACTGGCAGGGCAGCTGCGGACGGGAAAAACTTCCGCACTGGAACTGCTCGACGCGCAACTTGCAAGAATCGACAGGCACGGCGCGGCGTTGAATGCGGTGGTAACGCTGGACGCCGCTCGCGCGCGCAACCAGGCGCAGGAATTGGATGGCCGTCGCGGCGATTCGCCGCCCGGCATGCTGCACGGCCTGTCCGCAACCATCAAGGACAGTTTCGAAACCGCCGGCCTGCTCACTACCTGCGGCGCGCCGCAGTGGAAAAAGCATGTTCCGGCGGCCAACGCCGATGCGGTCGAGCGCCTGTCGGCCGCGGGCATGATAATCAGCGGCAAGAGCAACGTACCGATCTATGCCGCGGACGTGCAGACCTACAACCTGCTGTTCGGCGCGACCAACAATCCCTGGGATTTGTCACGCACCAGCGGGGGCTCGTCCGGGGGCGCAGCCGCAGCGGTGGCGGCGGGGTTCAGCGCCTTTGAACTAGGCAGCGACATCGGCGGTTCGATTCGCATTCCCGCGCATTTTTGCGGTGTCTACGGCCACAAGCCCTCCTATGGCCTGGTGCCTTTGCGCGGCCACCTCCCGCCGCCGCCCGGCTCGCTCGCGGTGCCCGATCTCTGTGTCGCAGGACCGATCGCGCGCTCGGCGGCGGACCTTGGCCTCCTGCTCGACGTACTGGCCGATAGTGGCGCGGATGGCAAGACGCGGCTGCCTCAGCCGCGTGCGCGCCGGCTCGCGGAATTCCGCGTGGGCGCATGGCTGGACGATCCGGATTTTCCGCTCGACGACGAGGTGAGGGCGCCGCTGGAGAATGCCTTGAGCGTCCTGCAGAAGGCCGGGGTCCGTGTCGACCAGGCCAGGCCGCTGCCATCGTTGGCGGGAAATTTCGATGACTACCTGCGTCTGTTGTGGCCCGTAGTGACAGCGCACCTGAACGAGAAGGCGTTTGCGCGCATACAGGAAGCGGGGCGCGCAGCCGCAGCAGGCAGCGTGCGGAGACGGCTGGCCGAGTATAGCGGCGTCAGTCACCGGGGGTGGTTACCGGTGCACGAAAAGCGCGAGCGGGTGCGAGCGCATTGGAGGGATTATTTCGCCCGCCACGACGTGCTGCTGTGTCCGGTCGGTCCGGTTTGCGCATTCCCGCACGACCATAGCGAGGACCTGATCGAACGGACCATCGTGATCAACGGCGGCAAACGCTGGTACTGGGAACAGCTCGGCTGGATTTCACTCGCCACGTTGGCTTATCTGCCGGCCACCTCCGCGCCGGTCGGATTTTCCCGCGGCGGGCTTCCGGTCGGCATGCAGATCATCGGGCCTTACGGCGAAGACCGCACCTGCATCGAGTTCGCCCGGCTGCTTGCGGAAGTATTGCCCGGATTCCAGCCGCCGCCGCGGTTGAAATAAGAAACGGGCCGCGAATCGCGGCCCGTTGGTTTGGAACTGTGCTCCTGCTTAGCCCATCTGCAGCGGCACGTAGATGCGTGCTTCATCCCGTTGCACCAGCAGGGCGACGGTTTTGGATTTCTCCGTCTTCGAAACCAGCGACTTGAGCTGGTCCACGGTCTTCAGCGGCGTATCGTTGAAGGCGAGGATGACGTCGCCGGGCTGGATGCCGGCACGCGCCGCGGCGCCGGTGACGTTCTGCACCACCAGTCCGCCTTCGGACTTGATCTGGGCCCGTTCCGCCGGAGCGAGTTCCCTGACCGTCAGCCCGAGCTTGGGCGTTTCACCCTGCGCGCCGGAACCGGCCGCCGCGAGGTTCTGCGGCTCGTCAAGCTGACCGACTTTGACATCGATCTTGCTGCGCGACCCGTTGCGCCACACATCCAGGCTGGCATTGCTGCCGGGCTTGAGGCCGGCGATCTCGCCGGACAACTGGCCCAGCTGCGTGACTTCCTTGCCGTTGACGCCAAGCACGACGTCGCCGGACTTCAGGCCGGCTTTGTCGGCGGGGCTGCCCGGCTCGACGCCACTGATGAGC
>DASVNF010000143.1:0-2366 GCA_036384015.1 Burkholderiales bacterium
CTGCGCGACGTGAAGGAACCGGAGGAGATCAAGATCGGCGACGGCATGGCGGAAACCCTGCTCGGCGCATCGCCCCTGCTGGACGATCCGGAACTGCAGAAATACGTAAACGAAGTCGGCATGTGGGTGGCGCTGCAATCGGAACGACCCGGCCTGCCCTGGCATTTCGGCGTCAACAGTTCCGACCACATCAATGCGTTCGCCGCGCCCGGGGGCTACATCATCGTGACCAAGGGCATGATGAAGCAATTGCGCAACGAGGCGGAACTCGCCGGCGTGCTCGCTCACGAAGTTTCCCACGTAACTCGCAAGCACCACCTGAACGCGCTGAAGAAATCGGCGCTGGCGGACTTGCTTGGCGAAGGTCTGGCCGCCACATCGGACAGCAAGCACTCGGAACTGGTGAGGCAGCTCGCCGGACCGACCAAGGAACTGTATGCGCGAGGCCTCGACAAGGGCGATGAGTTCGAAGCCGATCGCATCGGAGTGGTATTGGCGACCCGCGCCGGATACGATCCCTACGGTCTGCCGGCGGTGCTCACGACGCTGGCCACTGCCGATCCCCAGGATAACTTCCTCTCGCTGCTCTACAAGACCCACCCGCTGCCGCAAGTGCGGCTCGACAAGCTGGCACCCGGCCTGGCGACGCTCGAGGGGATCCAGGCGCCGCAGAACGCGAGCCGGTTCCAGCAGTTCACCAGGAAGCTGCGGGTCGCGTCCAATCCCTAGCCGGGCGGGCAAATGGGAAAACTCCCTGTTCTCCTGCTTGCGGTCATCGCGCTGCCGGCGCTGGCCGGCGAATCTGGTTTCGCATCGAAAGCCGCCGACGTGCTGGACCGCCCGGCCGCCGACGCCCGTCCCGTAGCCAGGGTCGCGAAGCAGCAGCCCCTGGAAATCCTCGGCCGCGACGGCAACTGGGCCCGGGTGAAGGCCGGCGCAGCCAGCGGCTGGGTGCGCCTGCTCGACGTGCGTTTCAATGCTCCCTCGAAGACCGCGCCGGCAGCCACGGTCAAGCCGTTCGCCGATAACGGCATCCGCGGATTCTCCGAGGAAGAGCTGCTCGCGGGTACTCCGAGCCGCGGGGAGCTGGACAAGCTCGGCCTCTACAACGTGCCGTCGAAGGACGCCATCAGTTTTGCGCGCGCCATGGGCCTCCAGGCGCGCCGGCAGGACTACATCGAACCGGGCGACTACATGTCGATGGACGAATTGCCCGAGGATTTTTTCGATGAGTAGGCGCGGGTTCGCCGTGTTCGCGTGCCTGTCTGCCGCGTTGGCCCTGCCGGGCTGCGTGGTGTCGCGTGGTCCTTCGCAGGAACAGATGCGCGCGCAGCAGGAATGGGCGAACGAGCGCATCCGTGAAGCGACCGAAATGATGGAATCCCAGATGCAGGGCGTGCAGGAGCAGATGGAGAAGGCACAGGCGGAGCAGCAGCGTCCCCCCGGATCGCTCACGCCGGAGGAAAAGCAGCAACGCGCCGAGGAATGGCGTGCGGCGCGCGAGCAGATGAAGCTGGCGAAGCAGCGGGACGAAGCCGTGAATGCCGAGATGCGCAAGGATCCGCGCATCGCGAAAGCGCTGGACGCATCCGAGAATGAGCACCGGGAAATGATGCGCAAGGATCCTTCCGGGATGTATTCCCAGTTCAATCTCGGCGACAAGGAGGAAGCCGCGCTTGGCCTGGAAATGCTGCCGATGCTGATGGGGCAGCAGAAGCTGGTCGACGACGCGGGCTTGCAGCAGTACGTCAACAAGGTCGGCACCTGGATCGCACAACAGTCCGAACGCCCGGGCCTGCCGTGGCGCTTCGGGGTGATCGACAGTGACGCCGTAAATGCCTTTGCCGTACCTGGCGGGTACATTCTCATTACCCGCGGGATGCTGGCGATGCTGGAAAGCGAGTCGGAGCTGGCGGGCGTGCTCGGCCACGAGGTTTCCCACGTGGTGCGCAAGCATCATTTGCGCTGGGTATACATGAACAAGGAGATGCAGTCGTCGATGCAGCGCTCCCAGGAAGCGATCCGCAAATACAATCCTTCGATGCTGCCGCAGATGGAACGCATGGACAAACTCATGCAACAGCAGGCGGCGTTCCTGAATTCCGGGCCGATGCGGTCCACGCTTTCGCAAAGCGAGGAAATGCAGGCGGACACCGACGGCGCCACGCTGGCATGGCGGGCGGGTTACGACGCCTACGGCCTGGTTTCGGCGCTGCAGCGCTTCGAGGCGTATCAGCGGCCGCGGTACGCCGCGCAGCAGAGCGGGCTGAAGGCCCACCCGGAGCCGGTGCAGCGGCTGAAAATGCTGGACCTGGCGCTGCGCTCCCGCGCCGAGAAGGACACGCTGGGCGAGGCGGGAGCGGATC
>DASVNF010000144.1:0-1671 GCA_036384015.1 Burkholderiales bacterium
AGCGGCAGCATCCGCATGCAGCCCGCCACGCTGGCGTTGATCCTGCAGGGTGACGCGCGCAAGGGCGACGTGCTGGGCATCGCGCGCATCGCCGCGATCCAGGGCGCCAAGCGGACTTCCGAGCTCATTCCCCTGTGCCATCCCCTGGCGCTGACCCGGGTCGGGGTTGAATTCGAGATCGACCGGGGCAGCAATTCGCTTCGCTGCGTGGCCACGGCGGAAACCGTGGGACGGACGGGCGTGGAAATGGAAGCACTCACCGCTGTCAGCGTGGGTCTGCTGACGGTTTATGACATGTGCAAGGCAGTGGACCGCGGCATGCGCATCGAAGGTATCCGTCTCGTCGAAAAAAGGGGTGGCACGTCGGGACACTGGCGGGCCGATGCCGGAGACGCCTGAGCGGCGCCCAACGGGCTCTGAGAGGAACGCCGGCGCGCGGCCGCTGTCTGAACGGATGTGATGTTTCATGCAATGAACAGAACCCGCCTGGTGGCAACCGCCTTGCTTGTAATCGCCGCCCCACCGGCACTGGCAGACC
Organism: Burkholderiales bacterium; assembly: GCA_036384015.1. Taxonomy (GTDB): domain Bacteria; phylum Pseudomonadota; class Gammaproteobacteria; order Burkholderiales; family JACQAP01; genus JACQAP01. Next base: position 539 of record DASVNF010000144.1, read on the forward strand.
TGAAGCCGAACGAGGCCGCAGGGCAGCTCCTGGCGATGGAAGTCGGCAAGGGCAATTGCCTTGCCTGTCACGCGGTGCCGGGCGACCCGCAGGCGGTGACCTCGGCGAACATCGGCCCGCCTCTGGTCGGCATTCGCGCACGTTTCCCGAAACGCGACCGCCTGCGCGAACAGTTGCGCGATCCGATGCAGTTCAATCCCGACACGGTGATGCCGCCGTTCGGGAAGCACAAAATCCTGACCGACGACGAGATCGACAAAATCGTGGATTACCTTTACACGCTATGACGCCTGAATCAATGAACCCGGAGCAATGCACCACCGGCGCCCGCCGGCGGGCGGTCCTCGGCATGCTGGCTACGCTCGTGTCCGCGCTGCTGCCGTTGCGGCTGCTGGCCGCGGAATGGAACAAACCCGCGTTCGAGGCGCACGCCTTGCCCGAGGCCCTCAAGGCCATCGGCGCGAACTCGATTGCCGAGAGCGACAAGATCGACCTCAAGGCACCGGAGATCGCCGAGAACGGCGCGATCGTGCCCGTGGAAATCACCAGCCGGATCCCGGGAACGGAATCCGTCTACATCATCGCCGAGAAAAACCCGCAACCGCTCGTCGCCGAATTCGACATCGGCGGCACCATGGACCCGTTCATTTCCACGCGCATCAAGATGGGGGAGACCGCCCGGGTCCGGGTGATCGTCAAGGCCGGTGGCAAGTTCTACGCGACCGCCCGCGAGGTCAAGGTGACGATCGGCGGCTGCGGCGGCTGACGGGGCGACCGAGGAGCAGGCAATGGCAGACCAGATGAAAATCCGCGCAACCCTGCAGGGCGATGTCGCGGATGTGAAAGTCCTGATGTTCCATCCCATGGAGACCGGCCTGCGCAAGGACCCGTCCTCGGGGGATGTGATCCCGCTGCATTTCATCCAGAAGGTGTTCGCGACGCACAACGGCAAGACGGTCCTCGATGCGCAATGGAGCCAGGCGGTGTCGAAGAATCCGTTCCTCAACTTCCGGGTGCGCGGGGCCAGGGCCGGCGACAAGATCGTAGTGGGCTGGGAGGACAACAAGGGTGAAAAAGCCAGTATCGAGACCACGCTCAACTGAGCGCCCCTTGCGCGCCCTGGCCGTCTCTAT
>DASVNF010000145.1:0-27367 GCA_036384015.1 Burkholderiales bacterium
ATCGTGCACGGCGCGCTTTCCTGATGATTATGCGCGGCGATGCCAGCTATGTTGCAACCGGAGTTGCCGATCGGCTCAGGAGCAAGCTGACCGGCGCGCCGCGATTAACCTGAAGCGCGCCGAAAATGATTGATCCATCAAATTGCTTCCGGGACTTGCCGGATACCGCCAGCGGATCCGGTGTGCGATGAGCGCTCCCAGGATCACCGTCATTACCGTCTGCTTCAACAGCGTTGCCACGATCGCCGATACGCTCTCGGCGGTGGCGATGCAGAGGAATTCGGACTACGAACACGTTGTCGTAGACGGCGCGTCCGCCGATGGCACGGTGGAGCTCGTCAGGAATTTTTCCCCGAAGGTGGCGCGCCTTATTTCCGAGCCGGATCGCGGGTTGTACGACGCCATGAACAAGGGCATCGCCGCAGCCACGGGAAACTATATCGGCTTCCTCAATTCCGACGACGTCTATGCAAATCCCGATGTTCTTGCCAAGGTCGCGAAGGCCCTGGAGTCCGGCCCTGTAGATGCAGTCCATGGCGACCTGCTCTACGTCAGCGCGGCGGATACCGGCAAAGTGATACGCTACTGGAAATCAAAACCCTATCACCCCGGAGCGTTCGAGGCCGGGTGGCATCCCGCGCATCCGACGTTGTTCGTGCGGACCGAACTGCTGAGGGGCCTCGGTGGATTCGACACGAGCTATCGCTATCACGCCGACTTCGATCTCATGGTGCGCCTGTTCATAGAACGCCGTATTTCGTCGGCTTACATCCCCGAAGTCCTGGTGCGCATGCGCACCGGCGGCCAGTCGAACCGCTCGATCGGCAACATAGTCCGCGGAAACCGGGAGTCGTACCAGATCGCGCGCCGCACCGGGATAGCCGTCTCGCCACTCTGGTTTGCCAGAAAGCTCTGCAATCGAATTCCGCAATTCATCCGGCGTCCGCCGGCTCCGTGAACGCATTTTTTGTCCGCGGATCGGGAACGTTGATTTGCCAGACACCATGACGAATTCCGTCCTCAAGTACCTGATGGTATTTCTGGTCACTGCCTTCCTGGTCAAGGTCTTTTCCGCCACGGCGATCAAGGCCGGCCTGATCGACCATCCTGGCGGACGCAAGCGCCATGAAGGCGCGGTGCCCCTGATCGGCGGCCTGGCTATGCTCGCGGGCTTCGGGTTCGGTGCCCTGATCACGCTGGATTCGCTGTATTCGTACCGTGCCTTGTTCGCCGCTTTGGGATTGCTGGTCATCGTCGGCGTGCTCGACGATCTGCACGACCTCGCGCCTGCGAAAAAATTCTTCGCGCAGATCGTGGCTGCCCTGTTCATGACCTCCTGGGGAATGGTCACCATCGTCCATCTGGGGGATCTGTTCGGATTCGGCACGGTTGCGTTGCGCGGTTGGAGCATCCCGTTCACGGTGATCTGCGTGCTCGGGGTAATCAATGCGGTGAACATGGCGGATGGCGTGGATGGACTGGCGGGCGGCCTGGCTTTTATCACGCTTGTGTTTATGGGGATCGCCGCCGAACTGACAGGACAGGCGGGTTCCGCCCGATTGCTGTTCGTCATGGCCGCGGCCATCGCCGGCTTTCTGGTTTTCAACCTGAGGCTTCCATGGCAGTCCCGTGCGCGTGTCTTCATGGGCGATTCCGGCAGCATGATGCTGGGACTGTTCCTGACCTGGTTTGCGATAGCGCTCACGCAGCGGGGCGCGGAACCTTTGCCGCCCATCGTAGCCGTGTGGTTCCTGGCGGTTCCGATTCTGGACATGGGGCTGGTTACCGTTCGAAGGCTCGCAAAGGGCGGAAGCCCATTCCGCGCGGGCCGGGACCATCTGCATCACTTCCTGATGTTTGCCGGTTATTCGCCTTCGCGAACCGTGAACCTGATGCTCCTCTTCTCTCTCTTCCTGGCAGCGGTCGGATTCATCGGCTGGCGCATGAAAGTCCCGGAAGCGGCGCTCTTTTATGCATTCATGGCCCTGTTCGTGGTTTACTATCTGCTGTCGCTCCGCGCATGGAGGATGGCCAGATTAATGCGCAAGACGCGGTGGGGCAAGTGAGTGCCCTTCCGTCAGTGAAGGATGCCGCAGATCGGCGCACGGCAATTTCCGCCGTCCTGATCGTCAAGAATGAAGAAGCGGCGATCGGTTTCTGCCTTGATGCTTTGAAATGGTGCGACGAGGTCGTGGTCGTTGACTCGGGCAGTTCCGACCGGACCGTCGAACTGGCAAGGGCACGCGGTGCGAGGGTAATCGTCCAGGAATGGATGGGCTACGGAAAACAGAAGGATTTCGCGGTCCGGCAGGCCGCCAACGACTGGGTGCTCTGCGTCGATGCGGACGAAATAGTCAGCCCGGAGTTACGCGCAAGCATCGAAACTGTTCTACATGCAACATCTGCCGGCGCTTACGAGATGGCCCGATGCAACCGCTTCATGGGCCGTTTCCTCAGGCATGGCGAGGGCTATCCCGACTGGAATCTCCGCCTGTTCGACCGGCGGCGCGCACGCTGGTCCGATGATCCCGTGCACGAGAATGTGCAGACCAGGGAAACAGTCGGCCGACTCGATGGCGACCTTTTGCACGAATCGGCAGAGAGCCTCCAGTCCTACCTCGAAAAGCAGAATCGCTATACCAGTCTCCAGGCGGAAGCTTTATACCGGGAGGGCGTTCATCCAAGCATCGTCAAGCTTGTGTTGTCGCCGCTCGTGCGATTTCTCAAGTTCTATGTTTTCAGGCTGGGATTTCTTGACGGGATGCCGGGGCTCATCCATATCGTCATCGGCTGCTTCAACACGTTCTCGAAGAATGCAAAGCTTTTCGACCTTCAGGCCCGCGGGAGGACTGATTCCGCGCGGTAATGCAGAAACAGGGGTTTTGGCCCTGCCGCAGGGGCGCGGGCTATAATCCGGCGCGATCCTGCGAACCGTGCGATGCATCGCCAAACCCCTTGAATCCCGACTCCCTGTTTCTGCCGCCTGACGCCGTCTCCACTGGCGATCTTCGCCGGGTTCTGGTCATCAAGCTGCGCAACCTCGGCGATGCCTTGCTCGCCTCCCCGGTCATCTCCGTCCTCAAGCGCCAGGCACCCCATCTGGAAATCGATGCGCTGGTCTATGCCGATACGGCCGACATGTTGCGCGGGCATCCCGACCTGGGTGAACTCCATGAGATCCATCGCAACTGGAAACAACTCGGCCAGTTCGAACGGCTGCGGCGCGAGTGGCATCTTCTTGCCAGCCTTCGGCATCGCAACTATGACCTGATCGTCAATCTGACCGATCACGGCCGCGGTGCCTGGTTGTCGCGACTCCTGAAGCCAAGGTACGCGCTTGCGCCGGATGTCCGTTCCGGCAAGGCATACAGGTCCGCTTACACGCATCTGTATCCGGTGGTGGGCGGCAACAAGCGTCACACCGTCGAGATTCATCTGGATGCGTTGCGGCGCATCGGCATTTACCCCGGCAGGGACCAGCGCCGCCTGACTCTGGTTCCCGGTGAGCAAGCTTATGCGTCCGTCGACCAGGCGCTGGCGCATGCCGGTCTCAAGGAAAAGACTTTTGTCCTGATTCATCCCGGTTCGCGCTGGTTTTTCAAATGCTGGCCGCCTGACCGTGTGGCGGCCCTGTGCGCCAAGCTCGCCAGGCGGGGCCTGCCGGTAGTGCTGGTCTGCGGCCCGGATCCACTGGAGCTGCGTTTGCTCGAGAACGTGAAAATGCAGGCGGGCCCGGTCGCCGCGACATTTCCGGGCAATCTGTCGTTGAAGGAACTCGCTGCCCTGATCGGACGGGCGCGCCTGATGGTCGGGATGGATTCCGCGCCCATGCACATGGCTGCCGCGATGGGCACGCCGACCGTGGCGTTCTTCGGCCCCAGCGGCGACGTCGAATGGGGTCCGTGGGAGGTGCCGAACCGTGTCCTGACTTCTTCCCATGCCTGTCGGCCTTGCGGCCGCGATGGCTGCGGCGGCGGCAAACGCAGCGAATGCCTGGAGGAGATCGGGCTGCCGGAGGCGCTTGCAGCCATTGAATCGCTGCTGGGGGAAACGGGATGAGTGCGCCGCGGATGGCCATCATCCGCCAGAAGTACAACCCGTCCGGCGGTGCGGAGCGTTTCGTGAGCCGCGCCGTCGAGGCGCTGCAGGATAGCGGCAAGGCCGAGATGTGGCTGCTGGCCCGAGACTGGATCGAGACGCCGGGTATCCAGTTCGTGCGTCTGGCGCCTTTCCACCTGGGGCGCACCTGGCGCGACTGGAGCTTTGCCCGCGCGGTATGCCGCCACCTGGCATCTGCATCCTTCGACCTGGTCCAGTCGCACGAACGCCTGGCGTGCTGCGATATCTATCGCGCGGGTGACGGTGTGCACCGGGAGTGGCTGCAACAACGGGCGCGGCGCTTCGGCCCGCTGAGAAAGCTCGCGCAGGCGCTCAGCATCCATCACCGCTACGTGCTGCGCGCCGAGGCACGCATGTTCCGTAGTCCCGTGCTGGAGTGCGTCATCTGCATCTCGGAGATGGGCAGGGAGGAAGTGCGGCGGCATTACCAGGTGCCGGAAAGCAAGCTCGAAGTCATTTATCCCGGCGTCGATGTGGACAAGTTCAGCGCGGAACCGGCGGCTCACCATCGCCATCCCATCCGCGCGTCCCTTGGCATAGCAGACGAAGCCTTTGTGCTGGTCTACGCCGGTTCGGGATTCGAGCGCAAAGGCGTCGACGCCGCGCTGCGGGCCGTTGCTTCAAGCGGCCTGCCCTGCCACCTGCTGATTTTGGGGCGCGACAAACGGTCGAACCGCTACCGGGAACTGGCGGCAAGGCTCGGCCTGGCCGGGCGCGCCCATTTCGTCGGCGCCAAGGGCGATGTGCGACCGTATTACGCCGCGGCCGACGTGTTCATCATGCCGAGCATTTACGAACCATTCGGCAACGCCAACATGGAAGCCATGGCAATGGGCCTGCCGGTGATCACCAGCACCAAGAGCGGCGCAGCGGAACTCGTCAGTTCGGCGGCAGCCGGTTATGTTTGCGACGCGCTCGACTTCGAGTCCCAGGCCAGGGCCATCGTCGCACTTGCCGATCCGGCGGCGCGGGCCGCCGCCGGGCGCGCCGCGCGGGCCATCGCGGAGCAACATTCGCTGCCGAAAATGATCGATCGCCTGGTGGCGCTATACACCCGCATCCTGGCCAGGCGGCAGGGCAACTCCGCTATACTCCGCCCATCTTGAGCGTTCACCCTTTCGCCTTGTGCGCCATGCCTGTAAGCGGCGCATTTCCCGAGCCAGATTGAATGTGTGGAATCGCCGGATTCCATGAAGGCGCCAACCGGTCGGCCGACGTGCTGCGCGCCATGGTGGCGTCGATCCGGCACCGGGGACCCGACGCGGACGGCTTTCATGAAACCGGCGCGATTCATCTCGGCCACCGGCGTCTGAGCGTCGTCGATCTCGCCGCCAGCCGGCAGCCGATGTTCAATGAGGACCGCTCGCTCGCCGTGGTCTATAACGGCGAGGTCTACAATTACCTGGAATTGCGCGAGTCCCTGCTTGCGCTGGGCCATCGTTTCGCCACCAGCGGCGATACCGAAACCCTGGTGCACGGCTATGCGGCCTGGGGCACCGACATGCTCAAACGGCTGCGCGGCATGTTCGCCTTCGCGATCTGGGACGAGAAGGCGAAACGCCTGTTCGTCGCCCGCGACCAGCTCGGCGTCAAGCCGCTTTACTACTACTGGGACGGCAAGTTGTTCGCCTTCGCGTCGGAACTGAAGGCCTTGCTCAAGCATCCCGGCGTGCCCCGGGAGATCGATCTCGAGGCGCTCAACCTGTTCCTCGAATGCCAGTTCATTCCGGCGCCGCGGAGCATTTTCAAAGGCGTGCACAAGTTGCTGCCGGGCCGCGCCCTGCTGTTGGAGAACGGCCGGTTGACGGAATCCGTCTACTGGACGCCGGACTATTCCCGCAAGCTCAAGCTGGATGAACAGGAGGCCGTGGAGCTCGTCGATGCCGGCCTGAAAGAGTCCGTGCAAAGCATGCTGATGGCCGATGTGCCGCTGGGCGCGTTCGTCAGCGGCGGGGTGGACTCCAGCCTCATTGCCGCCATGATGGCGCAAGGCGCCGGCCGCAGGATCGATACCTTCAATGTCGGCTTCGCCGGCGGTGTCGTCGAAAGCGAGCACGAGCACGCGGCGAAAGTCGCGCGCCACATCGGCAGCAACCACCATACGTTGATGGTCGAGCCGAAAGCGGTGCTCGACGCCTTCGACGGCTGGGTTGACATATTCGATGAACCGTTCGGCGATCAGGCGGCATTGCCGACTTTGCTGCTGGCGGAATTCGCACGCAAGGACGTGACGGTGGCGCTGACGGGGGAGGGCGCGGACGAAGTATTCGGCGGATACGGCAACTACGAAAAGCGAGTGCGGGAGGAACGCATAACCGGCCTGCTTGGCGGCCCCTGGTCGCCCTGGCCAGCCATTTTTCCCATGCTGCCCGCGCTGGCGCGCAAGGATCGCATCCTCAAGGCGGCGGCCAGGCCGCTGGCAGAGCGTTATGCGACCATTCCGAACATCTACGACGAAGCCCTGCGGCCGGGCCTGTATTCCGCCGCTTTTGCCGGCGCCGCCTCGGAGCGCATTGCGCAATATGCGGCGCGCTACTTCGAGGAGTGCAATTCCGCTTCGTACTACGACCGCCTGCTGCACGTGGATTCGCGCCTGTGGCTGCCGGACGACCTGCTGACCAAGGTCGATCGCGCGACCATGGCGCATTCCCTGGAAGCACGGGTGCCCTACCTGGACCACGTATTCTACGAAACCTGCGCCCGCCTCGATCCGAACCTGAAGCTGCGCGACGGCAAGCGCAAGTACGTGCTGAAGCGCGTTGCGGAGAGATATCTGCCGCTGGACATCGTGCATCGCGGCAAACAGGGCTTCATGATGCCGCTCAAGTCCTGGCTGAGCCAGGAGCTGCGCGGACGCGTCGAGCACAGCCTCGGCGCGGATGGCCTGCTCAAGCGCAACCTGTTCCGCCCGGCCGCGTTGTCCAGGCTTGCGGCCGACCACTACGGCGGCCGCAAGAATCACTCGATGCGGTTGTGGGTGCTGCTGGTCCTCGAATTGTGGTTCTCCCGCCACGCCCCGGATTTCCGCCTGTGAGCGAACCGTCCGGCAGGCTGCGCATCCTGCACACCGAGTCTTCGCACGGCTGGGGCGGACAGGAAATTCGCATCCTGACCGAGGCACGCGGAATGCAGGACCGCGGTCACGAAGTCATGATCGCCACCACCGGCAACGCCGAACTGTTGCCCGCGGCCGCGAAGCTGGGGCTGCGCACGGCCGTGCTGCCGATGCGCCGCAAGGGCGTTCGCGAGCTGCTGGGCGTGCGTGCCTGGCTCGCGTCGAATCATGGCAGTTTCGACGTGATCAACACGCACAGTTCCACGGATAGCTGGCTGGTGGCCTTGTCCCGCGCGACAATACCGGGATGTCCGCCGATACTGCGCACGCGACACGTGTCGACCGTGGTGAATACCAGCTTCACAACCCGCTGGCTGTATCGCAACGCCACGGCGCACATCGTCGTTACCGGCGAGGCGCTGCGGCGCCAGCTCCACGAACAGAACGGCTTCCCGCTGGATCACATGACGTCCATCCGTACCGGCATCGATCTCGATCGTTTCCGTCCGCTGGACAGGGGCGAAATGCGGCAAATGCTCGGCGTGCCGAACAGGACAGTCATCGGCATCCTTGCGACCTTGCGCGACTGGAAGGGACACGACTATCTGCTGGACGCGCTGGTGGTGCTGCGTCAGCGCTTCCCGGATCTCCATCTGCTGATCGTCGGCGACGGCCCGCGACGCGCTCATCTGGAACGGCGCGTGGACGAGATGGGCCTGCGGGACGCCGTGCGCTTCGCCGGCAACCAGGACAATGTCGAGCAATGGCTCGCCACCTTCGACATCTTCGCGCTGCCGTCCTATGGCGAAGAGGGCGTGCCCCAGGCGATCATGCAAGCCATGGCCTGCGGATTGCCGGTGGCTTCCACGCGGGTAGGAGCGATCCCGGAAGCAGTGGTCGCCGACCAGACCGGGTTGCTGATCCCGGCCCGCGACAGCGCAGCGCTGGTCGCTGCGATTGCCGACCTGCTGCAGGATCCCGCGAAACGCCGGCGATTTTCCAGCGCGGCGGTGGAGTATGCCAGGTCCAATTTCGGCATCGACGAAATGCTGGACCGGATGGAAACGGTCTTTCGTCGCGTGATTGCGTCCCGATAGCCGATGTGCGGCATCGCCGGATTCTTTGCTCTCGCGCCCGTGACACCGGAAATCCCGGCGCGGATGCTGGGCGTACTGCGCCAGCGCGGCCCCGACTCCCAGCACAGCGTGTTCTGGAACGGGCGCTTCGAACGGACGCAGGACGCGAGGTACAACGCGCTGCTGCACGCCCGTCTGTCCATCATCGATCCCCGTCCGGAGGCCGACCAGCCGATGTCCAACCAGGCTGGCGATGTCTGGATCTGCTACAACGGCGAGGTTTACGACTGGGCCGGATCCGCGGCCGAACTCAAGGCGCTGGGTTACGAATTCCGCAACCGCTCGGATACCGAGTTCATCCTGCATGCCTACGAGGCCTGGGGAATCGATTGCCTCTCGCGCCTGCGTGGAATGTTTTCGTTCGCGATCCTGGATCTGCGCAAGCAAACGGTCTGGCTGGCGCGCGACCGCATGGGCCTCAAGCCGCTGGTGTACAGCATGCTCGACGGGCAGCTCGCCTTTGGTTCGACGGTGCGCTCGGTGCTGCCTTTCCTGCCGGAATCCAAGCGCGATTTCTGCGCGGAAAGCATCGATGCCTATCTGGCTCATCGCTACATTCCCGCCCCACGCACGATTTTTTCTTCCATCAGCCGGCTCGAGAACGGGCATTACCTGCGTTTCGACCTGGCGTCGCGCCGGCTGGACAAGATCCGCTACTGGCATCCGCTCCCACGCTCCGCGGACTGGCTGGAAACGCTGGACCAGGCGGTGGAGATGCGTACCGTCGCCGACCGGCCGCTGGGCGTATTCCTCAGCGGCGGCGTGGATTCCTGCGTGATCGCGAGCCGGCTGGCAAAGCTCGGACATCGCGACCTGCATACTTTTACCGCCGCGTTTCCGGGTTCGACCCTGGACGAAAGCGCGCAGGCGCGGGAAGCGGCTGACCGCCTGAACCTGAGGAATCTGCCGATCCCGATCAGCGAGAACATCGCAGCGGATTTCGGGCGCATCGTCGCGGACCTTGACGAACCATTTGCCGATCCCAGCAGTGTTCCCACGTGGTATCTGTCCCGGGAAACCACCAGGCACGTCAAGGTGGTGCTGGGAGGGGAAGGCGGCGATGAGCTGCTGGCGGGCTACAAGCGCATGCGCCAGCATCTGCGCAGCCGCTGGCGCCGCGGCTTGCGCTTGCCCGGCCTGCCGCTGACTGCCTCGGCTTCGCGCGGGGGTTTCGCCAAACTGGCGGCAGAGATGCGCCTCTCCTGGGAAGACGCCTACAGCCTGCGCTTTTCGGGATTCGGCCCCCAGCAACGGCGCTATCTGCAAGGCGGCAAAGCGCTCGATCATGTCCACTACTGGCGTGCGCCGGACATGGAGGGCGGCAGCGATTTGATGGCGTTGCTGCAGATCGACTGGGCCAATTATCTGCCCGAGTACATCCTGCGCAAGGCCGACCTCTGCACCATGGCCCATGGCCTGGAACTGCGCGCGCCACTGCTCGACCATGTTTTTTTCGAGACGTTGCTGGGCATCCCGGAACCAGAGCGCTTCACCCGCCCTCCGAAGTCATTGCTGAAACCGGCTCTGGAGGCAGTCGCCGAACTTGACGTATTCAACCGCAAGAAACGCGGCTTCAATCCGCCCTTGCATCCCTGGCTGCAAGCTGCGCTGGCTCCCCGGTTCGAGGGCCTTGGCGAGCGACTCGCCGCGCTCAGCGGACAGCTGCTGGCGGCACCCGCGATCGCGGGCATGGTCGGGCGCTACCGGTCGGGCGATGCATCGCTGGCCGAAGGCATCCTGCAACTGCTGATCCTGGACGAATCGCTGGTGCAGTTGGAAGAATTGAGGAACCATTCCGCAACCTGAATCCGCCCGAAAGCCCATGCGAGTCGTCACTGTATTCGAAGAGCATCACCCGCTGCTGCGGGCGCTGGCGGGAGCCGGATGCACGGTAATTCGGCTCGGCATGACAGAGCTCCCACAAGGCGGAGGCCAACCCTATTTTTATTTCGGCGATGCGTTCGAACAGATCAAGGCCCCTCTGGCTTTTGCGCGATTGCGGCGCTTGCTGGCCCGGGACGGCGCGCCCTATGTGATGTGGAATCGGGATGCACCATGGAATTGTGCGATCAAGCCTTGGCGAAAGCTGTCCGTGAAGGCTTCCAGGCGGGTGGATCTGCATCTCGCCCACTCTCTGCAGAGCACCAGCCTGTTCGGTGAGCCCGTGGTCTATTTTCCCAATGCCGCGGAATCCGATCGTTACAATCTCGGCGGACGAACCCTCGAGTCGCTGAGGGATCCATCGGGCTACAGATTCGATGTGAGTTTCGTCGGCACCTTGAGCCCTGGCTTCAAGCGAGTCCGCGCCCGCGTGCAGTTCCTGGACGAACTCGGACGCCATCTGAAGCAATCGGGGCTCAACTATCGGCTTTTCGACACCAGCATCGGTTCACCGATTTCGTTGAAGGAACAGGTCGAAATCATCCAGGGCAGCCGCATCAATCTCAGCGTGGGCGCGGTTTGCGACAAGCCCACGACGAGCTGGGGACTGCCGGAACGCTGCTTTGGAATCGCCTCCTGTGGCGGGTTCCTGTTGTGCGATGAGCGCAAACATGCCGTCGAAACGTTCCCGCAGGAAGCCTGGGCAGAGTTTGCCAATCTCGAACATTGCGTTGCACGAATAAAATACCATCTTGCGAATTTTGACTTGGCGCGCAGCAAGGCCGAGCGGCTGCACGGCGAAGTCATGGAACGGCACACCTACGCAGTCCGGGCAAGCCAGCTTCTGGACATGGTAGCGGCCTGGAAGCTGGACCACCCGTCATCGAGAAAGCGCACGAATGGCTAGCCGCTGGCCGATCCGGCTGCTGAGCGCGGGCCTTGCCGCGTGGCATGCGCGATTCGGTTTGCGCAGCCGCACACGGCCGACGAGGTTTCGGCGCATCCTGGTTGCGCACCATCTGCTGCTGGGCGACACGATCATGCTGGCGCCATTGTTGAAGAAGCTGAGGCAGCAATATCCGGATGCAGAGATCGTGATGACCTGCAGGCCGGCATTCGCGGCGTTGTACGACGCGAGGCCTTACGGTGTTCGCGTCGTGCCCTTCGACCCGCGCCAGGTCGGGACCTTTTGGGATCTTTACCGCCTTCGCGGCTTCGATCTCGCGCTGCTGCCGGCGGACAACCGGTTCAGCTGGCTCGCCCGCGCGCTCGATTCGCGCTGGATCGTCGCATTCGAGGGCGACCACCCCGCCTACAAGAACTGGCTGGTCGATGAGTTCCGCCCGTTCCCGGATCACGCCATGGCACTAGGCGACCTGATTGCCGAACGCCTGGTCGATGGTCCCGCTCCGGAGCCCTACCAGACCGCGGATTGGCCGGCACCAGAGGCGGAAGGATTCGCGCTCCCGGCCGCGCCGTACTGTGTGCTGCATGTGGGCGCGAGCACGCCCTTGCGCCACTGGGAACCGGAGAAATGGCGCGAACTGATTTCAAGGCTCCAGGCGAACGGCATGAATCCCGTCATCAGCGCAGGGCCCGGTGAAGAAGGGTTGGTCACGCAAATTGATCCGCACGGCCGCCTGCCGGCGTATCCCGGTACGCTTTCCCTGCCGCAGGTGTGGCGCCTGCTCGCGGGCGCGCAGTCGGTCGTCTGTCCCGATACCGGTGTCAGCCACCTTGCCCGCCTGGTCGCTGTTCCCCTCGTCGTGCTGTTCGGACCCGGATCTGCGACCCTGTTCGGAGGCGGGGAATTCTGGCGCAACGTTCCGGACCGGAAGGTGACGATTCCGAAATTTCCCTGCCGCGACGAGAACATGATCTTCCGGCGTCACCTGCCCTGGGCTGAGCATTGTGGGCGGACGGCTGCACAGTGCCCTGCACCGAAATGCATGCAGGCATTGACCGTGGAGATGATTGCGGACGCGCTCGCATCCCTTGGTGCCAGGCACACGACTGTTGCAGCGCGGAACTGAACGCTTCCCGGATGTCGGCGCGCATCCCTGTATGATCGCGCGTCAGAAAGAGATCAAGGCCAGGCATGAAAGACAGATCCGGACCACCGGACATTTTCCCGGATGCCGATGTGCAGGGTTGGCGTGCGTGGCTTTATCTCGCCCCTTCCTCCTTGTTGCTCCTTGTTCTGCCGATTGACCATACGACAGCACTGCGCATGCTGTTTCTGGTCCTCACGGCAGTGGCCACCGCATGGTTTTGGCGATGCAGGGATGTCGCCAGGATTCCCTTGCTCCTGCCTTTCGCAACCTGTTTCCTCGTCGCTTTGGCATCGGTGCCGGGCGCGGACGACCCGGTCTACAGTCTTAACGAGGTCAAGAAGGAGCTCGGCTATGGACTGATCGTATTCCTGGGCTTCTATTCCCTGGCGCGGACGCGCCGGGAAGTTGCAACCTGGATGATGGTGATCTTGTTCAACATCCTGTGGCTCGGTATCTATACCCTTTGGCAAGGATTGAACGCCGGAACGCTGGCCTTTGATGGTTGGCACGGCGGAGTTCTGAACTACTCAGTATTCGTAGCGACTGTTTTCCCCCTGTTGCTCGCCGCTCTGGGATATCCAGGCGTACCGAGAAACTGGAAGATCGCCGTTCTGATCCTGATACCGCTGACCCTGTTTACAACGTATCTGACGGAAAATCGGATTTTTTGGATTGCCATCGGCGCCAGCACGCTCATGTTAGCCGGTTTGTATCTCAACCTGAGGAGTGCGCGATCGGCTACGAAGGTCGTGATGGCCGGCACCATTGTCATTCTGGTTGCATGCACGCTGGCATTTTCCACCGCGGCCAAACAACGCATCGGATCGCAGACAGGTGTGGCAGAGACCTTGAGCACGATTGTAGAAACGGATCCCCGCAACAGGATCTGGGCTTACAGTGTCCAGCGCATCCAGGAGCGCCCCTGGATGGGTACCGGCTTTGGGCGCATGGCGCAGGCAAAAGAGTTTGCCGAACATTTCGACCACGAACCGTTGTGGGTGCATGCTCACAACATGTTCCTGGACTATGGAATTCAGATGGGGGTTCCCGGCATCCTGGCTTTTGCCTTCCTGTTCGCTTGCGTGATCCGGGAGTTTCTGAGGCTCTACCGTTCTTCGGATCTGAATGTCGCGCTGATAGGCATTGCCGGAATAGGGATCGTGGCCGCGGTGATTCTCAAAAGCGCGACCGACGACCAGTTCGTCCGCCATAACGCGCTGCTGTTCTGGGCACTGGTGGGCATGGGACTGGGTTATGGCGCCAGGCTCGGTGCAAAGGTCCCGAGCGCGGAGCCCCTATAACCGAACGGAGAAAGACTTTCCGGAAGAAAAATCAGCCGGCTGCGATGCTCCCGGACGCGAAATTTCTGGTCGGTTGGCCGAGCCAGGAATGAAACGAGCCGCGGCCTGGTTCTTGGATTCACCGGTGATTGCCGGGGCTGTCACGTAACGCCGGCTTCGTGGGCCTGCTGGTCGGCGTGATAGCTGGAGCGTACCAGCGGTCCGCACGCGGCATGAAGGAAACCCATCTGTTGGGCCTCCCGTTCGAACTGTTTGAAGCGTGCCGGCTCGACGTAGCGCAACACCGGGAGGTGGCCGCGCGTCGGTTGCAGATATTGCCCGAGCGTGAGCATTTCCACGTCGTGCTCGCGCAAATCGTGCATGACCGCCAGGATTTCCTCGTCGGTTTCGCCAAGGCCCAGCATCAGTCCCGACTTGGTGGGAATCTTCGGAAAGCGCGCCTTGAAATCCTTCAACAGCTTCAGTGAATTCTTGTAATCGGCACCAGGGCGAGCCTGTTTGTACAGCCTCGGCACGGTCTCGAGATTATGGTTCATCACGTCCGGGGGGCAGGCCGACAACTTGTCCAGCGCCGTTTCCAGCCGGCCGCGGAAGTCGGGCACCAGAACCTCGATGCGCGTCTGCGGCGACCGGCTGCGCACTTCGGCGATGCAATCGGCGAAATGCTGCGCGCCGCCGTCGCGCAGGTCGTCCCGGTCGACGCTGGTGATGACCACGTACTTCAGCTTCATGGCCGCGATGGTCTGCGCCAGGTTGCGCGGTTCCTCCGCGTCAGGCGGCTTCGGCCTGCCGTGGGCCACGTCGCAGAACGGGCAACGGCGGGTGCAGAGGTCGCCCAGGATCATGAACGTCGCCGTGCCTTTGCCGAAGCACTCGCCGATATTGGGACAGGAGGCCTCCTCGCAGACGGTGTGCAGCTTGTGGTCGCGCAAGGCCTGCTTGACCTCGTAGAACTTCTGGCTCGCCGGCGACTTGACGCGGATCCAGTCGGGCTTTTTCAGCGGCGCGATCGGAATGACCTTGACCGGATTGCGCGCGGTCTTCTGTTCGCCGGTCTGGCGCTCGAGTTTGGTTTCGCTCATGGGGACAATCGTTCGAGTTCCGCGCTAAGCTTTTCCGTCAGCCTCGCGCCAACGGCGGCCGGGCTGTCCTTGATACCTGCGTTCCGCGTCTGCGTGACCCGCAATCCCGGATGGCCGCAGGGGTTGATTGCATCGAAAGGCGAAAGGTCCATGTCTACGTTGACGCTGAGTCCATGATAGGCGCAACCGTTGCGGATCCTCAGGCCGAGCGCGGCAATTTTCGATTCTTCGACATAAACGCCAGGTGCATCCTCGTGACTGGAGGCGTTTACGCCATGCTCTGCCAGCAATTCTATCACCGCACGTTCCAGCGCCCGCACCAGCTCGCGCACACCGAGGCGTCGGCGGCGCAGGTCCAGGAGGGTATAGACCACGATCTGGCCGGGACCGTGATAGGTGATCTGGCCGCCGCGGTCGGTCCTGACGATCGGAATGCCGTTTTCGGTCCGCGGCAGGTGTTCGGGCTTTGCCGCGACGCCGAGGGTATAAACGGGCGGATGCTCCACCAGCCAGAGTTCATCGGGTGTGCCGGAATTGCGGCTGGCGGTAAAGGCCTGCATGTCGCGCCAGACGGGCTCGTAGTCGCGCAGGCCGAGTCTGCGGACTACGAGTGCTGAGTGCTGGGTGCTGGGTTCTGAGTAAACTTCGGAATGCACTGGTTTGACTTGACCGGGTCACCCGTCGCGTTCGTCACGACTGTCATGGTCCTTATAACACCATCACCACCGAAGGGTGGTCGCAAAGATCCTGGTAGAGCGCATCGAGCTGTTCGCGCGATGTCGCGCGCACGGTGCAGGTGACGCTGAGATAGCTGTTCTTCTTGCTGGTGCGCATCTCCACGGATGCCGGATCGAAGTCCGGGGCATGCCGCTGGACGATGCCGACGATAGTCTGCACCAGTCGCGGTTCGCGCCGCCCCATTACCTTGATCGGGAAGTCGGTCGGATACTGGATGAGGGATTCGGTGGTCACGGTTGTTCCGGCAAGCGCATGACGCGGTTCTTGTACTCCTGATATAGGGCGTACATGCGCTTAAACAAGGGTCCCGGTCTGCCGTCTCCGACGGTCCTTCCGTCCAGTTGCGTGATGGCCAGGACTTCCCTGGTCGAGGAGGACAGCCAGATTTCCGGCGCGTCACGCAGCTCACATTCGGGCACCGCCCGCACTTCGTGGCGAATGCCGTTGGCGGCGGCAAGCTCCAGGATTACGTCGTAGGTAATGCCCGGGAGCATGAGGTGGTTCTTCGGCGGGGCAAGCATTACGCCGTTGCGGATGACGAAAATGTTGCTGGCCGCGCCTTCGGTCATGTTGCCCTCGCGTATCAGCACGGCCTCCACGCAGCCTGCATCGACGGCCTGCTGCCGCAACAACACATTTGGCAGCAGCGAGGTCGCCTTGATGTCGCATCGCAGCCAGCGGTTGTCGGCAGCGGTGATGGCGCACACGCCGTCGACGACCTGTGCTCGTGGCGGCGTGACCAGCGCATTGCTCATCATGAACACGGTGGGCGGCACACCGATGGGAAATGCATGGTCGCGCTTCGCCGCGCCGCGCGTCACATGCAGATAGAGCGATTGGTCCTCGGGTTCATTGAGCTCGATCAGCCGATGCACCAGGCGGGTCCATTCCGCATCGTCATGCGGATTCGCCAGGCGGATTGCGTCCAGGCTGGCCTGCAGCCGGCGCAAATGCTCCGGCAGGCGGAACGCGTGGCGCGAGTACACCGGGATCACTTCGTAGACGCCGTCGCCGAAAATGAAACCGCGGTCCAGAACCGGGATGCGGGCTTCCTCGATCGGCATGAATTCGCCGTTCAGATAGATCATCGAAATGCCGTGGCTCGCGGAGACTGGCTTGTAGACGGCAAACGTTCAATCATCCGGTTCTGCCCTTACTGGAACAGCAGCCGCAGGCTGTGCCAGCCGCGGATGAACATGTTGGCGATGCCGACGTTCTCCAGCGCGACCAGGTTCTGCTGGCCGAAGGGACGGCCTTCGAAGCTCAGCTTGAGCGTGCCGACGCGATCGCCGGCGTGGATCGGCGCGACCAGCGGCTGCATGCTCTCCAGCGTTGCCTTGAGATGATCGGACAGGCCTTTGGGGATGGTCACGTAGTAGTCCTCGGTCAGCCCGGCGGGCAGCAGGTCCCTGGCGCCTTTCCAGACGGGCAGCTCGTGCACCGGCAGGCCCCTGGAGTAAAGCTTCACGGTGTCGAATGCCTCGAAGCCATAGTTGAGCAGCTTCTGCGCCTCCGCGGCGCGACCGTTTTCCGAGCCGGCGTCCAGCACCACTGCGATCAGGCGCCGTTCGCCGCGCAGGGCCGTGGCGATCATGCAGAAGCCGGCGCTCTCCGTATAGCCGGTTTTCATGCCGTCGACGAAGGGATCGCGGCCGAGCAGCCGGTTGCGGTTGTACTGGGTGATGTTGTGATAGCGGAATTCGCGCAGCTTGTACATCGGGAAATACTGCGGGAATTCGCGGATGATCGCGGCGGACAGCAATGCGAGGTCCTCGGCGGTCGAGTAGTGCTGTGGATTGGGCAGGCCTGTGACGTTGACGAAGCGGGAAAGCTTCAGGCCCAGGCGCACGGCGTCCCGATTCATCTGGTCGACGAATGCCGCCTCGCTGCCGGCCACGCCCTCGGCGAGCGCGATGGAAGCGTCATTGCCGGATTGCACGATCATCCCCAGCAAAAGGTCTTCAATGGAAGCCGAACCGCCCGGTTCGAGGAACATGCGCGAGCCCGGCGCGCGCCAGGCTTTTTCGGAGATCGAGACTGTCTGCGCCAGCGCAACGCGCTTCTGGCGCAAGGCGTCGAAGACCACATAGGCGGTCATCAGCTTGGTCAGCGACGCGGGCTCGATGCGTTCCTGCGGATTCTTCGAGGCGAGGACCTGCTGGCTCTGGAAATCCACCAGCATGTAAGACTTGGAACTGAGCGGCGGCAGCGGCAGGGCGGATTTCGACGAAGGCTGGGCGAATGCCAGGCCGCTGCAGAACGAGAAGACGAAGAGGAGGGGGAGGAATTTCATCATGCGCGAGCGTGCCGGATTATACCGTAGCGTCTGTGCCCGCCGGCCGGCATTGCCCCCGGCAGGCCTGTCTGGAACAATGCCGGACTTCGGATGCCGGGGAGGGAACGCATGGAGCTGCGGCGCGTTGTGCCATTTCTGCTGGGGAGTTGTTTCCTTGCGGCATCCGCGCTGGCTGCCGAGCCCGTCCGCATCGTCAATGCCTGGACCAAGGCGACCGTCCCCGGACAGAAAGTGGCGGGGGTCTATCTGGAAATACTGAGCCCGCTGGATGCGAGAGTCGTCGATGTTTCATTTCCCCTCGCCCGCAGCGCCGAAATCCATTCTATGAAAATGGAGAACGGGACCATGAAAATGCGCCCGTTGAAGACCCTGGAGCTGCCCGCCGGCCAATGGGTCAAGCTCGAGCCCGGCGGCCTGCATGTGATGTTGTTTGACCTGGAGCGGCCATTGCGGGCAGGGCAGAGGTTGCCGCTTACCCTGACCGTCGAACTCACGGGGCAACGCAGGCGCGAAATCACGACCCAGATATTCGTCAAGAACAACGAAGAATCAGGCGGACACGAGCATCACTAGATCAATACTGCGATCACCACGGAGGACACGGAGGAAGAACAAACCATAATTCGAACAAGGGTTGGCGGATTGACGGCTAATTTGACGAGACTGTTGGCCGGGTCCATTCACCGCGTTGTGCTCCGAATTCGTTTTCCTCGTTCCTGCCCTTCCTCCGTGCTCCCCGTGTCCTCCGTGGTTCAGGGTTTCAAGGAGGTAGACAAACCGGCGATCCAGCCCTCGTCCACCCAGCCGCGCAGCAATTGCGCGGCGCGCGGCGCGGCTTCCCCTGCCGGCACCCGGTCGCACAGCCCCGCGCAGATTTCCCCGAAGCTGTGGCCTTCGCGCATGGCCGAAAGCGCCCATGCCTCGTCGGGCGCAAGAGACCGGAAGTAGGGCGACAGCGACTTGCGCCAGATGGCCCAGGTCACCGGTTCCGTCGCAGGGTCGGGTACGGCATCAGACTCATCCCCGTTGATCGATTTCCAGATCGCCACGGCATTGGTACCGAGCTCGAGTACCCGTAGCGACGCATGCGCATGAAAACGCAGGTCGGACCAGGCCGCGGGCGCCACTGACGCGACATCGGCGAAACCCGCTGTACCCTGGTCGGGCGCATCGAAAACCAGGCCGAGCGTCCATTCGAACAGCGCCAGATCCGCGAGGACGGGCCGATCTGCGTGGTCGGACTGCTCGCGCAAAAAAGCGGGAAACGCCGCACCGAACCAGCGTATGTTCCTGAACACGGAAGGGTGCGCGGCAACGTATCGGGTGGCAATGGCGTCGAACCATTCATCGCCCGCGTAGGATTTGAGGGCTGAAAAGTCGCTGCCCAGGACTTCGATCAGCCGCAGCCGGTAGGCATCGCGATAGATGTTCAGGCGGGTGCGCCGGAATTCCTCGTCCCCGCCGGCGATTTCCGCGACGATGCCGGTCCCCGCACCGAGAACGTAGTCCTGAAATCCGGATTCGGTGTGCGACAGGCGGCTCATGCTGCAACCGATTCCGCGCCGAGGACGGACGCTGCAATACGCCGCGCCCGATCGAGCTCGTTCACCAGGTCCGTGAGCGCGGGAATATTGTCGTCGCGCTCGATCATGGTAGCGACGTTGCCGAAACGCCTTACCGCCGCGGCATAGAGATCCCAGACCGGATCGACAATCGGCGCGCCGTGCGTGTCGATGATATGGCTGCCGCAATTGTCGTGGCCGGCAAGGTGAAACTGGCGCACACGGCCGGGCGGGATGCCGTCGATGAACGCCATGGCGTCAAAGCCGTGGTTGAACGCGCTGACATAAATGTTGTTCACGTCGAGCAGGATCAGGGAGTCGGCGCGTCGGGAAATCTCCGCCAGGAATTCCCACTCGTTCATTTCCGACTCGCGAAAGCTCACGTAGCTCGATACGTTCTCCAGCAGAATCCGGCAGCCGAGGAAATCCTGTACTTCGCGCACGCGCGCGGCAACGTGATCGACGGCCGCCTCCGTATACGGCAACGGCAGCAGGTCGTGCAGATTCCTGCCGGCCACCCCGGTCCAGCACAGGTGATCCGAAATCCAGGCCGGTTCCACGCGTTGCGCGAGTTCGCGCAACGCCGCAAGGTAGTCAAGGTCGAGCGGATCGGTGCTGCCAATGGACAGCGATACGCCGTGCAGCGCCATCGGGTAATCCGCGCGGATGCGATCCAGATAGTGCAGGGGTTTGCCGCCCGGAACCAGGTAATTTTCACTGAGGGCCTCGAACCAGTCGACGCGCGGCCGCGATTCGAGTATTTCCTCGTAGTGGTCGGTACGCAAGCCGAGCCCGAATCCCAGTTCCGGTGTGGCCGTCATGGCGGGAAAGTCCTGTCGCAAGCGCGCCGCATTGGCCGTGGCCGTGCCGGCTCAGCTCCGGCCCGTGGCCTTCTTGCATTCCGCCGGCGTGAGGCTGACGAATCCCTGACCCTTGCACGCGTTCTGACCCGCGCACTGGTTGTTGGCCGTGTGGCATTCACTCAGGCCCTTGCAGCCATTGGCGCCGCTGCACGCGACTCTGGCTTCCGTCGCTTCGCTGGCGCTGTTCCCGCCGGTGCCCGCACAACCGGCCAGGAAAAATGCAGCCGCCGATGCGGCCACCGCCATACCCAGCAATGTCTTCGATTCCATTGTCGCTCTCCTCCAGTTTCAGGACCCGGTTCGAGTTCCGGCCCGGCGAGCCATTCACCGGCCGGCCGTGCCTAATGATACGAGTCCGCCGCAGGAAGTGGATGCATCTTCCCGGTCCCGGATACCCCACGCTCATTCCATGCGGCGCCGGCCTTGAATATCTTCCGGAGCGGCCCCAATATGATTCGTTGCCCGGAATCCATGAAAAAACCGTGTTCAAAGAAACCCTTGAAACGTCCGGTGGGGGCGCTTATATAGGCGCCAAGGGCAGCGCGGGGAATCCCCGCCGATGTCCGCACCATTCAAATTCAAGGAGAGACAATCATGGCAAGTGTGACCCGCTACAACCCGTTCGATGAAACTTTCGATGACTTGTTCAAGGGCTTTTTCGTGCGCCCGATGGCGTTCGATACCCAGCCCCAGGTGCAGATCAAGGTGGACGTCAAGGAAGACGATGCGGCCTATGTGGTTACAGCCGACATTCCGGGCGTGAAAAAGGAAGAGATCAACGTGACCATCGACGGCAACCAGGTCGCGATCTCGGCCGAGGTGAAGCGCAGCCGCGAAGACAAGCAGGGCGAGAAGCTGCTGCATGCCGAGCGCTATGCCGGCAAAATCTATCGCGCATTCAGCCTGGCGCAGGACGTCGACGAGACCCAGGCGCAGGCGAAATACACCGACGGCGTGCTGGAACTGCGGTTGCCAAAGAAAGCGGCCGTTTCCGCCCGCAAGCTTTCGATCCAGTAATTCCCGCCCCTCCGGCGAAAAGGCGGCCTCCGGCCGCCTTTTTCTTTGCCGGAAGCGGTCGCGGTAGAATCCGGGCTTCACGTTTGCATCCGCGCGAGCCATCCATGCCGATTTCTTCCACCGACGCCAGCCAGAAGGCCCAGATCCTGGCCGAGGCGCTGCCCTATATCCGCCGCTTTCACGGCAAGACCATCGTGGTCAAGTACGGCGGCAATGCCATGACCGATGAGAAGCTCAAGCATTCGTTCGCGCGCGATGTGGTGCTGCTCAAGCTGGTCGGCATGGATCCGGTGGTGGTGCACGGCGGCGGCCCGCAGATCGACGACATGCTCAAGCGCGTCGGCAAGAAAGGCGAGTTCATCCAGGGCATGCGCGTCACGGATGCGGAAACCATGGACGTGGTCGAGATGGTGCTGGGCGGCCTCGTGAACAAGGAGATCGTGAACATGATCAACCAGGCCGGCGGTCGCGCCATCGGCCTGACCGGCAAGGACGGCTCTTTCATCCGCGCCAGGAAGATGTACGTTGCCGACAAGGACAATGCGGCGGACATGCTCGACATCGGCCAGGTGGGCGAGATCCAGAGCATCGATCCGGAAATCATTTCGCTGCTCGAGACGCGGGAGTTCATCCCGGTGGTGGCGCCGATCGGCGTGGGCGAGGATGGCACGTCCTACAACATCAACGCCGACCTCGTGGCCGGCAAGCTGGCGGAAATCCTGCACGCGGAAAAGTTGATCCTGCTCACCAATACCCCCGGCGTCCTGGACAAGAATGGCAAGTTGCTGACCGGGCTCACGCCCAAACAGGTCGACGATCTGTTCGCCGACGGCACCATTCACGGGGGCATGCTGCCGAAGATCGCCTCTGCGCTGGATGCGGCCAAGAGCGGGGTGAAAAGCGTGCACATCATCGACGGCCGCGTCGAGCACGGGTTGTTGCTCGAGGTGCTCACGGACCAGGGCGTAGGCACGCTGATCCGCAACCGCTGATGCAGGCCGCGGCCCGCAACAGGGCGTGGATTTTCGATCTAGACAACACCCTGCACGACGCCCGGCCGCACATCTTTCCGCACATCAACGGGTCGATGACGGCCTACCTGGCCGAGCATCTGGGCCTGGGAGAGGAAGACGCGAACGAACTGCGGAACCTCTACTGGCGGCGCTATGGGGCGACCCTGATCGGCCTGATCCGACACCATGGCATCGACCCCCATCATTTCCTGCGCGCCACCCACCCTTTTTCAGAACTGGACCGAATGGTCGTCGGCAGGCGCGAACTGCGCTCCACACTGCGCCGGCTGCGCGGCCGCCGCATCGTATTTTCCAATGCCCCCGAGCGCTATGCGCGCGCGATCCTGAAAGCGCTGGGCGTCGCGGACCTGTTCGATGACGTGTTCTGCATCGAGCGCACCCGCTTCCGGCCCAAGCCCGACGTACACGGGTTTCGGCGGCTTCTGCGGGAGCACCGGCTGCAGCCATCGCGCTGCATCATGGTCGAGGACAGCCTGGAGAACCTGCGCACCGCCAAGCGCTTGCGCATGAAAACGGTATGGGTGGACGCATCGAGCCGCGCGCCGGCCTGGGTCGACGTCCACGTGCGCCATGTCGTGCGCCTGCCCAGGCTGTTGCATCTGTTCTGAGGCCGCGCACCGTACAACAGCCATTGGGCGTGTTAAATTCCCCCCTGTTCGGGTAACCTTCCGCTCCCAGACCCAAAAAGCGCGCGAGTCCGCAACTATGCCGACCAAGCCGGGAGAACGCAAACTCCAGATCCTGCAGACCCTCGCGGCCATGCTGGAGAATCCGAAGAGCGAGAAAATCACCACCGCCGCTCTTGCCGCCAGGCTGGATGTTTCCGAGGCGGCGCTTTACCGGCATTTCGCCAGCAAGGCGCAGATGTTCGAAGGACTGATCGAATTCATCGAACAGACGCTGTTCGGCCTCGTCAACAAGATCACCAGCGAAGAGAAGAGCGGCCTCAAGCAGATCGAGGCGATCCTTTCCATGCTGCTGGGATTCGCGAAGAAGAATCCGGGCATGACGCGGGTCCTGATCGGCGAAGCCCTGGTCAATGAAGACGAGCGCCTGCAGGCGCGCATCAACCAATTGCACGACCGGCTGGAAGCCACGCTGAAGCAGGCGCTGCGGTTCGCCGTCACGGAGAATGAAATTCAGGAAAGCGGCGACGCAGGTGCGCGCGCAAACCTGCTGCTTGCCTTCGTCATCGGCCGTTGGCATCAGTTCGCCAAAAGCGGATTCAAGCGCGATCCGACGGAGCATTGGGCGAGCCAGTGGCCCGCACTGGTGTGATCTCCCGGAGAAACAACCATCCACGCCGGGCACTTGTGGTCCTGCTGCTCGGCGTCCTGCTTGCCGCGTGCGGCGCTTCCGACGACAAGCTGGCCAAGGTCGCGGTCGGCACCTGGGGCTCGCGTGAAGTCGCGCCCGATGACGTCATCGTCGAAACGGAATTCACCTTGCTGCCCGGCGGCAGGGTTAACTGGCAGGGTCAGTTGCGCATGCTGGTGCCGGCGGATTTCGATCTCCCGGACCGGCCCAATTTCGAAGTCAGGAACGGGCGTCTGGTCTACTACTTCACCGCCAGCGGCAACTGGGCCGTGAGGGACGGCTACCTGCACACGAAAATCGAAAGGTCGACTTTGCCGAGCCTGATGCCCATCGGATTCGCCGCGGCGTGGAAAATCCGGGAAGTGACCAGCAGGGAATTGATCTACGAGTCCGCCGTCAACGGCCGGACCCGGGTGGAATTTCGCAAACCGTGATGTTCAAGGCGCGCAGGCTTCCGTCGCCTGGCGCTGCGCGGTATCCCCACCGCCGCAAACGGTGCAACGCGGATCCTTCTTCAGCCGGACGCTGCGCCATTCCATGGTCAATGCGTCCAGCAGCAGCAGCCGGCCCGTGAGGTCGCGTCCCACCCTCATCAGCAGCTTCAGCGCCTCGGCGGCCTGCATGGCGCCGATCACGCCGACCAGGGGCGCAAACACGCCCATGACCGCGCAACGCATCTCTTCGAGATCGCCGCTTTCGGGAAACAGGCAGTGATAACAGGGACTGTCCGCCGCGCGCATGTCGAATACGGCGATCTGGCCATCGAAGCGCACTGCGGCGCCGGAAACCAGGGGCTTGCGAAACCGGACGCAGGCGCGATTGATCGCATGCCGGGTGGCAAAGTTGTCGGTGGCATCGACAACGACGTCCGCCGCCGCGACCAGTTGTTCCAGGCGCACGCCTTCCAGGCGTTCGGCAATGGCGTCGACCACGACCTCCGGGTTGATGCGCGCCAGCGTCGCACGCGCCGACTCGACCTTCTGCTTGCCGATGGAATCGGTGAAGTGGACGATCTGCCGCTGCAGGTTGGTCAGGTCGACGGCATCGTGATCGCAGACGGTGATCCTCCCTACGCCGCTTGCCGCCAGGTAGAGCGCTACCGGCGCACCCAGGCCGCCGGCGCCAACCAGCAGAACATGCGCGCCGAGCAGCTTCTGTTGCCCGTCGATGCCGATCTCGGGCAGCAGGATGTGGCGGCTGTAGCGCAGTAGCTGGTTATCGTCCATGGCTTGATCGTGGCGGGTCCTGGCCCAGGGCGGCGGATTACGGGCATATTAGCGCGTAGGCCCGCTGACGAGCGGGCCTACGCCGGAACTCCGGGAGCTTTCAGATCACTTCTTGCCGATGATCTGCAGGCCCTTCAACAGATTGACCGCCTGGTTCAGCTGATAGTCGTTCTTCTGCACGATATCGGCTGGTGCCGCGTCGTCCGGCGCCTTCTGCTCGTTCTTGACGTCGGGCTTCGGCGCTGGCGGCGGAGGCGCCACGGCCGGCGGTGTTTGCGGGACCGGCTGCTTGTCGGCGCCGCCCTGCGGATTGGCCAGGTGGCGTTCGAGGTCGGCTTCGCGCAGCTTCACCGCGGCTTCGCCTTCGGTGACGGTGGCTTCCTCGACGAGGATATCCGGCGTGATGCCCTTGGCCTGGATGGAGCGGCCGTTCGGCGTGAAGTAGCGCGCCGTAGTCAGTTTGATCGCGGTGCCGTTGCCGAGCGGCAGGATGGTCTGCACCGATCCCTTGCCGAAAGTCTGCGTGCCCATGACGATGGCGCGCTTGTGGTCCTGCAGCGCGCCGGCGACGATTTCCGAGGCGGATGCCGAGCCGCCGTTTACCAGCACCACCATCGGCACCGTCTTCACGTCCTTGGGCAGTGCCTTCAGGTAGTCGTCCTTGGTGCCGCGCATGTAGTACTCGGGGCGCGCGAACATCTTCATTTTCGCGTCTTCGTTGCGGCCTTCCGTGTAGACCACCAGGGCGTCGCTTTGCAGGAACGCGGCAGACACCGCCACGGCGCCTGTCAGCAGGCCGCCCGGATCGTTGCGCAGGTCGAGCACCAGGCCTTTCATCGGGCCCTGGTTGTCCTTGAACAGCTTCTCGATCGCCTTCACCAGGGTCTCGCCCGTGTGCTCCTGGAACTGGGTCACGCGGAAGTACGCGTAGCCCGGTTCGAGCAGCTTGTACTTGACGCTTTGCACCTGGATGATCGCGCGGGTGATCGAAATGATGCGCGGCTTAGTATCGCCCTTGCGCACCACCGTCAGCGTGATCTGGGTATTGGGCTTGCCCCGCATCTTCTTGACCGCGTCGTTCAGGGTCATGCCCTTGACGTTGGTCTCGTCCAGCTTGATGATCAGGTCGCCGGTCTTCAGGCCCGCGCGCCAGGCGGGCGTATCCTCGATCGGCGCGACGACCTTGACGAAGCCGGATTCGTCCATGCCGACTTCAATGCCGAGTCCGCCGAATTCGCCCTGCGTGCTCACCTGCAACTCGCGGAAAGCTTCCGGGTCCAGGTAAGCGGAATGAGGGTCGAGGCCGGAGAGCATGCCGTTGATGGCCTCGGAAATGAGCTTCTTGTCCTCGACGGTCTCGACGTAATCGCTCTTGATCTTGCCGAACACCTCGGTGAACGCGCGCAGATCCTCGATCGGCAGCGGACCGGAACTCTTCTGGGCCACGGCCGAGAAGTTGAGGCTGATCAGCACGCCCAGGATCGCGCCCAAAGCAATCAGGCCGACCTGCCTAAATTTACTGTGCATCTTTGCTTGCTCCTTGTGAGCGGGGAGATACGCCTGCTGGCGCCGGCTTACCTGAGCGTTACCCAGGGGAGCGGATCGAAGGGTTTTCCCTGATATCTGAGTTCGAAGTATAAACCCGATTCCGGGTTGCCACCGCTCCCCCCGACAGAGGCGATGGTGTCGCCGGCGCGGGCCTCCTCGCCCGCTTGTTTCAGCAGCGATTCGTTGTTTCCGTAAAGGCTCATGTAACCGTCGCCGTGGTCAAGAATCAGCAGGTTACCGAAGCCGCGCAGCCAATCCGCATAGACAATCTTGCCGCCGGCCACGGCCTTGACCTCCCGGCCGGCCTTTGCGGCAATGAACAGCCCCTTCCAGGACAATCCGCTGTCCTGCCTGGGGCTGCCAAAACGGTTGGTGAGTTCCCCGACCACCGGCAGGCGCAACCGGCCCTTGAGCTGGCGGAACTCGCCGGAGCCGGTGTTCGCATCGGGTAAGGCTTTGTTGGCCAGGCGCTTGCCCGGTTTCTTTTTTGCGCGGGCCGCCGCTTCCCTGGCCAGCCGTTCCATCAGCGCAGTGAGGCGTTCCTCGTCCTTTTTGAGTGTGGACAGCTGTTTGCGGCTCTTGAGGATTTCGCTGGAGACTTCCGCGTAAACGCGCTGGCGTTCGGCCTGCTCTTTTTCCAGCCGCTGCTTCTGCCGCGCTTCCTCGTCCTGCAGACTGCGCAATTCGCTGCTCTTCCTGCGCGTTTCGCTGGTGAGCCGGTCCAGCTGCGAAAGATTGTTACGCAGGCTCGCCAGCAGATCGGCGCGGGCGCGCGATACGTAGCCCAGGTAGTGCAACTGGCGGGCGATCTCGTTCGGATCCTCGCGGTTGAGCACCAGCTTGATGGCGTCGGACTGGCCGCTCAGATACTGGCGGTACAGCAGCTGGCCCAGCGACCGCTGTTCCCGGGCGATTTCCGCCTCCACATCGCGCGCCTGTTCCTGCAATCTGGACAGCGAGCTGTTCGCCGCCCGGCGCTGGCCGGATAGCTGGTAGAGTTTGCGATTGGTCTCGCTGATCGCGCGTTCGGAGTTCTTCAGTGCATCCGCCGCCTCAGCCCGGGATTCCTCCGATTCGGTGAGACGTTTCTGCACGGCCTCGATGCGTTCGCGCAGTTCCCGCAGCTGGTCTTTGGGCG
>DASVNF010000146.1:0-3440 GCA_036384015.1 Burkholderiales bacterium
GACGGCAGTTGCAGTCTGGCTGGCGGTGCCGCCGGATCCACCCGCCATTGCGCACGCCGAGCGCAAGAAAACGCCCTATGCCACGTTGCTGAAGCCGAAGCTGGTCGCGCTGCTGGTGGCGGGCACCACCGAACGCATGTGCTTCGCGGTGGTCGCGATCTTCCTGCCGGCGTAACTTCAGTTCGCCTACGACACCGCGCTGGGCGGGCTGGCGCTGATCCTCGCGGTCGTGGCGATCGGCAACCTGACCGGCAACATCGTCGGCGGCCGCATTGCGGACCGCACGCGATCGAAGGCGCGCGTTTTCGCCATCGGCTCGGCGCTGACGGCCGTGCTCGCGCCCCCGCTGCTGGCGTGGCACCCGGGACTGGCGGTATCCGTGGCGCTGGGCTTCGTGTTTTCCTTCGTGAATGCCGCCGGCCGGCCGTCGCTGATGGCGACACTGGCCGAAGTGCCGGCCGAGCTGCGCAGCGCGCTGTTCGGCCTGAACATCACCATGGCTAGCATCGGCTGGCTCATGGCGGGCTCGGTGGGCGGATGGCTGATTTCCGTGGGCGGTTTCGCGGCGCTCGGCTGGTTCTGCGGCGGCGTTGCGGCGGTCGGATGCGTGCTCGCGCTAGTCGCGGCCAGACGACCGCGAACCTGAGAGAAAAGAGACGAGAGAAAAGAGAAAAGGTAAAAGAAAAGGCTTACGGCCTGGATCTCTCCTCTTTCCTCTTTCCTCTTTCCTCTTTCCTCTTTCCTCTTTCCTCTTTCCTCTTTTCTCTCGTCTCTTTCCTCTCGTCTCTTTTCTCTTTCCTCTTTTCTCTCGCCTCGCCGCTTCGTGGCGCTACTGCGCCGTCCATCCTCCATCGATCGAGTAAGCCGCGCCCGTGATCGACGCCGCATTTTCGCCGGCGAGGAACACGGTCAGTGCGGCGACTTCCTCGATTTTCACGAACTCCTTCGACGGCTGGCGTTCGAGGATTACATTGCGGATCGCCTCCTCGCGGGAAATGCCGCGCTCCTTCGCCCGGTCCTGGATCTGGGTTTCCACCAGCGGCGTGAGCGCGAAGCCGGGGCAGACGGCATTGCAGGTGACGCCGGTGCCGGCCGTTTCCAGGGCGACCGTCCTGGTCAGGCCGATCATGCCGTGCTTCGCCGCCACGTAGGCGGACTTGAACGGCGACGCGACCAGGCCATGGGCGGAGGCGATGTTGACGATGCGTCCCCACTTCTTTTGCTTCATGCCGGGAAGCGCCGCACGGATGCCGTGAAACGCGGAAGACAGGTTGATCGCCAGGATCCGGTCCCATTTCTCCGGGGGGAATTCCTCGACCGGCGCGACGTGCTGGATGCCGGCGTTGTTGACCAGGACATCCACGCCGCCGAAGCGCCGCTTCACCTGGTCGATCATGGCGGCAATTTCCCCGGCGCGGGCCATGTCCGCGGACGAGTACAGCACGGTGACCTTGTGCTCGGCAGCCAGTGCGGCGCGAAGCTTCTCGATTTCGTTTCCGTCCCCGAGACCGTTGAGCATGACGTTGCAACCCTGCGCGGCGAAGGCGCGGGCGATGCCCAGGCCGATGCCGCTGGTCGAGCCGGTGACGATGACGGATTTGCCTTTCAACATGGATGCGGTATTCCGGGGGAGTGGATTCGGAGGGGGAGACGACGACTTTCAGTGTAGCAGACGGTTCAGGGGGATCCGGTCATTCCCGCCGTGAATTTCACGATCGCTTCCAGCGTGGCATCCTTCTGCGCCTGATGCGGCGAATGGGCGCAATCCGCCAGCATCAGGATCTCCACCGTGCCCGATGCGTGGCGGGCGATGGCCCCTACCTGGGCCGCGCTGCCGTATTCGTCGTCCTCGCCCTGGATCACCAGCACCGGGCAGCGGATGCCGGGAAGGAACTCCTCGATGTTCCAGCGGCGGAAGTCGGGATGCAGCCAGATGTCATTCCAGCCGCGGAAGGCCGATGCGACGTCGTCGTGATAGCGGCCGAGGCGTTCCGGCAGGTCGGTGGTGCGAAAGGTTTCGCCGGCTTCGGCGATGCTCTTCAGCGTGATGTCCTCGACGAATACGTGCGGGGCCAGGGCGACGATCCCGCGCACCGGCCGGATGCCGGAACCGGCATGGATCAGCGCAATGGATGCGCCGTCGCTGTGTCCGACCAGGATGGGATTGTCGATGCCGAGCCGGTCGAGGACCTCGGGCAGGACATCCAGCGCCTCGCGGTGCATGTAGTCCACGCTGCGCGGTGCTTGCAGCGTGTCGGACTTGCCATAGCCGTAACGCGAATACACCAGCGCCGTGCAGCCGGCCGACTCCGCGACCTGCCGCGGAAACTGCTTCCACAGCGCGACGGAGCCCAGGCCTTCATGCAGGAACACCAGCGCGGGCCGGGATGCGGCATCCGCTTCCGATAATCCGGAGGGGAGGTGCTTCTGGTATTCGAGGCGGTGGCCGCCGGCCTGCAGGAAATCCACGGAATGCGCGATGGGAAGTTGAATGATCTTCGACGATGAGTCCCGTCCGGACATCCAGCGGCAATGCCCGCGGAATGGGGATGGGTCAGTGTAGCAGACGCCCCCGCCGCTCCATCAGACGCCGAGATGGCGCTGCAGAAGGGCCGGATCGCTGCGCAGCACGGCCGCGCCGCCGGAAAAAACAACCCTGCCCTTGACCAGCACCTCGATACGGTCAGCCACCGCGGACACCGCGGCAAGGTTCTTGTCGACGATGATGGTCGAAATGCCGGAATCGCGCAGCTGTCCGAGAATTGCCCAGATCTCGCGGGCGACCAGCGGCGCGAGGCCTTCCGTCGCCTCATCCAGGATCAGCGCATCGGGATTGGTCAGCAGCGCCCGGCCGATGGTGAGCATCTGCTGCTCGCCGCCGGACAACTGCTGGCCGCCGGATTCCAGCCGCTCGGCCAGGCGCGGAAACGTGGCGAGAATGCGTTCGAACGTCCAGTCGCGGCGGCCGCCGACGCCGGCGCGCGCCGCCATCACCAGGTTCTCCCGCACGCTGAGATTGGGAAATATCCCGCGGCCTTCGGGGACATAAGCGATGCCGGACCGAGCGATCCGGTGCGGCGCCGCGTGCGTCACGTCTTCGCCGCGCAGCAGGACGCGGCCCTCGCGCGCCAGCACCAGGCCCAGCAAGCTTCGCAACAGGGTCGTCTTGCCCATGCCGTTGCGGCCCATCAGCGCGACGGTCTCCCCCCGTGCGACATGAAAATCCACGCCATGCAGCACATGGCTGGTGCCGTACCAGGCGTGGATGCCCTCGGCTTGCAACAGCATCTCAGGCATAAACCTCACCGCGGAGGCGCTGAGGCGCAGAGATTTCGCAGAGAAAAGCGACACTGAATGAGGAAAAGTGTCGCATCGATCGGCGTGGCCGCATGGTCACGGTGCCGGCCAGCAGAACAAATTCAAGCCCGGTTTTCTCCGCG
>DASVNF010000147.1:0-25997 GCA_036384015.1 Burkholderiales bacterium
CAGCAGGATGCCTGTCAGGCCGGCGATAGCGCGGCGCTCCGGCGGCTACGCATGGTGCACTGGGGCGTCATGGCGGCGAATATCCTGGTCGTCGCCTCGGTCGGTAGCAGCATACCGTACATCCTCTGAAAGCCATATCGGCTCCCCGGACATCCCCGGTTCTATAAAATTACAATAAAATCAATAGTTTGACCGGAAACGCGATGAGCGCGGCCGGCACTTGGCCAAAACCGGATTTTTGCCGCAAACGGGAACTAAAGCCCTGCACTGGCGTTGTTTTGCGCTAGGGCCGGAGTACCCGCAAAGCGGGCGGGCAGAACGGACCCTTGCGGGGCAATCGGGCTGTGGCAGATCAGACGTGGCGGAATACAGGGCGGTGGCGCCTATGGTCCACCGGACGCGGAAGATATGGGCAGCGCGGCGCCTCGCGGCGCACCGTTTTGCCCCTGCCCTCGATTCTTGAAGCCGATTGCCGCCGCGCCGCATCGTCGGCGCAATTCATCGTGAAAATTCGAGATACCGCTCGTCCCGTAACGGGGGCGCGCCATCGTGCGCGGCCGGCCGACCGGGCGATGCGCCCCTTATTGCCGTCGCAAGGAGCCGTCCATGTCCGCAGTGATTCCTGAGTCCACGCCGCAAGCCGGGCTTGGCGCGATTCCGTCGCCCGCGGGCGCCAATGGCGCGGCACCCGGCCAGAACGAGCTGTACGAGCTGCTGGCGGCACTTCAGGCGATGCGCAACGGCGATTTCACGGTGCGCCTGCCCGGCCATCAGATCGGCGTCGTCGGCAAGATCGCCGACACGTTCAACGAGATCGTCGCCGCCAACGAGCGCATGGCCCGCCAGCTCGAGCGCGTCGGCCAGACCGTGGGCCGCGAGGGCAAGACGCGCCAGCGCGTCAAGTTCGGCATGCCGAGCGGCGCCTGGACGGAGATGGAGAATTCCGTCAACACGCTGATCGACGATCTGCTCTGGCCCACGACCGAAGTCACCCGCGCCGTCGCCGCCGTCGCCCAGGGCGACCTGCTGCAGACCGTGCGCCTCGATGTCGACGGAAGACCGCTGGAAGGCGAGTTCCTGCGCTCGGCCACCATCGTCAACACCATGATCAAGCAGTTGAGCGTGTTCACCTCGGAAGTGACGCGCGTTGCGCGCGAGGTCGGCACCGACGGCAAGCTCGGCGGCCAGGCGCAGGTGAGCGAAGTCTCCGGCGTGTGGAAGGACCTGACCGAGAGCGTCAACTTCATGGCCAGCAACCTGACGGCTCAGGTGCGCAACATCGCCGACGTGACGATCGCGGTCGCCAACGGCGACTTGTCCAAGAAGATCACGGTCGACGTGCGCGGCGAGATCTTGCAGCTCAAGGAAGCCATCAACACGATGGTGGATCAGCTCCGCTCCTTCGCCTCGGAAGTGACGCGCGTCGCGCGCGAGGTCGGCACCGACGGCAAGCTCGGCGGCCAGGCGATCGTGCCCGGCGTCGCCGGCACCTGGAAGGATTTGACGGACTCCGTGAACGCGGTGTGCGGCAACCTCACCGCGCAGGTCCGCAATATCGCCAATGTCACCACGGCCGTCGCGCGGGGCGACCTGAACCGCAAGATCACGGTGGACGTGAAGGGCGAGATCCTCGAGCTGAAGAACACCATCAACACGATGGTCGACCAGCTCAACTCGTTCGCGTCAGAAGTGACGCGCGTCGCGCGCGAGGTCGGCACCGAAGGCAAGCTCGGCGGCCAGGCCCTCGTCCCCGGCGTCGCCGGCACCTGGAAGGACCTCACCGACAGCGTCAACGCCATGTGCGGCAACCTGACCGACCAGGTGCGCAACATCGCCCAAGTGACCACCGCGGTGGCGCGCGGCGACCTGTCGCGCAAGATCACCGTGAACGTGTCGGGCGAAATCCTTCAGTTGAAGGAAACGCTGAACACCATGGTCGACCAGCTCAACGCCTTCGCCGGCGAAGTGACGCGCGTCGCCCGCGAGGTCGGCACTGAAGGCAAGCTCGGCGGCCAGGCCGCGGTGCCCGGCGTCGCCGGCACCTGGAAGGACCTGACCGACAGCGTCAACTTCATGGCCGGCAACCTGACCGGCCAGGTCCGCAACATCGCCGAGGTCGCGACCGCGATCGCCGGCGGCGATCTCTCGAAGAAGATCACCGTCGACGTGCGCGGCGAAATCCTTCAATTGAAGGAAACGCTGAACACCATGGTCGACCAGCTCAACCGCTTCGCCGGCGAGGTGACGCGCGTGGCGCGCGAAGTCGGCACCGACGGCAAGCTCGGCGGCCAGGCACAGGTGCCGGGCGTCGCCGGCACGTGGAAAGACCTGACCGATAGCGTCAACTCGATGGCCAGTAACCTCACGGCCCAAGTGCGCAATATCGCGGAAGTCACGACGGCGGTGGCCCGTGGCGACCTCTCGCGTAAGATCACCGTGGACGTCAAGGGCGAAATTCTCGAACTGAAGGACACCATCAACACGATGGTGGACCAGCTTCGCTCCTTCGCTGCGGAAGTGACGCGGGTGGCGCGGGAAGTGGGTACCGAGGGGATCCTCGGCGGCCAGGCCGACGTGAAAGGCGTGGCCGGCACCTGGAAGGATCTGACGGACAGCGTGAACTCCATGGCCGGCAACCTGACGGGCCAGGTGCGCAACATCGCGGACGTGACCAAGGCGGTGGCGAGCGGCGACCTGTCGAAAAAGATCACCGTGTATGTGAAAGGCGAAATCCTCGAGCTGAAGAACACCGTCAACACGATGGTGGACCAGCTCAGTTCCTTCGCGTCGGAGGTGACGCGGGTGGCGCGCGAAGTGGGAACCGAAGGACGGCTGGGCGGCCAGGCGCGGGTGGAAGGGGTGTCCGGCACCTGGAAGGATCTGACGGACAGCGTGAACTTCATGGCCGGCAACCTGACTGCGCAGGTGCGCAACATCGCCGACGTGACGACGGCGGTGGCCCGGGGCGACCTGTCGAAAAAGATCACGGTGGACGTGAAGGGCGAAATCCTGGAGCTGAAGAACACCATCAACACCATGGTGGACCAGTTGAGTTCCTTCGCCGCCGAGGTGACGCGGGTGGCGCGCGAAGTGGGAACGGAAGGTATCCTGGGCGGCCAGGCCGAGGTGAAGGGCGTGTCGGGAACCTGGAAGGATTTGACGGACAGCGTGAACTCGATGGCCGGCAACCTGACCGGCCAGGTGCGCGGTATCGCCAAGGTCGTGACCGCGGTCGCCAACGGCGACCTCGACCAGAAGCTGACCGTGGAGGCGAAGGGGGAAATCGCCGCCCTGACCGACACCATCAACAGCATGATCGACACGCTGGCGACATTCGCCGATCAGGTGACGACGGTGGCGCGCGAGGTCGGGGTGGAAGGCAAGCTCGGCGGCCAGGCGAAAGTGCCGGGCGCCGCCGGAACGTGGAAGGGGCTGACCGAGAACGTCAACCAGCTCGCCGCCAACCTGACGACGCAGGTGCGCGCAATCGCGGAAGTGGCCACCGCCGTGACGCAGGGCGACTTGACGCGTTCGATCACGGTCGAGGCGCAGGGCGAAGTGGCGGCGCTGAAAGACACGACGAACGAAATGATCCGCAACCTGCGCGACACGACGCAGAAGAACACCGAGCAGGACTGGCTTAAAACCAACCTCGCCAAGTTCAGCCGCATGCTGCAGGGGCAGAAGGACCTGAACACCGTCGGCCGGCTGATCCTGTCGGAGCTTGCGCCGGTGGTCTCCGCGCAGCAGGCCTTGTTCTATGTGATCGAGGCCGTCGGCGACAAGCTGAGGTTGACGCTGCTGGCCAGCTACGCGGCCGCGGGCCTGCAGGGCACCCCGAAGCATCTCGAGCTGGGACAGGGATTGATCGGGCAATGCGCGATCGAGGCCAAGAAGATCCTGCTGACGCAGATGCCGGAAAATTATTTCCAGGTCGCGTCGGGCCTCGGTTCGGCGCCGGCCAAGAACGTGCTGGTGCTGCCGGTGGTATTCGAAGGCCAGGTGCGCGGCGTCCTCGAGCTGGCCTCCTTCGAAAGCTTCAACTCCACCCACCAGGCGTTCCTCGACCAGCTGATGGAAAGTATCGGTATCGTCATCAACACCATCGAAGCCAACATGCGGACGGAAGATCTGCTGACGCAGTCGCAGTCCCTGGCCCAGGAGCTGCAAAGCCGCCAGCAGGAACTGCAGCAGACCAACCAGGAACTGCAGGAAAAGGCCGGCCTGCTGGCGCACCAGAACCAGGAAGTGGAACGCAAGAACCAGGAAGTGGAACAGGCCCGCCAGGCGCTGGAAGACAAGGCCAAGCAGCTGGCGCTGACTTCGAAGTACAAATCGGAATTCCTGGCGAACATGTCGCACGAGCTGCGCACCCCGCTCAACAGCCTGCTGATCCTCTCCGATCAGCTGTGCCGCAACCAGGACGGCAACCTCAACACCAAGCAGATCCAGTTCTCCAGGACGATTCATTCCTCCGGCAACGAACTGCTGCTGCTCATCAACGACATTCTCGACCTGTCGAAGATCGAGTCGGGAACCGTGGCGTTGGATGTGAACGAACTTGCCTTCGACGAGCTGGAGCGCTACGTGGAGCGCACCTTCCACCACGTCGCCGAGTCCAAGGGCCTCGATCTGATCGTCCATCTCGCGCCGGACCTGCCGAAGTCACTGTTCAGCGATACCAAGCGGCTGCAGCAGATCATCAAGAACCTGCTGTCGAACGCCTTCAAGTTCACCCACCGCGGCGGCGTCACGCTGAGCATCACGCCGGCGCAGGGCGGCTGGAGCCGCGACAACGAGGAGCTGAATCGCGCGACCGAAGTCATCGCCCTGGCGGTGACCGATACCGGGATCGGCATCGCCCCGGACAAGCAGCAGATCATTTTCGAGGCGTTCCAGCAGGCCGACGGCAGCACCAGCCGCAAGTACGGCGGCACCGGGCTGGGGCTTGCCATCAGCCGCGAACTGGCGCGGCTGCTGCACGGTGAGATCACGCTGAGCAGCACGCCGGGCAAGGGCAGCACGTTCACGTTCTACCTGCCCAAAACCTACGTGTCCTCCCGCGGACCCCGCAGGCTGGTCGCGGTCGAGGATGTCGCAGGCGCGTCGATTGCAAGAAATCCGGCCGGCCGGCAGGCGGAGCCGACGCCGGACGCGGCCGAGGCGGCTGCCGGGCAGGCCTATCGTACGCTCGAACCGGCGCCGGACCTGAACGCCGAGCCGCCGGTCCTGGTCAACGAGGTCGGAGACGACCGCGACAACATCCAGGCAGGCGATCCGGTGCTGCTGATCGTCGAGAACGACATGGTGTTCGCCCGTTTCCTCCTCGAGACGGCGCGCGAGAAAGGCTACAAGGGTCTCGTCACGTCGCTGGGGGCCGCGGCGCTGATGATGGTGGAGAAGTATCAGCCCTCGGCGATGACCCTGGACATTTTCCTTCCCGACATCGCCGGCTGGCGGGTCCTGGAGCGGCTCAAGCACGAGATGTCCACGCGCCATATTCCGGTGTGCGTGATATCGACGGAAGAGGAGGCCGACCGGGCCCTGCGTGCCGGCGCGCTGACGTTCGTCACCAAGCCCATCCAGAGCAAGGAAGTGCTGGAAGAGTTGATCGACGGGCTGAAGGGGTTCTGCAGCCAGCCGTCGAAGGATGTATTGCTGATCGGCGCGGACCTGCCGGAGCTCAGGCAATTGCAGGACCAGCTCGCGAGCACGGAAGACACGCGCACCATCCAGGCGGAGAGCGGAAAGGCGGCGCTGGCGCTGCTGCGCACCCAGCGTTTCGACTGCGTGGTCGTGCACACGGCGGGCAAGCTCATTTCTCCCGACATGCTGGCGAAGATGGTTCGCCAGACCAATGCCGGCCGCGCGACGGCGCTGATCGTCTACGACGACGGCGACCACTGGAACGACGAGTTCGAGCGGGTGGTCCATGCCGATCCGCGCACGCACCGGGTCCGCTCTCCCGAGCGCCTGCTCGACCAGACCATGCTCTGCCTGCATCGCAAGGTTGCGGGGCTGCCGGTGGTCCAGCAGAACATCCTCGAGGAAATCTATCAGTCCAACAAGGCGCTGAGCGGGAAACGGGTGCTGATCGTCGACGACGACATACGCAACATCTTTGCGCTGTCGTCGGTGCTGGAGGACAAGGCGATGAAGATCGTCACCGCCGACAACGGCCGGGCCGCCATCGACATCCTGCGGGACGAGCCGGACATCGACATCGTGCTGATGGACATCATGATGCCGGAGATGGACGGCATGGACACCATGCGCGAGATCCGCAAGATGCCCGCCTGCAAGGGCCTGCCGATCATCGCGGTGACCGCCAAGGCCATGAAGGGCGATCGCGAGCGCTGCATCGAGGCGGGAGCATGGGACTACCTGTCCAAGCCCGTCAACATCGAGCAGATGCTCGGCGTGCTGCGCTCGTGGCTGCTGCGTTGATGCTCCAGGAAACGCCCTAGACCGGTGAAGCGAATGTACGCCATGTCAAACGCCGTAAAGAACGATCCCGCCGCCAGCGGCGGCGATAAAGCGAACATCCTGGTGGTCGACGATCACCAGGACAAACTGCTGGTGCTGCAGACCATCCTGGAGGACCTGGAAGAGAACGTCGTCGTCGCGAGTTCCGGCAGGGAAGCGCTCAAGCTCATGCTGGAGATGGAGTTCGCCGTCATCCTGCTCGACGTCAAGATGCCGGAGATGGACGGCTTCGAAACCGCGAAGCTGATCCGCGGACGCAAGAAATTCGCGCACACCCCGATCATTTTCGTCACCGCCTACGCGGACGAGATGCATACGCTGGAAGGCTATTCCCTCGGCGCCGTCGACTACATCCTGACGCCGATCGTGCCGGAGGTGCTGCGCACCAAGATCAGCGTGTTCGTGCAGCTGTTCCACATGACCAACAAGATCCGGCGGCAGGCGGAGGAGCGCATCGCCCTGGTGCGCGAGCAGGCGGCGCGCGCGGTGGCGGAGGAGGCGATCCGCCGCTCCACCTTCCTGGCGGAGGCGAGCCAGGTGCTGAGCAGCTCCCTCGCGGTCGAGGACACGTTGACGGGACTGACGCGCTTTGCCGTGCCTTATCTCGGTGATCTTTGCGGCGCGGTACAGCTCGACGACGAACGCCGCATCCGCCAGACGCAGCTGGCGTGGACCGCCGGCCGCGGCGGTCCGGTCACGATCCAGCAGGCGACGGTGGCGCGGTTGCGCGATGAAAAAATAACGGAAGTCCTGGAGCGTTCGCTAGGTCGGTCGGAAATGGAGGTGCTGGATATGGAAAGCGACCAGATCGCGCTGGCCGCGGACCGCAGCGACGGCCAGCAAACCCTGTTGCCGCTGGGCTTCGCCCTGGGCAAGCTGGCGATCTTTCCGCTGATTGCGCGCGGCCGGCAACTCGGCGCGCTGCTGGTCGGCGTCTCGACGTCCCGCAGCTTCAGTTCCTCCGATCTGGCAATCGCCGCGGACCTGGCCGGCCGCACGGCGATCGCGCTGGACAATGCGCTGCTGTACTCCAGGGTCCAGTCCGCCGATCAGCGCAAGGACGAATTTCTGGCGATGCTCGCCCATGAGCTGCGCAATCCGCTGGCGCCCATGCGCAATGCCGTCGAGGTCATGCAGCACCTCGGCGGCCAGGCGCCGCTTCTGACGTGGAGCCGGGATGTCATCGACCGGCAGGTCGAGCACCTGACGCGCCTGGTCGACGACCTGCTCGATGTTTCGCGGCTGACGCAGGGTAAAATCCGCCTGGAAAAGCAGGCGGTGGACCTGGTGTCGGTGATCGACCGCGCCCTGGAAGTCAGCCGTCCGTCGATCGAAAGCCACAAGCACCGCCTGCAGGTCAAGCTGCCGGCGGCGCAGGTCTATCTGGACGGCGATCCCGTGCGGCTTGCGCAGGTGTTCGCCAACCTGCTCAACAATGCCGCCAAGTACACGCCGCAAGAGGGCGACATCCGGATCACCGCGGAACTTGTCGGCGACCGGGTGCTGGTGCGAATCCAGGACAACGGCTGCGGCATTCCGGCCGACACGCTGCCCTACGTGTTCGATTTGTTCACCCAGGCCAACCGCTCCCTTGCGCGTTCGGAGGGCGGGCTCGGCATCGGCCTGACCCTGGTGCGCAACCTGGTGGAAAAGCATGGCGGCACGGTGGAAGTGCACAGCGACGGGCCCGGAAAGGGCAGCGAGTTCATCGTCGGATTGCCGGTATTGCCGGGCAAGCCCGCGGTCGCTGCCGCCGCGGGGAACGCAAAAAAATTGGACGCGCCGTCGGCGCTCCGCGTGCTGCTGGTCGACGACAACAGCGACGCCAACGAAACCATGGCGACCCTGCTCGCGCTGTGCGGCCAGGACGTGCGCACCGCCATGGATGGTCCCAGCGCGCTGCAGATCGCGGCCGAATTCAAGCCGCAACTGGTGCTATGCGATCTCGGCCTGCCGGGGATGGACGGCTTCGAGGTGATACGCCTGCTCCGCGAGCAGTCGGGCGAAGCCATGCCCATGCCCGAAGTCATCGCCCTGACCGGCTATGGGCGGACGGAGGACCGCCAGCGCACCCACGAGGCGGGTTTCAACGGCCACCTGGTGAAACCGATCGACTTCGAAACGCTTCAGAACGTGATTGCCGCCCAGATCCGCAAGCACCCGCCGGAATAGGGGGCGCCTGCCGCGGCGGGAAATTTTTACAGCAGTCGTTTTTGAATTCTGCAGGAGCAACAGGGAATGCCGAACAAGATCAAGGCAACGGTCGAAAGCATGACAGCCCGGGGCATTGACGCCGTGACCGAGGACGAGTTCGCGGACCTTTTCGAGAATGCGAACGTCGGTTTGCACTGGGTCGGTCCGGACGGCATCGTCCTGCGGGTGAATCGGGCCGAGCTCGAGCTGCTGGGATACAGCCGCGAGGAGTATGTCGGC
Source organism: Burkholderiales bacterium (assembly GCA_036384015.1). GTDB lineage: Bacteria > Pseudomonadota > Gammaproteobacteria > Burkholderiales > JACQAP01 > JACQAP01. The sequence continues at coordinate 8,920 of DASVNF010000147.1, forward strand.
CGCCATGTTTCCGAGTTTCATGCGGACCCGAAGGTGGCCGCGAACATTCTGCACAGGCTCAACGCCGGGGAGCAGCTGCAAAAATACCCGGCGCGGTTGCGCTGCAAGGATGGTTCGGTCAAGGACGTGCTGATCAACTCCAGCGTGTACCGGCTGAGCGGCCGCTTCATCCACACCCGCTGCTTCACCCTGGACGTCACCGGGATCGAGCAATACCATTCAACCCAGCGACTGCTTGCATCCATTGTTTCCTCTTCCGATGACGCGATCATCAGCAAGACCCTGGACGGCCGCATTACCTCATGGAACAACAGCGCGGAGCGCCTGTTCGGTTATTCCGCCGCCGAGGCGATCGGCAAGCCCATCACGCTCATCATTCCGCCCGACCGCCTCGACGAGGAGAGGACCATCCTGGAGCGCCTGCGCCGGGGCGAAAAGATCGAGCATTACGAGACCGTCCGCGCCACCAAGACCGGCGACGCCATCGAGATTTCATTGACGATTTCGCCGCTGATGGACCGCGAAGGCAGGATCGTCGGCGCGTCCAAGGTCGCGCGCGACATTTCGGCGCGCAAGCGGGCCGAAGCGGCGGCCCAGGCTGCGCAGCAGTCGCTGGCGGAAGGGGACCGGCGCAAGGACCACTTCCTGGCGATGCTGGCGCATGAACTGCGCAATCCGCTTGCGCCGCTGCGCAATTCCCTGGAGATGATGAAGCGGGCCCCCGACAACGCCGCGGTGTTCGAAACGGCGAAGACCATGATGGACAGGCAGCTGGCGCACGTCGAACGGCTCGTGGACGATCTCCTCGACATGGCCCGCATCAACCAGGACAGACTCCTGCTGCGCAAGCAGCAGGTCGATCTGGTGGCCGTCATCCACCAAGTCGTCGAAGGCATCCGTCCCTCGGCCGAGGCGTCGATGCAGCAGCTCGATGTCACGTTGCCGGCCGAGCCCATCTATCTGGATGCCGACCCGGTGCGAATCGCGCAGATCTTCGCCAACCTGCTTTCCAACGCGGTCAAGTACACGCCGCGCGGCGGGCGGATCTCGCTGACCGCCTGGCTGCAGGGCCCGAGCGTGACAGTGTCCGTGAAAGATACCGGCCTGGGGATTCCGGGCGACATGCTCGACGGGATATTCGACATGTTTGCGCAGGTGAAGCGGCCGGGCGAGCAGCCGCAGAGCGGACTCGGCATCGGCCTGAGCCTGGCGCGCCGCCTGATCCTGATGCACGGCGGCAGGGTGCAGGCGTTGAGCAACGGGCCGGACAGCGGCAGCGAGTTCCTGGTCAGCCTGCCGGTTTCAGTCCGGATGTTCGAGGCTCAGGCCCGCGCCAGACCCGCCGCAAATTCCCCCCACGCGCGCCGCAGGATCCTCATCGTGGATGACAACCTGGATGCCGCGGAATCGCTCGCGATCCTGATGAAGCTGGAGGGCCATGACGTGCGGATGGCCTTCGACGGGCTGGAAGCCGTCAAGGCGGCGGAGGCCTATTTACCCCACATCGTGTTTCTCGACCTCGGCCTGCCGAAGCTCAGGGGCAGCGAGGCGGCCAGCCGGATCCGGCAGCAGCCCTGGGGCAAGGATATGCTCATTGTCGCCGTGACGGGGTGGGGGCAGGACAAGGACCGGCGCAAATCCCGCGAGGTCGGGTTCGACCATCACCTGGTGAAGCCGGCCAAGCTCGAAGATCTCATCAGGATCATCGATGCCTTGCCCGCCTGAGTGACCCGACTGGCGTTGGCGCGCCGGAAGGTGGCGCAGCGCCGGGCTACACGGTCATGACCCGGAGCTGATCCGCGGCCCGAACGGCTTCCGGCTCACTTCCGGCTTTTCCCCGGCCATTGGGGTTGGGGCTTTGCGGTTCGCTCGAGCTCCTCGTCCGTGATGCCGAGCTGCGCTTCCTCGGCCTGGTCCAGTCCGCCGCCCAAGCCCGCCTCTTCCTCGCCCACGATCCGATCCGTGTCGTGATCTCCATCGACGCGCATGCCGGGATCCTCGTCCGCGGCCAGGCGTTCACCGGTGCCGTGACGGTCGCTGTTGTCCTCGCGCCCGCCTTCCGTGTCCTTGCCGGGCTTGCTGTCCCCGGCCATGTCGGAACCGCTGTCCGAGCTGTCGCTCGGCCCGAGGGAACGCGTGTCATGCCCTTTCGGCCCCTTGCGCGGATTGGTCGCCGGAAAATTTTCCGGATTCAGGGTGCTGCCTGCCATGGTGGGCCTCCGTAGTCGGTTGGAGGCCGGACGGCCCCGCTGCAGGTATGGCAACCCATAGTCCGTCGCGTTCAGCCGCTAGTCAAACGGATGCAAACCAGAAATTTTTGCAGTTTCGCTGCAAGTCTTACAACACTTTGCGGATTTACAACGGTCCGAGCGGCCTAAGAACGGCGCGGCCGTGCAGTGCCGTTGCGCGCAGCCGCCGAAAAAATAGTTTGGCGGCGGCCACTTGCCGTATTGCAGTGGCCGCGCGAGTTTCAGGCGGCATTTTTCTGCCCATGCGGCATGGTCCTTGCAAATGTCCATTGCGGTTCGAGCGGCGGACTTTGCGACGGATAGGCGTTAAAGCAAACCCTCCGCCGCGGCATAGAAAATGTAGGTGAGCGCTACAAGGGAGCCGGCAGCACGGCTTGTATTTCCGACGGGTAAGGTTACCCAACATGTGAGGCCAGGCTATGCTGAGAATTGTCGAGAAATCGAAGATGACGAATGAACAGGACCAGGGCGGCGCGTTGCTCAGCCCCGCCTTCTCGTCCGCAGTGTCGACGTCCGGGTCGGAACCGGTGGCGATCCCGGCTTTCGCGCTCGTCAGTCCGGATCTGCCCTCGGGCCAGACAGTGGGCCATGCGCAGCTTTTCAACGGCAGGGGCTGCAGCGGGCAAAACCTTTCGCCGGCCCTGGAGTGGAGCAACGCGCCGGCCCGCACCAGGAGCCTCGCGGTCACGCTTTACGATCTGGATACCCCGACAGGCAAGGGCTGCTGGCACTGGGTGATGTACAACATCCCGCCCAATGTGAGCCGGCTGCCCGCGGGCGCAGGCGATCCGTCCCGCGCGTTGATGCCGGGAGTTACGCATGGAAACACGGATTTCGGCAGGCCCGGTTATATCGGTCCCTGCCCGCCGGTCGGCGACAAACCGCATCGCTACATCGTCACCGTGCATGCGCTCGATGTCGACCGGCTCGATGTGCCGGCGAACGCCACCGCGGCCTTCATCGGCTTCACCATCGGCGCGCATCGCCTCGCCAGCGCCACCTTGACCTGCAAGTACGGCCGCTGAACCCCGCAAGGCAGCGGGCGCAAAGGACGCAAAGGATCGCGAGGCAGGCAAGCGGGAGAGTGAAGCGGCGATCGGTTGGAAAACTGCTGCCCCTGTCGCGATGGTCCGGGCCGCCCGAGGGCTTCCTGGACATCCTGCCTTTTTCCTGCTGCCGGTTTCCCGGCGATCCCATGCGACCTTTGCGCCCGCACTGACATCTAGGACCCTGAATCCGGGACTTTGTTCACTGCGCCGCAACGGTCGCCACAACTGCAATCCGATCCTGCAACCGCCACGCGACAGCCGTGTTGTGGATGGCGGGATCTCCCCGCCGCGCATAATTTTTGCTAAATTTTCCACGTGTGCTTCCGGCATCCTGGAGGGTGCATTGGATTTTTTCCGCACGATTGCCGGGCAGATCGACGCCGTTCGCCTGCCCCTCTTCGCGGTGACGCTGACAGCGGTTCCCCGGGCCAATACGCCGGTTCTGCTGATGCTGCATTGGCACGGCTTCCGGCGCGCGCTTCCCGTGCCCGCTGCAGAATGCGAAACGCTGTCCCCCGTTCCCGGTTCTGCGTTGCAGATCAATGCGCCATGGCGGGAGCTTGCCAGCATCGACGAAGCCATGCTCGATGCCGCATGGCGGCTCGGCGCCTGGCAGCTGGACCGCGAAGAGAAGCGCGCCTGTGCGACGGCGGGCGCAAGCGAACGGGAATCCTTCGAGTGCCGCCAGGCTTTCGGTGAAAACCCCCTCGTCGCCGACAGCCAGGATCACCTGGTTGCGGCGGCACCGGACCGCCCGGACATGTTGTCACTCGCCGCCGAAGTGGGCTATGTGCGCTGGCAATTCCGTCCCGTGCAAGGCGGGCTTTGGCAGGAGACGGCAAGCGACGACACCCTATCTGCCGCGGGCAGCCGGGAGCCGCCTTGCCCGGTGGGCGCGCAGGCTCCGGTGGGCACCCGGGTCTCACGCACGCTGTACCGGCTCGGCCGGCTGCGCCGGCTGATCCTTCCATAAGCCCCTGATCCTCCGGCTTTCCCGCACGGTTGTCGCCGGGGGCTTGAAAGACAAAAACCCGTCCCTATTTTTCCGTTCGTCGGCATGTGGCCGACGCACCCGCACGACCGTCTCCGGTTCCCCCCGGACCGGCCGGGAGTGCGGGACTCATTTCAATAATCTGAACTCGCATAGGAGATATCAACATGCATATTCGTCCCCTTTACGACCGGATTATCGTCCAGCGGTTGGAAGAGGAAAAACAGACGGCCTCGGGCATCGTCATTCCCGACACGGCCAAGGAAAAGCCGGAGCAGGGAGAGGTGGTGGCCGTGGGCAGCGGTCGCCTGCTCCAGGACGGCACCGTCCTCCCGCTCCAGGTCGAGCCGGGCGAGAGAGTCCTCTTCGGCAAGTACGCCGGGCAGACCGTGAAGATCGACGATCGGGAATACCTGGTCATCAAGGAAGAGGACGTCCTCGGCGTGATCGAGAGCGGTTCGACTTCCAACCTGAAGAAAGCAGCCTGAGTCCAACGAATTCGATACGGAGAAAACCATGTCAGCCAAAGAAGTCCAGTTCCATGACAGCGCCCGCAGCCGCATCGTGAAGGGCGTCAACGTCCTCGCCGATGCGGTCAAGGTCACGCTGGGCCCGAAGGGCCGCAATGTCGTCATCGAGAAATCCTTCGGCGCCCCCACCATCACCAAGGATGGCGTCACGGTCGCCAAGGAAATCGAGCTCAAGGACAAGTTCGAGAACATGGGGGCGCAGATGGTCAAGCAGGTCGCGTCGAAGACCGCCGACGTCGCGGGCGACGGCACCACCACCGCCACCGTGCTGGCCCAGGCCATCGTGCAGGAAGGCATGAAGTACGTCGCCGCCGGCATGAACCCGATGGACCTGAAGCGCGGCATCGACAAGGCCGTCGGCGCAGTCGTGGAGGAACTGAAGCAACTGTCGCGTCCCTGCACCACCGGGAAGGAAATCGCGCAGGTGGCCTCGATCTCCGCCAACGCGGACAGCGCCATCGGCGACATCATCGCCAAGGCGATGGACAAGGTCGGCAAGGAAGGCGTCATCACCGTCGAGGACGGCAAGTCGCTCGACAACGAGCTCGACGTGGTCGAAGGCATGCAGTTCGACCGCGGCTACATCAGCCCCTACTTCATCAACAACCCCGACAAGCAGATCGCCGCACTGGAAGACGCGCTGATCCTGCTCTACGACAAGAAAATCTCCGCCATCCGCGAACTGCTGCCGGTGCTGGAGGAAGTCGCCAAGGCCGGCAAGCCGCTGCTGATCGTTGCGGAAGACATCGAAGGCGAGGCGCTTGCCACGCTGGTGGTCAACTCCATGCGCGGGATCCTGAAAGTGGCCGCGGTCAAGGCCCCGGGCTTCGGCGACCGCCGCAAGGCCATGCTCGAAGACATCGCCATCCTGACCGGCGGCACCGTCATCGCCGAGGAAACCGGCAAGCAGCTCGAGAAGGCCACGCTTGCCGACCTCGGCCGCGCCAAGCGCGTGGAAGTCGAGAAGGAAAACACCATCGTCATCGGCGGCGCTGGCGAGGCGGCCAAGATCAAGGGCCGGGTCAAGTCGATCCAGACCCAGATCGAGGAAGCCACGTCCGATTACGACAAGGAAAAACTGCAGGAACGCGTGGCCAAGCTGGCCGGCGGGGTGGCGGTGATCAAGGTCGGCGCGGCCACCGAAGTCGAGATGAAGGAGAAGAAGGACCGCGTGGACGATGCGCTGCATGCCACGCGTGCCGCGGTCGAGGAAGGCATCGTGGCGGGCGGCGGTGTCGCGCTGCTGCGTGCGCGTTCCGCGATCTCCGGGCTGAAGGGCGCCAACCACGACCAGGATGCGGGCATCCGCATCGTGCTGCGCGCGCTCGAAGAACCGCTGCGCGCCATCGCGCTCAACGCGGGCGACGAGCCCTCGGTGGTGGTCGCCAAGGTCGAGGCCGGCAAGGCCAACTACGGCTACAACGCCGCCACCGGCGAGTACGGCGACCTGGTGCAGATGGGCGTGATCGATCCCACCAAGGTCACGCGCGCGGCTTTGCAAAACGCCGCCTCCATCGCCGGCCTCATCCTCACCACGGACGCCACCGTTGCCGAGGCGCCAAAGGAAGAAAAGGCCGGTGCGCGTTCGCACGCCGGCGCGGAAATGGATTACTGATCGGCGTTCCCTGCTGCTGTACCTGCAAAAGCCTGGAAGGGTTTCCTTCCAGGCTTTTCTTATTTCCCTCTTCCTCGAAATCGACCGCGTCGTGAGGGAGTGCTTCGCCCATGGCAGAGAGCGGTACCGGCATGCACGTGAGTTATCGTCGTGGTGCCGGCGGCTCGCAAGGTGATGCGGGAGACCGCGAAGGCAGGGATCGCAATTGAGCTTGCGGCCGGACGAACGTGCGGCGGCTATCTCGGAGGCGAGTCCAACGTGGGAAAATAGGATTCAGAACCCATTCTCTCGCCGCTCGGATCCATGAACCACCTGTCCCATCACGCCTCCGCAGATCTCGGCGATGTCCGCCTGCACTACGTCGCCGCCGGTGAAGGCCCCGCTGTCGTGTTGCTGCACGGCTGGCCGCAGACCTGGTACATGTGGCGCGACATCATTCCTGGCCTGGCGAAGAAATACCGCGTAGTGGCGCCGGACCTGCGCGGGCTAGGCGATTCCTCCCGGCCGGAAAGCGGTTACGACAAGAAGACCGTCGCCAATGACGTCTGGCGCCTGGTGCACGACGTGCTCGGGGAAAAATCCTTTTTCGTCGTGGGCCATGACTGGGGCGGGCCGGTGGCGTTTTCGTTGGCCGCGCAGCATCGCGATGCCGTAAAGCGCATGGCGATCTTCGATGTGCCGGTGCCTGGGGACGGCACCCCGGTGATGTTCAACAACCGCTGGCACCACGGCCTGCACTGGGAAATCGATTTTCCGGAGGAGCTGACCGCGGGCAGGGAAGACATCTATCTCCGCTTTTTCTACCGCACCTTTGGCGCGCGTCCCGACGCGATCTCGCCGGAAGCGCAGCAGGAGTATTTGCGCTGCTACCGCCAGCCGGGTGCGATGCGCGCCGGGTTCAATTTCTATCGCGCCACGCCGCAAGACGTGAAAGACAACGAAGCGTTCCTCGCCCAGGGCAAGTTGCCCATGCCAATCCTGGTCTATGGCGGCGCGAAAGGCCGGGGACGCGGGCCGCTGGCTCTGGAGTCCTGGCAACGCGTCGCGACAAACGTCCGCGGCGGCGTGGTCGAAGACGCCGGGCACTGGATTCCGGAAGAGAAGCCGGAATGGGCGACGCAGGAGATCCTGAAGTTCTTCGGTGAAACGTGAAGGAGGGTGTGACAGAGAAGCGTGACGCGGGAAAACGGTGACGCGTGACAAAAAGGCGTGACGGGTGACAAAAAGAGTTTATTCTTTTCTCTTTTCTCTCGTCTCTCGTCCCTCATGAAACCCTCCCGCCCCCAGGCCACCTCCAAGCGCCTCGTCGAAACCGATCGTACGATCGTGACGGAGTGGCGCTTCGCGCCCGGTGCCGAGACGGGCTGGCATCGACACGCACATGACTACGTGGTGGTAGTGCTGACGGCAGGCAAGCTCATGCAGGAAACCGCAAACGGGGAAATCGTGACCGAGCTTGCGGCGGGACAGTCCTACGCTCGCAACGTCGGCGTCGAGCACAACGTCGTGAATCCCAACCCGCACGAATTCGTGTTCGTCGAGGTCGAGTTGAAATAGCGCGTCAACGAGCTGTCCGATGCAGAAAGCTACCGCTTGCTGGAATAACTTCCGCTGCATCCACCAGGCGGGCGCCGATTACGGACCGACGGAACACCGGCTCATGAAGCGCTGCCAGGTCATGGCGTCGCGCTTCGTCCCGCTTCCCGCGTAAGGCACGCGGTAGCGTAATTACGTTCCGGATGTCCCGTCTAGGATGCTTCCATCAGCATCGTTCCCCGGCATTTCTCCGTCCCGCAGCCACAGCCGTGCGCCTTGCGGGTGCGCTTGCTGATCGGGCCTTCCCAGACCAGCTGGTAGTCGTACGTGAGTTCCTCGCCCGCGCGGATGGTGCGCATCGCATGGATGTACATGCGTCCGTCGTCTTCGATGGCCTCGCAGTTCGGATCGCAGCTGTGATTGATCCAGCGGGCGGCGTTTCCCTTCAAGCCTCCATCGATCACCGTGCCGTCGTCCAGTTCGAATATGAACGTATGGTGGGGATTGGCCGGATCGCTCGGGGGCCGCTCGCAGGCTTCCTCCATGGTTGAGCGCACACCGCGATACTCGATGATGCGGCTGCCTTTGCGGATTGTCTCTGTTGCGAATACGCCTTTGCCGTGTATGCCGGACGACCGGGTGACATACCGGCGTTTGCTGCTGGATCTGTTCATTTGGTAACGGAAGAAACGCGACGACGCTGCTGCGTGAAAGCTCAGGCGCTGGTCAGCATGGGTTTTCGGGAGGGCGCATTATATCGACTGGCGTTATTTTCAGAAACCCTCCCGGCTGCATACGAGGCTGGTTTCACCGCAAAGGCGGAAGGACGCAAAGGAAAACGATGCAAGGAAAAGAGACAGGATCGATGATCATGCCGGTCGCGGGCAAAGCTGCCATCATGGCTGAACATCCCTATACTTTCTATTTCGCCGTTCGTCGCGCCCTTTGCGCCTTTGCGGTGAACTGATTTGGAGAGGTCGAGGAATCCATGGCGTACGATTTGCTGATCCGGAACGGTCTGGTTGTGGACGGCACCGGCATGGCGGGCCGGCATGCGGACGTGGCGGTTGCGGCCGGAAAAATCGTCGAGATCGGCCGCATCGACGGCAGTGCCCGGCAAACCATCGACGCGTCGGACTGCGTCGTCTCGCCGGGATTCATCGATCCGCATACGCACTACGACGCGCAGATCTGCTGGGACGGGGCCGTCACGCCGTCATCCTGGCACGGCGTGACCAGCGTGGTGATGGGCAATTGCGGCGTGGGCATCGCCCCCTGCCGGCCGGAGTCGCGGGAAATCGCGATGCGCGACCTGGTCAACGTCGAGGCCATTCCGTTCGACGCACTGTCGAAGGGCATCACCTGGGACGGGGAGACGTTCCCCGAGTTCATGGATGCCGCAGCGCGCCGCAAGCCTTCCGTGAACCTCGGGTTCCTGGCGCCGTTGACGCCGTTCAGGCACTACGTGATGGGCGAAGCGTCGATGGAGCGGGCGGCGACCCCGGAGGAAACCGCAAAAATCCGCGGGCTGCTCGCCGGGGCGATGGATGCCGGCGCCTTCGGATTTTCCAGCACGATCCTCAACCAGCATCTCGGCTTCGGCGGCCGGCCGCTGGCCTGCCGCAACGCCAGCCGCGATGAGCTGAAGGCCTACGCCAACGTGCTCAGGGAGAAGAACAAGGGGGCGATCGAAGTCGCGCTCACCCGGCAGATCGCCGTGCTCGAGGAAGACCAGTGCGAGATGCTCGACTTCCTGCTCGACGAAAGCGGCCGGCCGGTGACCTTCATCGCCCTGTTCGACCGGGACGATATTCCCGAAGCGGTGCGCGACACCCTGCGCCGGGCCGCGCCGATGATCGCGAAGGGCGCGCGGCCGCAGACCTCGCCGCTGCCGCTGACGCGCGAAATCGACATGCACAGCCCGTTCTCGTTTGCGGCGTTTCCGTCCTGGAAGCGCGTGTTCGCCGACAAGTCGAAAGCGGCGCAGAAGGCGGTTTACCGCGATACCGCGTTCCGCAACCAGTTCCGCGAGGAGCTGAAGAACCCGATCGCGTTCGGCAACTGGGAGCGCATCACGCTGCACGAAGTGCGCTCGCCGGAACTGAAGCGCTTCGAGGGCCTGACGGTGGCGGAGATCGGTCGCGCCGAGGGCAAGGACGGCGTGGATGCCTTCCTCGACCTGACGCTGGCGGACGATCTCGACCTCGAATACACCATGGCGTCCTACAACACGCGGGTCGACCGCATGGCCGAACTGCTGAACAATCCGGCGATCCTGATCGGCCTCGGCGACGGCGGCGCCCACGTCGACATGCTGTGCGATTCCGGCTATCCGACCTACCTGCTTGGCACCTGGGTCCGGGAACGCGGCGTACTTTCGCTGCCGGAGGCCATCCGCCGGCTCACTTCCGATCCGGCGGACCTGTTCGGCATCCGCGGCCGCGGCCGGCTGCAGCAGGGACTCGCCGCCGACATCGCGGTGTTCGATCCGGCGACGGTCGGGTCTTCGAACCGCGGCGAGCGGCGCCATGACCTGCCGGGCGGCGGAAAGCGCATGGTCATGCCGTCGCGCGGGATGCGCTACACGATCGTGAACGGGGTGACGACGTACGCCGACGGCGAGCTCGTCGGCGCGGCAGCCGGGACAGTATTGCGCTCCTGAAACTCCGCGACCAACACCGTGGAAGCGGCCCTCAGATCTGCGCCATCCCCCCGTCCACGAACAGTTCCGCCCCGTTGACGTAGCTGCTGTCATCGCAGGCCAGAAACAACACCGCCTTGGCGACGTCATCCGGCGTGCCGGCCCGGTTCTGCGGGATGACGGGCAGCATGCTGGCCACGAAGCCGTCGATCTGCTCGTTGGATAGCCCCATGGTGTTGTAGCCCGGCGTGGGAATCAGGCCCGGGCTGACCGCGTTGATCCGGATTTTTTTGTCCTTGAGGTCCACGGACCATCCGCGCGCGAAGCTGCGGATCGCGGCCTTGGCGCCGCTGTAGATGCTGAACGCGGGCATGCCCGTGACACCCGCGACAGAAGCCATGAGGACGATGGTGGAGCCGGCGGGCATCAGCGGCAGGGCCTTCTGCACGGTGAATACCGTGCCCTTCACGTTGACGTTGAAAATCTGGTCGAAGTGTTCCTCGGTGATCGAGCCGAGCGGCGAGAACATGCCGCCGCCGGCATTGACGAACAGGGTGTCCAGCCGTCCCTTCTGCCTGCCGATGCTGTCGTACAGGCGGTCGAGGTCGGCGACCTTCGAGACGTCGCCCTGGATGCCGACGGCGCCGTGGCCCACGTCCTTCACCGCCGCATCGAGCTCCTCCTGCCGGCGGCCGGTGATAAACACCTGCGCACCCTCGGCGGCGAAGCGCCTGGCGGTTGCGAGGCCGATGCCGCTGCTGCCGCCGGTGACGAGCGCCACCTTGTTGTCTAGCTTTCCCATTTTTCGGTTCCTTCCTCCATTGGTGATCCGCACACGGCGGAACGGTTTCGAACCTGTCAGGCGGTCGATGCCGCATGGCGCAGGATGCAAAGACTACCGGCAATCCGTCAAGGGAGGGGTATTTGCGTGCTTTTGTCCGGCGGCCACCGAGGCCGATACGCAGGCGGGCACGGCCGCATAATTGAACTTGCATGGCCATCCCGCAACAAACAACTACGAATGACGGGGGAGCAGTGACGGAAGGCGTAATCGAAGAGATCGGGCTGGCGCAGCGCACTCTTGACGAAGGCCGGCGCTTTGCGCGGCGCATGTACCTGCCGCGCGTGCTCGGGCTGGCGATGGGAGCGATATGCATCGGCGGCGGTCTCTGGCAACAGGATGTGCATCCGGCCGTTTGGGCGGCATTGATCCTGAACACGCTGGTGTGGCCCCATCTTGCCTACCCGCTCGCGCGCCGCAGCCGCAATCCCTATCGCGCCGAGCTGCGCAACCTGATGGTGGATTCCGCGAGCGGCGGCGCATGGATCGTAATGCTGGGGTTCAACCTGGTGCCAAGCGCCGTGCTGGCCTCGATGCTGGCGATGGACAAGACCAGCGTCGGCGGATTGCGTTTCCTGGGCCGCTGCCTCGGCGCGCAGGTCGCCGCCGTTGCGATCGTGGCTGCGATCCTGGCGGCGACGGTGGGAATCGAGGTCCGGCTCGAATCGAGCGTGGCCGTCGTATTGGCGAGCCTGCCGCTGCTCATGATCTATCCGATCGCGGTCGGGATCACGGCCCACCGGCTCGCAAGGCGGGTGCGGCGGCAGAACGTGACGCTGGCCGCGCTAAGCAGCACGGACGGCCTGTCGGGCTTGCTCAACCGGATGCACTGGGAGAAGGCGGTTGCCGGGGAATTCGAGCGCTGCCGGCGCGGCGGCCAGCAATCCACGCTGATGATGCTCGACATCGACCATTTCAAGGCCATCAACGACAGCTACGGCCACCCTGCGGGCGACGAGGTGATCCGACGCGTGGCGCAGATATTGAGGGCCACGCTGCGGTCGCACGACCTTGCGGGACGCTATGGCGGGGAGGAGTTCGGCGTCGTCCTGCCGGCGACGCAGGCGGAGGGGAGCAAGGTGATCGCCGAGCGGATCCGCAGGCGCGTCGAATCCACGGTGCTGGACGCGCGGCACGGCATCCGCGCCACGATCAGCATCGGTATCGCCGCATTCGCCCCGGAAGACGCCGACCACGTTGCGTGGATCGCGCGCGCCGACCGGGCGCTGTATCAGGCCAAGGCCGGCGGCCGCAATCGTGCCCTAAACCACGACCCCATGGAGGACCAGCCGTCCCGGTCGCGGAGTTGAATCACCGAAATGTTTCGAACAGCCGGGAGGGAAGAAGGAAGTTCACGGCGCCAATCCCGTGTGAACCGCAGGCGGCTGGCAGCCTAATCGCCGAACCACTGCCCCAGCGGAACACTGAGATAGAAACCGAACGCGGCGACCTCGTTGTAGTTCGCGACCTTCGGAAAATAGACCCCATTCAGCTTGATGGGACCCATGTCGTAGGTGACCACGGGAAACATGCCGACAAAGGCCACGCCGTGATTGTAGGTCTGGCTGTTCATGGCGGCGACGGCGCCGCCGAACCGCCACTTCTCGCCCCATTTCCATTGATAGCCCAGCGCCAGGAAGGTGGCCCAGTGGCTCCCCGAATCATAGTAGGAACCCAATTCGGCGAAGGTAATGCCGCGTTCGGTGTTGCGAAGCTCGTAGTGAAGACCGAGGCCGGGATTGAATTCGTTGTCCAGGTTCTCATTGTGAACGGTGTCCCGATCGGGATGGTAGGCGAGTCCGTATACGTTCACATCGAGCTTCTTGATGTCGAACCGGAAGCCCGAATCCCCGCTGGATTCGGTGTCAGCGGCCTGTACTGTGGTTGCGCAGAATCCCGCCGTCGCCAGGGCAACGAATAGAAATCGGAGCATCGAAAGCGCGAAAAGACGGGTTTTCCGGCTGAGAGTCACAGGTGATTCGGTACGGGCGTCCAAAAGAACTCCTTGCAATGAGGCGGCAAAAATTCGTTAATCCTGCGTAAGGTGCAAGGAACAGACCAAAGGGAAAAAACGTTTAAAAAACAGCCTAATGAAGGTTAGTATGTAGGTAAATAACTACATATTGTAGTGGATTAATGACAATTTTTGGCCCCGCGGCTACGTTTTGGGACAAAGGGGATACGGCCTGAACAGCCCAGCCCTGCGGGCTTGCGGCAGGCCATCAATCGAAGGGAGTCGCCATGACGCGAGCACCGCTCGCCGTTCGTCTGGCTGGAGGAATACTTGTTGCAGGTCCTGCGTTCGCGTTCGCGGCGGAGTTGCCCGCAACCGGCCAATTCGAGTTCATCGCCTGCCTGGCCGGCAAGCAGGTCTCGATCGCGCACGCACCCGATCACGTTGTCGGCACCGCGGAGATATTGGGAACGCAGCGCTCGAATCCGCCCGGGGCGCTATTCGACCTGACCACAAGCCGCTGCGCCTACAGCTATGGCTATCTCGGGGGGAAATACGAGGCGCACGGATTCTGCGAGTTTCGCGACGGGCAGGGCGACGCTTACCTGCTCAGGATCCACCGGCCGCCGGGACAAACGGGCGTCCTGGACGGGCTGCACGGCACCGGCAAGTACGCGGGCATGCGGTTGCGCGGGGAGTACGACGTGAGCGCCTCGTTTCCCGACACGCCGGGGCACGTGAACACCTGCGTCAAGGCGACCGGCGGCTTCAGCTTTGAATGAGTCCCGGAGGACGGGCGCGCAGCTTCGCGCCGCGCCGCTCGAAGGCCGCGGAGAGCGGCTCCGCTTATCCTGCCGAAAAGCGTCCCTTGCGCGGCATCAAAGATTTTGCGGCTTCAGCTGGCCAGCCCGGCTGACGTTGTTCCCGGAGATCATGAATATCCCGTCCCCCCGGTAGTGCACCGTCTGCGGATATTTCGGTGAAGTCGCGACATGGGCCTTCACGACTTCCCAGATGAACAGGCTGTGCTTCTTCACCTGGCTCGCGTCGAACAGCTGGCACTCGAAGTTGGCGTAGCACTCCCGGATCAAGGGCGCCTTCACCGTGGTTGCCGCGGCCGCCGTCAGGCCGAATTTCGCGAACTTGTCCACGCCGGCGCCGCTGCAGTTGCCGATGCCGATCACCGTTTTCAGTTGATCGGCAGTGGGGACGTTGATCACGCATTGCCGGCTTCGCAGGATCATCTCGAAGCTGTGGTTCTGGTCCCAGATGTAGCAGCCGAACAGGGAAGGCGAGAAGCCCATCATCATGTGCCAGCCCATGGTCATGATGTTGTTGCGGCCTTTCCAGGCGGAGCTGACCAGCACGATCGGCCCCGGCTCGAGATAACGGCGGACTTCGTCCACGGGGAAGTTGCTCTTCCGGTAGGTCTTCATGGCTGGAACTCCTGTGTGACTCCCGCAGCAAAGGTGCGCAATGGAAAACAGAAACGGGAAGTAACGAAAAAGGGGTGAGTGCTGCGGCAAGGATCTTCCGGTGAGAGAATAACCCCGCACCTGGCGATCCGGATCCAACGAATGTCAGCAGAGCCGCATGAGAGGGGCCCAAGAGTTTCCGAGGCGGACGCAATCCTCCTCGGCGCCGGGATCATATTCCTCATTTTCCTTGTGGATGGTTTGTTCAAGGAGTGGCTGTACCGGAACGCCGTGGCCCTGTACTGGGCGTTCGACATTGCCAAATTCGTAATAGTGCCCGTGCTGATTCTGGCGTGGCTGTACCGGCGCCATTCACTGGCGCCGTCGCGTTATGGACTGGGGCGGTTCGGCAAAGGCGGGCATTGGTTCCACGCGCTGGGGCTGATCCTGCTGGTCAGCCTGATCCTCGCCGCGGTGTACCACTTGTCCTCCCGGATGGCATGGAGCATCGCCGCCACGGCTCCGCCGACGTTCACCTACAGCAACAGCGTTCCGTCAGGGTGGCTGCATTTCCCCGTGGTCGTCTATTTCGGCCTCACCGCGGGTTTCGTGGAAGAGGTATTCCTGCGGGGCCTGCCGGTGCGCTACCTGCAATGCCGCCACGGCGACCACTGGTCGAGACCGGCCTATGTCGCCGGAACCTCGCTGCTGTTCGGCCTCATCCATTGGGAGAATGGAATCCCGGAAATTTTCGCGACGGCCGCCTTCGGCGTTGCCGCAGCGGTGATCTATCTGAAGCTGCGCAACCTGTGGCCGCTGATCATGGCGCATATACTGATCGACGTCTGGTGGTTCAGTTAAGCGGCGGCGCCATCACGCCGCATCCTTCGCATATCTTCGCATCATCGGGGTGACGGAAATGCCGTGGAGGAAGATGGATGCGGCGATCACGCACAGGATCACCTGGATCATCCAGTCCGCGGCTGCGCCTGCGACGCCGTGGTTGAGTGCATAAAAGAGATAGTAGAGCGAGCCGATGCCGCGAATGCCGAACCAGGACACCATGGCGGCCTGGCGTGTGCTCATTCCCGCTGCGAGCGCGACCGGTCCGACCGCCAGCGGCCGGATGATCAGAAACAGGAGCAGGGCAAAGCCGACGACCGGCCAGGAGAACTCGACCAGGCTGAGCAGGGCGCCGGTGACAAGCACCAGCGCAAGCTCGGCGAGCCGTTCCAGTTGCTCATTGAAGCTCAGGACCGCGGCGGCCATGAATGCGGATGCATGCTTTTCGTCGACCGCAAGCTGCTCGGCGGTTGCGTTGACCTGGCTCATGTCGGGCGGCGTGTCCTTGCCGGTCATGGTCCGCTCCACGGTTCTCAGAGCCAGGCCCGCCGCGAATACGGCGAGGAATCCATAGGCGTGCAAGGCCACCGCAGCCCCGTAAGACGTGGCAATCAGGCCCAGCGCCAGGAAATCGTCGTAGCCCACGGTTTCGAGGTGCCGGCTCCGCAGGTAAACGACCAGGCGGCCCACGGCCTTGCCCAGAAACATGCCGATCGCCATGCCGCCGGCGATCGCCCACAGCACATCCACCGTCCACCAGCGCCAGCCGCCGCCTCCCAGTTCGTGCAGGCCGAGCAGGCCCAGTCCGAGCATGACGAATGGAAAGGCCGCGCCATCGTTCAGGCCGGCTTCGCCGGTCAGGGAAAAACGCAAGCGGTCCGCGTCTCCCGGATCCGACACCTGGACATCGGATGCGAGCACCGGATCGGTGGGGGCGAGGATGGCGCCGAGAAGCACCGCGAGTCCGACCGGCAGGCCGAACAACAGCATCGAACAAGCGGCGATGAGCGCCACAGTGATCGCCATCGAACCGGAGGCGAGGATGAGCGGCAACCGCCAGAGCCGGGATTGCAGCGGCTTTCGCAACTTGAGGCCGGCGGAAAAAAGCGAAACGATGACCGCGATCTCCGCCAGCAGCTCGAGCGACTGCCCATGCTCAGCGGGGTCCAGCGTAAGCCAGCCGAGGCGCCCGAAGGCCCATCCCAGCAACAGGTAGACCATGGCCAGGCTGACCGGCGCACGCTTCACCGTCGCGCTGCCCAGCACGACCAGCAGGAGCATGACGCCGATCAGGGGATACCAATAGTGGAACTGGCTCATGGGCTCGAAGGGGGAAATGGCGCCAGCCTCACGCCGGCACGCTGGTCAGACCGCGCCGCAGCCACGATGGTTGCGGTTGCGCAATGTCAATTGT
>DASVNF010000148.1:0-21254 GCA_036384015.1 Burkholderiales bacterium
GCTGGAGCAGAAGAAACTCGAGCAGGTGCAGAAGCGCCTCGAAAAGGAAGAGGAAGCCAGGCGCCGGCAGGAGCAGAAGAAGCTCGAGGCCGAGAAGCGACGCCTCGAGGAAGAGCAGAAAAAGCTGGAAGACGAACAGAAGCGCGTCGAGGCGGAGAAGCTCAGGCGCGAGGAGGAAGCCCGCAAGGCCGAGGAGCAGAAGAAGCTCGAGGAAGAACGCCGCGTCGAGGAGTTGAAGCGCGAGGAAGAGCGCAAGCAGCGCGCGGCGGCGGCCGAAAAGGAACGCCAGCAGCAGGAGGTGATCCGCAAGCAGCGGGAGGCCGCCGAGGCGAAGCAGCGCGCGGAAGCCGCGGCGCGGGCCGCCCAGGACAAGCTGGTGGCCGATTATGTGGCGCGGATCAAAGGCAAGGTGCAGGGCAAAGTGGTGCTGCCGCCAAATATCGAGGGCAATCCGCAGGCGGAGTTCGAGGTGGTGCTGATCCCGGGCGGCGAGGTGCTGAGCGCCACGTTGAGAAAATCGAGCGGAAACTCTGCCTACGATGCCGCGGTCGAACGGGCGATCCTGGCGGCGCAGCCGCTGCCGGTGCCCACCGATCCGGATCTGTTCCAGGAACGATTCCGCGAATTCAACCTGAAATTCCGACCGAAGGAGTAACCGATGAACCGAGAACTGGACTGCGCAAATGCGAAGAGCTGAACCGGGCCGCCTGCACGGCTGGCTGTTGCTGGCGGCGGCGCTGATCGTTCTCGCCGCATCCCCGGCACGCGCCCAGCCGCTGACCATCGAAATCATCGGCGGGGGCGCCAGCCAGATCCCGATCACGATCCTGCCCTTCGTGGGCGAGGAGCGCTTTCCGCAGCGCCTCAGCCAGATCATTTCCGCCGACCTGCAGCGCAGCGGGCTGTTCAAGCTCGGTTCTCCCGGCAGCGTGCGGCCGTTCCCGGCGGAGCCGATCGAGATCAACTACCGCTACTGGAAGAACGAGGGCGCGGAAACCCTGGTGATCGGCAGCGTCATCGAGAAGGCCGACGGCCGCGCGGAAGTGCGTTTCCGCATGATGGACGTCACCAAGCAGTCGCAGATCTTCGGGTTTTCCTATCTGGTGAGCGTGCAGCAGCTGCGGCTGACCGCGCATCGCATCGCCGATACGATTTATGAAAAGCTTACCGGCGATGTCGGCGTGTTCGCCACCAAGATCTGCTACGTGACGAAGAGCGATTCCCGCTTCGAGCTGCAGGTTTCCGACGCCGACGGCTACAACGCCGATTTCATCCTGGCGCACAAGGAGCCGATCATCTCGCCGCAATGGTCGCCGGACGGCTCCCGCATCGCCTACGTCTCGTTCGAGCGGCGCAAGCCGATCGTGTTCATCCACAATCTCGTGGATGGCACGCGCAGCGTGCTGGCGAACTACGAGGGCTCGAATTCCGCGCCGGCCTGGGCGCCGGACGGCAAGCGCCTGGCGGTGGTGCTGACCAAGGACGGCACGTCGAACATTTACAGCATCAATGCCGACGGCTCGGGGCTGGTGCGGCTGACCAATACGCCGACCATCGACACGGAGCCGAATTTCTCGCCCGACGGCAAGTACATCCTTTTCACCTCGGACCGCGCGGGCAGCCCGCAGATTTATCGGATGCGCGCCGACGGAGAGGGGGAGGCCGAGCGCATAACCTATGAGGGCAACTACAACGTCACGCCGCGCTACAGCCCGGATGGAAAATCCTTCATCTTCATCCACCGCAACGAAGGCCGCTTCAACGTGGCCGCACAGGATTTCAATTCCCGTCAGATGCAGATACTTACCGCCGGCGGACTCGACCAATCGCCCACGTTCGCGCCCAACGGCAAGATGGTGCTCTACGCGTCGGAGGTAAAGTCGCGTGGTATATTAGCCGCCGTGTCGAGCGATGGGCGGATCAAGCAAAGAATTACCGCGCAGTCCGGTGACATCCGCGAACCTGCATGGGGACCGCTTTCGAACAATCGCCGAAAGGAGCAGTGATGAGGAATATATTTCTTGCAACAATTCTGGCGTGCTTTCTCGCCGGGTGCGCAGCCCAGGGACAGAAGGGCGCCGACATAGAGCAGCGCGACCTGTTCGACCAGCAGAAAGCCGCGGAGCAAGGCGCCACGCAGGATTCGGCGCGGCAGGCGCAGATCGCCAAGGAGCAGGAAGAACTCAAGCGCCAGCTCGAAGAACAGCAGAAGCGCCAGCAGGGCGCCGGCCAGGGCGACCAGGCCATCGTCAGGCCCTTGTCCGACGGCACGGTGGGCGGCTCGCAGCTGAAAGGCGATGCCTGGGGCCAGCTCAAGGAACCCGGCAGCATCCTCGCGAAGCGCAGCATCTACTACGACTACGACAGCTACAGCATCAAGGAAGAGTTCGTGCCGGTCATCGACTCGCACGCAAAACTGCTGATGCAGCACAGCGACGTGAAAATCGCGGTGCAGGGAAATTGCGATGACCGCGGCAGCCGCGAATACAACCTGGCGCTCGGCCAGCGCCGCGCCGACAGCGTCAAGCGGGCAATGGTGCTGCTCGGCGTCAGCGACAAACAGATCGAAACCGTGAGTTTCGGCGCGGAAAAGCCGGTTGCCCTCGGGCGGGACGAAGAAAGCTGGGCCCAGAACCGCCGCAGCGACATCGTCTACCCCGGCGAGCCGAAGTAACGAACGCTGAAGTCATCCCCCCGCGGCGCGGCGCTGCCCGCGGGGGTACCTGCAAAACTGTTGGCAACCGGGGGATCCGACATGCTGACCGGCATTTCTTCCAGATCCGCCTGCAGTGCGGAAGGTGCTTGCATTACCGCCTCGGCTGGACAAGCTGACCCTTCGCAGAGATGGCTGACCGTTCTCGCATTCGCAATCCTGTTCCTCCCTCCGCCCGGCGCATCGGCCCAGACCGAAGCCCAGCCAAACCGCGGCGTGGTCCAGCTCCTCAACCAGGTCGAGGCGCTCAACGGCGACCTCAGCCGCCTGCGCGGGCAGATCGAAGTGCTGACCAACGAGATTGCCAATGCACAGAAGCGCCAGCGCGACATGTACGTCGATCTGGATACGCGGCTGCGCCGCATCGAACAACAGGGTGCCGGCAAGAAGGACCAGGAGGGCATTACTTCTCTCGAAGAGCGCGTGCGCAAGCTG
This sequence comes from Burkholderiales bacterium, assembly GCA_036384015.1. Lineage (GTDB taxonomy): Bacteria > Pseudomonadota > Gammaproteobacteria > Burkholderiales > JACQAP01 > JACQAP01. The sequence continues at coordinate 3,149 of DASVNF010000148.1, forward strand.
GAGCAGGCCGCAGGTTCGCCCTCGGGGTCGATTCCCGCGCCGGTGTCGACCACGGTCGCACCGGTCTCGGTACCGCCGGCGTCGGCCAGTGCGGCAGCCGCCACGCCGACCACCGCCGGCCAACCCGGCGCCGCCGGTGCGGCCGTCGCAACCGCCGCGGGTGCAGGGGCGTCGGGCCCGTCGTTGCCGCCCGCGAGTCTGTCCAACGCTGACCAGGCCTCGATCCAGCGCGCCTACGACGGCGCCTACAGCAACTACCGGATCAACGACTACCAGGGTGCGATCCGCAGCTTCGACAGCTTTCTGAGGACTTATCCGAAGCACCAGCTTGCCCCCAACGCCCAGTACTGGATCGGCGAGTCCTACTTCCAGTTGCATGACTACCGTGCCGCCATCGAAGCCCAGCGCCGGCTGCTGGGCACCTATCCCGACAGCGCGAAAGTGCCGGACGCACTGCTCATCATCGGTACCGCGGAATCGACCCTCGGCGACAATACGGCGGCCAGGAAGACTTTCGAAGACCTGATTGCAAAATATCCGGCCACCGAATCCGCGGAAAAGGCGAAAGGGCGCCTGGCCCGCATCAAATAACCGCCGGCCAGGCCGGTTCCAGCCGGCCGCAGCAGATCCGTTCCTGACCCCGTGGAAAATCCCGCCCACATCGTTACGTTCGTCATCCTGTCGGGTTTCGTGCTGGCCGTGATTTTCGGCGCGGTCTCGCAGAAAACCGATTTCTGCACCATGGGCGCGGTTGCCGACATCGTCAACATGAACGACTGGGGCCGGATGCGCATGTGGTTGCTGGCCATCGCGGTGGCGGTCGCCGGCGCCAATGCGCTGGACCTGGCCGGGCTGGTCGATCTGTCGCGTTCCGCCTATCCCGGCGCCCGCTGGCCCTGGCTGGCTTATCTCTCCGGCGGCTTTCTGTTCGGTGTGGGCATGACCCTGGGTTCGGGCTGCGGCAGCCGCAGCGTGGTGCGCCTCGGTGGGGGCAACCTCAAATCGCTGGTCGTGCTGCTGTTCCTGGCGCTGTCCGCGCAAATGACCCTGCGCGGCGTGTTCGCGCCGGCGCGAGAATGGGTGAGCACGATCGCCGCCCAGTTCGACCAGGGACAGGACCTTTCCTGGCTGCTGGCTGTGCCGCTCGGGATCGGCAAACGCAGCGTGCAGCCCTGGATCGCGACCGCCGTGACGCTGGGCCTGACGGCGTTCGTGCTCAAGGACCGAGATTTCCGCGCCGATTACGAGCGCCTGTTCGCGGGGGCCGTCATCGGCCTGGTCATCGTGGGCGGCTGGTATGTGACCGGCCATCTCGGTTTCGTGGCGGAAGACCCGGAGACATTGCAGGAGGCCTGGCTGGGAACCCGCACCGCGCGGCCGGAATCGTTCACTTTCATCGGTCCCGCCGCCAATACGCTCGAGCTGCTGCAGTTCTGGGCCGACAAATCGGCGCGCATGACTTTCGGCGTGGCCGTGGTGCTCGGTACCCTGGCCGGCTCGTTTGCGTACGCCGCCCTCAAGCGCAGGTTCCGCTGGGAAGGCTTCCGGTCCGGCGCGGATACCCGCAACCATATCCTCGGCGGAATCCTGATGGGCTTTGGCGGCGTGACCGCCATGGGTTGCACCATCGGCCAGGGCGTGACCGGCGTTTCCACGCTGGCGCTGGGCTCCATCCTGACGCTCTTTTCCATCATCGCCGGCGCCGCGGTCACCATGAAGCTCCAATACCGCCGAATGCTGCGCGAAACCTGATCGGCAGCACGATTCCGGCGCATTTCGGTTTGACGCTCCCTGCTGCCCACCGGTAAAATTCGCCTCTTTTTTCGGGCGGTTAGCTCAGTTGGTAGAGCAGCGGACTTTTAATCCGTTGGTCGCGAGTTCAAATCTCGCACCGCCTACCAAATCCGGGCCAGCGATAAGCTGGTTTTTGCATTTTCAGGGCCGGCAAGAACCGGCGCGCATCGCCGATCCAGCCTGGCTGCATTCTCGTGCGGCTACCTCGCCGCGCCAAGCCGGCCCGGTGGCGGGTCCGGTGTCCCCGACAAGGTTTTCCCATGCGCGCCTTTGTAATAATCTAGACTGGCTCCAAATGGCGCCGGAAGCGGGTCGTGGGCTCTTTTTCCGGAAGCTGCTGCCGTTACCATGACATGGCGGGCACAAGCTTTTGCGGCCACCCGCCGCCTGACCTAAAGCGCTGACACTTTCCATCCGATGACGGAGAAACTCCGGGTTCTGCTGCTCGAAGACCGTGACGTCGATGCCGACCTGATCAGGATCGAGCTCAAGCGCGCGGGTTTCCAGGCGGATGTCACCCGTGTCATCACGGAAGCGGAATTTCGCGCGGCGCTGGAGCCAGGCTACGACCTGATCCTGTCCGACTATGCCCTGCCGCAATTCAGCGGACTGGCGGCGCTGGCGATCCTCCAGGAAAGCGGCCTGGATCTGCCGTTCATCCTGGTGTCGGGAACCATCGGCGAAGAGGCGGCGGTCGAGGCGATGCAAACCGGCGCCAGCGATTACCTGATCAAGGACCGCCTCGGCCGGCTGGGGAATTCAATCCGCCAGACGCTGGAAAAAAAGCGCCTGCAGGACGAGAACCGCATCTTCACCGACACGCTGAGGCTGCGCAACCGGGCGATCGAGGCGAGCCTCAATGCCGTCATCATCACCGACGCGCGCCATCCCGACCATGCCATCGAGTACGTCAACCCGGCGTTCGAACGCATAACCGGCTACGCCGCGCGCGACGTGATCGGGCGCAATTGCCGCTTCCTGCAGGGCAACGACCGCAATCAGGCGCCGCTGCAACAGGTCCGCGCGGCGTTGCGCCATCACCAGGAAGGCAAGGCGGTGCTGCGCAACTATCGCAAGGACGGCAGCGTGTTCTGGAACGACCTGCTGATCGCGCCGGTGCGCAACGACCAGCGCGAAGTCACCCATTTCGTCGGCATCGTCAATGACATCACCGAAATCATCAACTACCAGCAGCAACTCGAGCGCCAGGCCAACTACGACGGGCTGACCGGCTTGGCCAACCGCAACCTCCTGCATGACCGCATGCGGCAGGGCATCGCCTATGCCCAGCGCCGCTCGCGGCAGCTCGCGCTGCTGTTCATCGACCTCGATAATTTCAAGCTGGTCAACGACAGCCTGGGCCACGAAGCCGGCGACCGGCTGCTCCGCGAGGCCGGCCTGCGGTTGAAGGATCAAATGCGCGAAGACGACACCGTGGCCCGACTTGGCGGCGACGAGTTCGTCGTCGCGCTGTTCGACATCGAGGACGACGAGGTCGTGCTCAATGCCATGCAGCGGATCATCGCCGAGATGACGCGGCCGTTTTCGATCGGCGGCCGCGATCTCTACGTCACCTGCAGCATCGGCGTGAGCCTGTATCCGAAGGACGGCGAGGACGGCATCACACTGCTGCGCAATGCGGACACGGCCATGTATCGCGCCAAGGAACAGGGGCGCAACGGCTTTCATTTCTACACTTCCGACATGAACGACCGGGCCGTGGAACGCCTGCTGTTGGAAACGCGCCTGCGCAGCGCGCTCGAGCGCAACGAGTTCTCCCTCGCCTACCAGCCGGTCATCGACCTCCAGACCGGAAAAATCTGCTCGATGGAAGCGCTGGCGCGCTGGAACAACCCGGTGGACGGCGAGGTGCCGCCCGCACGTTTCATCCCCATCGCCGAGGAGACCGGCCTGATCCTGCCGATCGGCGACTGGGTGCTGAACACGGCCTGCGCGCAGGTCAAGGCATGGCTGGACGCGGGCCTGCCTGCGGTCAGGGTCGCCGTGAATTTGTCGGCCCGCCAGTTCAACAGGGAACGCCTGGTGCAGTCGATAACCCGGGCATTGGCGAACAGCGGCCTGGATCCCGGCTTGCTGGAGCTCGAACTCACGGAAAGCCTGCTGATGCAGAATGCCGACACGGTCGTCGAAACGCTGCGCACGCTGAAGGCGATGGGCATCGGCTTGTCGATAGACGATTTCGGCACGGGTTATTCCAGCCTGAGCTACCTCAGGCAGTTTCCGGTCGACCGCCTCAAGATCGACCGGTCGTTCGTGCAGGACATCGACAAGGATTCCGGGAGTGCGCTGATCGTCAATGCCGTGACTTCGCTCGGGCGCAGCCTGGAGCTCAAGGTGGTGGCGGAAGGCGTGGAAACCGCCGAGCAGATGCACTTCGTGCGCGAGCGCGGGTGCCACGAATCCCAGGGATTCCTGTTTTGCAGGCCGCTGACGGCGGCGGACATGGGGGCGCTGCTGAAAAAGGGCATTGACGCGAAGGCGTTGACCGCTGCCTAGGGATGCCGGTGCGCGCCGCGACCGGCTCAGTGGCGCAGCGCCTTGAAGACCTTGTCGAAGTTGTCGTTGCGCACCATGAAGTGAACCGGCAGGGACTGGGTAGAAGCGCGCTCGACGATGCCCAGGATGACGACCGACAGATCCTTGTCGTCCTTTTTCTCCATCAGGTCGTCGGTAAAGTCCACCACATGGCGCATTCCGCCCAGCCTGACGCTGAATTCATGGATGCCCTGCCCGGCCTGGTAGTCGATGTCCGCATCGGACAACGATTTGCCCAGCCGTTCCAGTACCGATGCCGCCTTGAAGTCCGTTTTCACTCGGTGCTCCTTTGTCCCGGCCGCTGCCGGGCTGCCTGACATGACGCGATTGGTTTGCGACTGCCGCGCAATGGCCCGTTCGGGTCGTGGCGGCCGTCGGCTACCGACGTCCATCCCAATGGCAGCAGGAACCGTTCCCGCCGGGCTGGCGTGACGCCCAGGGTCAGATTGCGGCGCAAACCGCGACCCCCTTGTTCCCAAGGGCTTTTCGCGGGCGCGCGTGCAGCCAAAGCGGCCCTTTTGCGCCGGATCCGATCGCGGATTGACCGGCAATCTGTCGTCATTGGAATACAGAATCCGGGTCCGGTCGCCCCGGCGGCTTTGCCGGGCTGGCGACTTGCCTACCGTTTTTTGCTAGAATCCGCCCCTCGCGAAAAGGGCTGTTAGCTCAGCTGGTAGAGCAGTGGACTCTTAATCCAACGGTCGCAAGTTCGAATCTTGCACGGCCCACCAAATTTTCACGTAATCGTTCCCGCATTCTTGCGTGACGCCCTCCCGCCGCTAATCGGGGCACCCGCCGACCCGCAATGCTCGGTGCGCCGGGATTCAAGTCAGTACGGAGGCAGCGCGTCGAGAGCGGATTTCTGACGGAAGTCCAATGGCAGAAAGTTCCGGTCGCACGGTCGTCTGCAGCGTGTTGTTCCTCGACATCGTCGAATACTCGAAAAAGTCGGTGGCGGAACAGGCGCAGCTCAAGCAACGTTCCAACGAGGTGCTGTCCGAGGCCCTCCAATCGGTGGCCAGCCGCGACCGCGTGATCCTCGACACCGGGGACGGCGCCGCGATCGCCTTTCTGGGTGACCCCGAAGATGCGCTATTCGTCGCGCTCGCCATCCGGGACAATGCAACCGGACTTCCCATCCGCATGGGCATCAATCTCGGGCCCGCGCGCCTGGTCAAGGATCTCAACGGCCAGGTCAATATCATCGGCGACGGCATCAACGTCGCCCAGCGGATCATGAGTTTTTCCGATCCCGGCCAGCTGCTGGTATCGCGGTCCTATTACGAGGTCGTGTCCTGCCTGTCGAACGACTATGCCAGCCTGTTTACCCACAAGGGTTCGCGCACCGACAAGCACGTGCGGGCGCACGAGGTGTACTCCGTGGGGATAGCGGCTAGCGCCGACAAGCGGCCGCCTTTCATTGCGGCCGCGGAAGCCCGTCCGGCGGCGGTCGTAGTCGAGCCGGCAACTGCTCCCGCGACGCCCCCGGCCATGGACACGACTCCGGCCAAAGTCCTCGACGCGGGCGCCAACCTGATCATTTCGGGACCTTCCCGGGAGAGCGTGCAGGCGAAGCTGGACGAACTGGCCGGCACCGGCGCGCAACTGATCTCGCCTATCCTGCAGCAGGGCAACAAGTGGATGGCGACTTGCGAGCACCCCGAGGTTGCGATGAGCCATTGCAAGGTGCAGTCGCTCGGCACCCAGCGCATCATCACCGGCCCCAACCGGGAAGCCGTTGCGGCCAAGCTTCACGAACTGACGCGCTTTGGCGCGAGGCCGCTCAGCCCCGTGCGCAATGTCGGCGGCACCTGGAGCGCCATCTGCGACACCGGCGGCTAGCGCCGCATCAGAGGCTGGTCAGGTACTGCGCCAGCGCTTCGACCTGCTGGTCCGTCAGGTCTTTCACCATGGGCAGCATCACGCCGCCGTCGTTGGTGCGGCTGCCGTCGCGGAAATCCTTGATCTGCTTGACCAGGTACGGGTACTTCTGGCGCGACAGCCGCGGGAAGGCATCCAGCCCGCGCATGCCCGCCTGGTGGCAGGAAGCGCACTGTTTTTCCTCGGCGAGCTTCTTGCCCTCGGCCACGATCGCGGGGTCGGTTTTTGCGCTGCTCTTGATGAGCGTCTGGGAGTTGTAGAATTCCGCCAGCTCCGTCATCTCCTGCTCGGAGAGCACCGCCGCGGCGGGTGACATCATCGAGTTCTTGCGCTCTCCTTCCTTGAACGCCTTGATCTGCTTGAACAGGTACGCCTTGGTCTGGCCCGCCAGGCTGGGATAGGCGCTCGACGACGAATTGCCGTCGGTGCCGTGACAATGTGCACAGGAATCGGATTTTGCCGCGAAGGCCGCGGGCACCAGGGCGGGCGCAGGCAGCATCAGAGCGAACGCGCAGGCAAGCAGCTTCGGATTCATGCCTCTCTCCGGACGAGTGTTGTTTTGAGCGGGACACCGGTACGCTGGAGGGATTATAGGATATCGGTCGTGGGCTGATGACCGACCGCAAATGCGGAGGTCGGCGTTGCGGAGGCCGCGGGGAGACATGGAACAGGATACCGGCTCGAATGCAATGCACGTGACGGCCTTCTACAGCCGCCACCCGATCTCGCGCGAGCAGATTCTCGCCCGCCTGTCGGCGCAGCGCGGCAATCTCGAAGCGCTCATGCCGCAAGACCTGTTCCCGCATGACCAGGACCACTACGGGGGCCTTGCCGTCGTGGACACGCTGGCGCAGCGGGCCGGGATCGGGCCGGGATCGCAGGTCGCGGACTTCTGCGCCGGCCTGGGCGGCCCCGCGCGCTACCTCGCTCACCAATACGGCGCCGTCGTCACCTGCATCGAGCTGAATCCCGATCGCGCGCCGGGCGCCTGGGATCTGACGCGGCGGGTGGGCCTTGCGGACCGCGTCCACATCGTGCGCGGCGACGTCATGCGGGTGCCGCTTGCCGCCGGCGCCATGGATGCCGTCATCAGCCAGGAAGCGTTGCTGCACGTGCCCGACAAGCGTGCCGTGCTCGCCGAGGCGTTCAGGATCCTGAGACCGGGCGGCCGCCTGGCGTTCACCGACTGGACCGAGCATCGTCCGCTCGATGCCGCCGACTATCAATCGATGTGGCAGGGCATCGCGGCGCAATCCATCCAGAGTGTTGCCAGCTATCGGCAGTTGCTTGAGCAAGTCGGATTCAGCGACATCCAGGTCGAAGACCTGACGGCAGAGTGGGGCGGAATCCTGGCGCAGCGCTTCGACATGTACCGCCAGTTGCGCGAGGAGACCCTGCGCGCCGGAACGCCTTCGGGCGATGAGGCGTTCTACGCTTCCTATGCAAGGCTCGTGGCTTTGGTGCAATCGCGCGATCTCGGCGGTGGCCGCTTCGTTGCCACCAGATGAGCCTCGCCGCGCGCCTTGGCGAGTCTTTTTGAGGGCGCGCGCATCCGCCCCGTATAATCCGCAACTTCAATAAACGGGCCGGCGAAGGGGAGTCAGGCATGAGGCTTTGCACCATCAAGCGAAACGGCGCCGAGGAGGCGGCCGTCGTCACCCGCACGGGCATCGTGCCGGTCGCGGCGATCAATGCGCATCTGGGAAGGGCCTGGCCGGAAACCCTGTTCATGCTGATCGAGCGCGGCATCAATCGCAATCTGCTCGCCGACGCGGAGCAGACGCCGATGCGGCTTGATCCGGGCACCGTGCAACATGGCCCACTGTACCGGCATCCACGCAAGATTCTGGGCATTGGTCTGAACTATCGCGATCATGCGGCAGACCTCAACGCGCCGTATCCGACCGAACCGGCGTCATTCATGAAGTGCGACAACACCATCATCGGCCCCGGGGATGCGATCGTGCTGCCGTCCCAGTCCGAGCGCGTGACGGCGGAGGCCGAGATCGGCGTCATCATCGGGCGCACTTGCCGCTTCGTCTCGGAAACCGACGCCCCGGCCTGCATCGCGGGTTACTGCCTGATCCTCGACATGACCGCGGAGGACATCCTGCAGAAGAACCCGCGCTTTCTCACCCGCTCGAAAAATTTCGACACTTTCTTTTCCTTCGGTCCTGAACTCATCACGCCCGACGAGGTGCCGGACGTGCTGAAAGTCAAGGTGGGAACCTGGAACAACGGCAGGCTGCATCGCGAGAATGTGGTCGCCAACATGGCGTTCCCGCCTTTTTATCTGGTTTCCTTTCACTCCCATGTCGCAACCATGTATCCCGGCGACATCATCAGCACCGGCACGCCGGGCGCGGTGGTGGTCAGGGATGGGGATGTGGCGGAATGCCGGGTTGAGGGGCTGGGCATGCTGGTCAATCCGGTTCGCGGGCAGGCCTGACGCTTACGGCGGTAAACCGGGGTGCCGCTGGGGCGTTAAGGTTGCCGTCCGGCGGGTTAGAATCGGACACGCTTTGCCTGCATAGCCCGCTGCCGACAGCGGCGCCTGGACGACGACAACGGAGGAGTAAAGCACATGCGATTCAGCGGACTTTGCCGCAGCCTTCTGGGGCTGCTGTTGATTTTGCAGTTTGGCGGTCAGGCCGGCGCGGCCGATACCCTCAAGATCGGCTACATGGACCCGCTTTCGGGGCCCTTCGCCAACGTCGGCGAGCATGGCGCGCGCGAGATGCTGCTCGTCATGGAATCGGTCAATGCCGCGGGGGGCGTGCTAGGCGGCACCAAGCTGGAACTCGAGACCTTCGATTCCAAGAGCAGCCCGCAGGAAGCGCTGATTGCCCTGAAGCAGATGATCGACAAGGGCATCCGCTTTTTCTTCATGGGCAACGGTTCGAACGTGGCCATCGCCCTGTCAGACGCCGTGACCAAGCACAATGCGCGCAATCCGGAGCAGTCGATCCTGTTCCTGAACTACGGCGCGGTCGATCCCAGCCTGACCAACGACAAATGCAGCTTCTGGCATTTCCGTTTCGATGCGGACACGGACATGAAGATGCAGGCGCTGACCAACTACATCTCCGGCCAGAAAGCGATCAAGAAGGTCTACCTGATCAATCAGGATTATGCATTCGGCCAGGGCGTCTCCAAGGCCGCCCGGGCCATGCTTGCGCAGAAGCGTCCCGATGTCGAAATCGTCGGGGACGACCTGCACCCGATCGGCAAGGTGAAGGATTTTGCGCCTTACGTTTCGAAGATCAAGGCCGCGGGAGCGGACAGCGTCATCACGGGCAACTGGGGTGTCGACCTGTCGTTGCTGGTCAAGGCGGCCAAGGAGTCGGGCCTGAAGGCCGATCTGTTTACCTACTATTCCGGCATCGTGGGCGGCCCGACCGCGATCGGCCAGGCGGGCGAGGACATCCGCCAGGTGAGCATGTGGCACACCAACTACGGCGGCAAGGAATCCGATGCGCTGACCGAAGCCTACCGCAAGCGCTTCCCGGACGCGAAGGACGACTTCTTTTTTCTATCGCTGAAGAATGGCGTGGAGATGCTGGCGAAGGCGATGAATCAGGCCAAGTCGACGGATCCGGCCAAGGTGGCCAGGGCGCTCGAGGGCATGAAGCACCAGGGCATTACCGGTGAAGTCGAAATGCGCGCCGACAACCACGAGCTGATGCAACCGCTGTTCATTTCCAGCTTCGTCAAGGCGGGAACCAAGGGAGCCAAGTACGACGTCGAGCGCACCGGGATGGGATTCCGGACCGAAGCCAGGATCGAAGCGAAGGATACGTCGCTGCCGACCACCTGCAAGATGGAACGACCGGCAACCTGACCAAGCTGCGGGCGTAAAAAAGGCCGCGTCATCGCGGCCTTTTTTGTTGATGACCTACATGCGCGTTGGTGCCGGGATCGTATAGCGCACGCGTTTCGGCTTTCGCGCCGGGGCGGCGGCGTCATTCTGGTTCGCGGACGTTGCCGGTTCCGCGGGCGTCGCCAACAGGCGCGCGGCGGTTGGTCGGTCTGCATCCCGCTTGGCTGCATCGGCGGACCAGGCGGGACCTGCGGAAACAGCGGCGAGCAGCAACACCAGAGCACGCATCTGCATTCGAGTCTCCTCATCGTCAGGACTCGTTGAAGGCGCGGGCCAGCCAGGGATCGGACGGCCCGCGTTGCGGCCACGACTTGCGTGGCACCACCGGATGCGCAACTCGTATGCCAGATGCGTTTGCAAACGAAAACAGTGGCTTGGCGGCAATTTCTGCCGGATGAGTCGTTGGCCGGCGACATGGCCGGAAGCGCGGCAGGTTAACTCGATGATGTATCAGGAAGATGCATGTAGCTGTCGGACGACAGCCGCTGCAATAGGTCATCGCCCGGATCCCGCCCGCGGGGGAGGGTCCGCAGGCGGGGGGCGATGAGGTAGAACGCCGGGTTACAGCGAGCCGGTGACCACCAGCTTGAAGGCGAAGAACAGCCCCAGCGCAAGGCAGCAATAAACCAGCATGTCGCCACGCTTGCCGAACAGTGGCAGGCGTTCGAAGAATCGAGTGCCCCACAGGGCCGTCGCGACAATAGCGATGCAGAACAGGATCGCGGCGACGGGATGGCGGGACCATACCTGCCCCACCATGTTTGCCATCCATCCTTCCGGCCGCAAAGCCTTGTAAACCAGGCCGCCGAAGCCGAGCACGAGGAGAGAGAACAGCAGCAGGTGGAACAACGTCTGTACGCCTTCCTGAAGCAGTTGCAACAAACTTCTTCCGGGGCGTGCCGTCAGGTTCGACATCGGGTCGAGCAACATGGGGTACCTCGCGTTGAGAAAATTTCGGCCAGCCCGGGCTGCGGCTGACCGTGGGTGCTGACCCCACTATGGCAACCGCCGTGCCATGCCTGGTTTCGCCAGCGTGATCAGCTAGTTAACGCGACTCCCGGATTGCTCGCCGGTAACGGGGGGGATTTCTGGGGCAAACGCGTCGCTCGCCGGCGACCGCGGGGGTCAGGGGGAAAAAATCTTGACCAGCGCCCTTTGGCGCGGATTCAATCCGTCCCGCAACGAAGGAAGCGGCATTCGCGCTGGCAGTCCTGGGAGAAACCGCATTCGAACAATCCCGCCCTGGCGGTGCCGGCGTCGTCGACTCCACATTGGTTAACCGCAGGCATCTGGTTGAGCTTCGGACGCCATTCGCACACGTGGCAGCCCGCGGTCAGGCCCGGAAGCTCCAGGGATTCGCTACGCGCGGTCTGCGGCAGCCGGCTTTCATCGGCTGCGCAGGCCACGCCTGCACCAGCCAGGACGACGAGCCACAACATTGCCAAACTGAAGCGTGCCATCAAGTTGCTCCGCCAGAAACCCGAGCGAGCGCCCATTATAAGGCGCGGGTTCTATCCCGGCTGATCCCGTTCCTCCGACCCCCTTTTGACGCGCCGCGCCGACAAGTATCCGCTCAGCAGCACGCCGCCGACCACGACGGCGTAGGTGGTCCCCCGGATCACATCGCTGAGGTAGGGCGCCAGCAGAGGTTCATGCAGCATCATTTGTGCGGCGGTCCATGCCAGCACACCCGCGCCGATATAGACGATGACCGGAAATCGGTCCACCCATTTCAGGATCAGGGTGCTGCCCCACACCACGATCGGAATGCTGATGAGCAGGCCCAGCACCACCAGCACGAAGCTGCCCTTTGCGGCGCCGGCGACGGCCAGCACGTTGTCCAGGCCCATGAGCGCATCCGCGATGACGATGGTTTTCATTGCCGCCCAGAAACTGTCCGCCGGTTTGGCATGCATTTCCCCGGATTCCTGTTTCGGTACCAGGAGTTTCCATGCGATCCACACCAGCGCCAGGCCGCCGAGAAAGCGCAGCCCGGGAATCAGGAGCAGCCAGACCACGATGAGCGTCATCGTCGAACGCACGACGATCGCGCCCACGGTGCCCCAGAGCACGGCTTTTTTTCTCAGGTCGGGAGGCAGGGAACGCGCGGCGAGCGCGATCACGATGGCATTGTCGCCTGCAAGGACCAGGTCGATGATGACGATGGCCAGCAGCGCGGAAAAAAACTCGGCGGAGAGGAGTTCCATGTTTTGCCAGCGCCCCGCAAATGAAAATGCCGGGCGGGAAAGTCGGGGCGAAAAAAAACCTTTACCGGCCGGTAAAGGTCTCGCGACAGCTTGCGCTGCCAGCGGTACCGGGGCTATCGCCCGTCTTGACGGCCACCGCTGTGAAGCTACTCCCCTTTTCAGGAGCCCGCACCTTAGTGTATTCGGGCTTCCGCGTCAACCTTTGAGGCGCCAGATGCGCAGCACCTCGGGCACGCGCCGCAGGCTGCGCATGATGTGCGCCAGATGCAGGCGGTTATGCACCTGCAGCGTGAAATGGATGATGGTGTAGGCACTCGAGTCGCCGGGTTCGAGGCTGACGTTGTCGATGTTCGAATCGGTTTCAGCGATGGCGGCGGCGATCTTGGCGAGCACGCCGCGCTGGTTGGAGGCGACCATCTTGATGTTCACCGTGAACAGCTTCTTGGTGTCCGGCGCCCATTCGACGTCCAGCCATTTCTCCGGATCGCCGCGCGTCTTGCGCGCCACCGGGCAATCATGCGTATGGATCACCAGCCCGTGCCCCTTCTTCAGGAAGCCGATGATCGGATCGCCCGGGATCGGGTGGCAGCATTTGGCGAACTGCAGGGCCATGCCTTCCGAGCCGCGGATGATGAGGCTGCCCGGCAGTTTCTCGTTCTTGCTGCCTTTCGGTTCCGCGATCGACAGCAGCTCGCGCGCGATGACAATGGCGAGCTGCTTGCCCAGGCCGATGTCCGCCAGCACTTCCTGCCGTGATTTCGCGCTGTTCTCCTTGAGCAGCCGTTCCCATTCCGCCTCGGTGACCTTTTCGGCGCCGGATTTCAGCGCGGACAGCGCCTGGTTGAGCAGATTCTTGCCCAGTTGCGCGGATTCCTCGTACTGCATGGTCTTCAGGAAATGGCGGATGTGCGAGCGCGCCTTGCCGGTGACGACATAGTTCAACCACGCCGGGTTGGGTTTCGCATGGACCGCCGTGATGATCTCGACGCGGTCGCCATTCTTGAGTTCCGAGCGCAGCGGCACCAGCTCGTGGTTGATCTTGGCCGCCACGCAGCGGTTGCCAATATCGGTGTGCACCGCATACGCGAAATCCACGCAGGTGGCGCCATGCGGCAGGGCCATGATTTTGCCCTTGGGCGTGAATACATAGACCTCGTCCGGAAACAGGTCGACCTTGAGGTGTTCGAGGAATTCGATGGAATCGCCGGATTCGGACTGCATTTCCAGCAGGCTCTGCAGCCACTGGTGCGTCTTGCGGTGCAGGTCGTTGATCTGGACGTCATTCTCCTTGTACAGCCAGTGCGAGGCGACGCCGGCTTCCGCGATCTTGTGCATCTCCAGGGTGCGGATCTGCACTTCGATCGGCGTTCCGAACGGGCCGAACAGCGTGGTGTGCAGGGACTGGTAGCCGTTGGCTTTCGGGATCGCGACATAGTCCTTGAACTTGCCCGGGATCGGCTTGTAGAGCTGATGCAGGGCGCCCAGGGCCAGGTAGCAGGCCGGCGTGTCCCGGACGATGACGCGAAAGCCGTAGATGTCGAAGACTTCGGCAAAGGAGAGGTTCTTCTCCAGCATCTTCTTGTAGATGCTGTAGAGATTCTTTTCACGGCCGGTCACCGTGGCGTCGAGGTGGCTGTCGGCGAGTTTCTGCTTGATCGATTCGAGGATCTTGTCGACGACTTCGCGCCGGTTGCCGCGCGCGCGCAGCAGTGCCTTGGAAAGCACGTTGTAGCGGTTCGGGTAAAGATGGCGGAACGCGAGTTCCTGCAATTCGGTGTACAGCTGATTGAGGCCCAGGCGGTGAGCGATGGGCGCATAGATTTCCAGCGTTTCCCGGGCAATGCGGGCGCGCTTCTTCGGTTGCATCACCTGCAGGGTGCGCATGTTGTGCAGGCGGTCGGCGAGCTTGATCAGGATCACCCGGACATCCCGCGCCATGGCGAGCAGCATCTTGCGGAAGTTTTCCGCCTGGGCCTGCTCCTGGGTCTGGAATTCGATGCGATCGAGCTTGGAGACGCCGTCCACCAGGTCGGCGACGTGCTTGCCGAACTTGTCGCTGATCTCGTTCTTGGTGACGGCGGTGTCTTCCATCACGTCATGCAGCAGGGCCGCGGTCAGCGCCTGGCTGTCGAGATGCCACTGGGTGAGTATCTTGGCGACGGCGATCGGATGGGAAATATACGGATCGCCGGATTTGCGGAACTGGCCCTGATGGGCGGTTTCGCTGAACAGGTATGCGCTTTGAAGCTGAACAATGTCCTCCGGCTTGAGGTAGCCGGCTGCGTCCTTGAACAGTAGCTCGGCCTCAGACATTGTCGGTGGTTAACGGCGTATTGACCGCCCGTCACGGGGCGGTCGGGCTAATCGGGACGACCTCCTGAAGTTCGAATTGCGCTGCCGGCGTTCAGGTCTTGGTCTTGAGGATATCGACCCCGACCTTCTGGGCGGCGATTTCGCGCAGGGCGATGACGGTGGGCTTGTCCTTGTTGGTGTCCACCATCGGCGAGCCGCCGGTTGCAAGCTGGCGGGCGCGATAGGTCGCGGCGAGCGTGAGCTCGAAACGATTCGGGATGTGCTTCAGGCAATCGTCTACGGTGATGCGCGCCATTTTGTCGTTTACTTCAGGCTGTTGATCAGGTCGCGGTGGCGGGCGATCTGCCGGATCAGGGGCAGGCGTGCGCTGCGCACGATGCCGACCAGGTCCTCGACCGCCTCCTTGAAATCACTGTTGATAATAACATAGTCGAATTCCTCCAAATGGGCGATCTCGCCCCGGGCCGCGCGCAGGCGCTTGTCGATCACTTCGGCGCTGTCCTGGCGCCGGTCGGTCAATCTCTGCCGCAGAACCTCCAGCGACGGCGGCAGGATGAACACCCCGATGGCGTCCGCGATCAGCCGGCGCACCTGCTGCGCCCCCTGCCAGTCGATTTCCAGCACGATATCGCGGCCCTTTGCCCGCTGGGCTTCGATCCAGGTCTGCGACGTGCCGTAAAGGTTGCCGTGCACTTCCGCGCTTTCCAGGAATTCGCCGCGTTCGATCATTTTCTCGAACACCGGCCGCGGGACGAAATGATAGTCGCGCCCGTCCTGTTCGCCGGGACGGATGCCGCGGGTCGTGTGGGAGATGGACAGGCTGACGGAAGGTTCGCGCTCCAGCAGCGCTCTGACCAGGGAGGTTTTGCCGGCACCGGACGGCGCGCATACGATGACGACGTTGCCGTTCATCGTATCGCTGGCTCGAGGCGCGAGGGACGAGGCACGAGGAGGGGGAAAAACGCGTTCCTCCTTGAGCCCGGAGCCTCGTGCCTCGCGCCTGAGTTCATTCGATATTCTGGATCTGCTCCCGCATCTGCTCGATCAGCACCTTGAGGTCCATGGAGGTCTGGGTGACCTCGAGGTCCACCGACTTCGAACCCAGGGTGTTGGCTTCGCGGTTCAGTTCCTGCATCAGGAAATCCAGGCGTTTGCCCACGGCGCCGCCCTTGTCGAGAATGCGGCGGATTTCGCCGAAATGCGCGGTCAGGCGGGACAATTCCTCATCCACGTCGATTTTCGACGAAAACAGCACCAGCTCCTGCTTCAGCCGGTCGTCGTCCATGTTCACCATGGCTTCCTTGAGGCGCGCCGAAAGCTTGTCCTTGTAGGAGGCGACGAGTTGCGGCATCCGCGGGGCGACCTTGCGCACGAGGGCGTCCATGGAATCGATGCGTTCGATCAGGATCTGCCGGAGCTTGGCGCCTTCGCGCGCGCGCATGGCCGTGAGGTCGTCGAGGGCGCGGCCGATCAGCTTGTTGCAGGCTTCCTGGAGCAGTTCCCCTTCCAGCTCATCGTCGCCGAGCATGCCGGGCCAGCGCAGCACGTCGTTGACCGTCAGCGGCGGGCTGTCCGGCATCGCTGCCTGCACGCGCTGATTCAGCTGCCGCAGCTGGCCGAGCAGTTTTTCGTCGAGTTGAAGGCTGGACGGGGACGCGGGTGCCTTGTTGACGGCCACACGCACTTCCACCTTGCCGCGGCTGATGCGCGCGGTTGCCATTTCCCGCATGCCCGCTTCCAGTGTGCGCAACTCGTCGGGAATGCGGAACTGGATGTCCAGGTAACGATGGTTCACCGAGCGCAGTTCGAGGTTGAGCGTGCCGAAAGGCAGCTCAGCCGACGCGACGGCATAACCGGTCATGCTGTAGATCATGGGAACGATAGGCTTTACAAGGCGAAGGGAGTTCACCAAAATTGGTGAGCCGAAAAGATAGCACAGAACGCACCGGCGCTTGCCCCGGCTTTCCCGCGCCACCCGTTATCCGCCGGCCTTCCATACCGCCGTCATCAAGGAACCGCCATGCGCCCGAGCGGACGCACTCCCGACCAGTTGAGAAAGCTTGCCATCACGCGCCGCTACACGCGCCATGCCGAAGGTTCGGTGCTGATCGAGTGCGGCGACACCCGCGTGATCTGTACCGCCAGCGTCGAGGAAAAGGTCCCGCCCTTCCTCAAGGGCAAAGGCCAGGGCTGGCTGACGGCCGAGTACGGCATGCTGCCGCGTGCGACCAATACCCGCAGCGACCGCGAAGCGGCGCGCGGCAAGCAGTCCGGCCGGACCCAGGAGATCCAGCGTCTGATCGGGCGCAGCCTGCGGGCGGTCACCTCGCTGGAGCGCCTTGGCGAGCGCACCATCCAGATCGATTGTGACGTGATCCAGGCCGACGGCGGCACGCGCACGGCCAGCATCACCGGCGCGTTCGTCGCGCTTCATGACGCGATAAGCCATCTGCAGAAGAACGGACTGATCGGCGAATCGCCGATCCTTGATTTCGTGGCGGCGGTATCGGTGGGCATCTACCAGGGCGTGCCGGTGCTGGACCTCGACTACCCGGAGGATTCCTCGAGCGACACCGACATGAACGTGGTGATGACGGGCAACGGCGGCATGGTGGAAGTGCAGGGCACGGCCGAAGGCGCACCGTTCTCGCGCGAGGAACTGGATGCCCTGCTGGCGCTTGCGGAGCGTGGCATCGGCCAGCTTATTGCCGCGCAGAAGGCCGCGTTGGCCAAAGGCGACTAACCGCAGAGACGCGAAGGCGCAAAGAGAACACGCAAAGGATGCAGATACGGACAATAAATGAAACCGCATATCGCGGCGATGCATCGATTGGCGGCCCGTCGTCGTTATCTCAGTTTTCTGGTTTGTTTTCCTTTGCGTTCCCTTTTGCGCGTTCGCGCCTTTGCGGTTCCGGGTTGAAATGCTCTCGAAACTCGTCATAGCCAGCAACAATTCGGGCAAGCTGAGGGAGATCGGCCAGATGCTGGCGCCGCTGGGCATCGAGGTCGTGCCCCAGTCCGCGTTCAAGGTTCCTGAAGCCGAAGAGCCGTACGAGACATTCGTCGAAAACGCGCTCGCCAAGGCGCGTCACGCGGCGCGTCTGACCGGCCTGCCCGCGCTGGCGGATGACTCCGGCATTTGCGTGGACGCGCTGGGGGGCGCGCCGGGCGTCCAGTCGGCGCGATTCGCGGGGGAACCGAAGTCCGATTCGCGCAACAACGAACGGCTGCTGCAGATGCTGGAGCACCACACCGACCGCAAGGCGCATTATTACTGCGTCATGGTGCTGATGCGCCATGGGGAAGACCCGCAGCCGCTGATCGCCCCGGCGGAATGGCGCGGCGAGATCTTGCGTGCGGCCCGCGGCGCGGGCGGTTTCGGTTACGATCCGCTGTTCCTGGACCCGCAGTCGGGAATGAGCGGCGCCGAACTGGCGCTTGAACACAAGAACCGCATCAGCCACCGCGGCAAGGC
>DASVNF010000149.1:0-27542 GCA_036384015.1 Burkholderiales bacterium
GGGTTCTGCTTCCTCCTGAACGGCACGCGATCGCCGTCGCCGGCCGTGAGGATCCCACTCCTTTTTCACCGGGCAAAGCGCAATCCGCGCAGACAGGGTATCTTTCCGCCGAATCCGGCGGATCCGCACGACAGACGGCTCGACCGGTCGCGCCAGGACGGGGATTGCACATGGAAAACTGGAAGGCCGACATTCTGATGGTCGACGACGAGCCCGCGAACCTGCTGGCGCTCGAGGCATTGCTGGAACCGCTCGGGCAGAACCTGTTGCGCGCCCAGTCCGGCGAGGAGGCCTTGCGCCTGATGCTCAAGCACGACCCGGCGGTGATTCTTCTCGACGTCCGGATGCCGGGGATGGACGGCTTCGAAACCGCGCGGATGATCCGGATGCGCGACCGGTCCCGCTACACGCCGATCATTTTCCTGACCGGGTTGTCGGCGGAAATGGAATCGGCATTCCGGGGATACGAAGCGGGCGCGGTGGACTACCTGGTAAAGCCCCTGGTGCCGGAGGTTTTGCGATCGAAGGTCGCGGTATTCGTGGATCTGCACCGGAAGAACGCCGCTCTGACCGGCGAGATCGAGGAGCGACAGGCCGCGGAAACGCAGTTGCGGGAGTCGGAAATCCAGTTGCGGGCGCTGGCCGCGCGCCTCATTTCCATCCGCGAGGAAGAGCGCGCGCGGATCGCACGCGAGATTCACGACGAACTGGGACAGGTGCTGACAGGCCTGAAGATGGACGTGACATGGCTGACCAAGCAGCTTGCCGGAACCGAGGAGCAGTTCGTGGAAAAGGCCGAAGCCATGAGCCGACTCATCGATTCCACGATGCATCTCATCCGCAGGATTTCAACCGGACTCAGGCCCGAGATCCTCGATGAAATGGGCCTGGTCGCGGCGTTCGAATGGCAGGCAAGGGAGTTCCAGAAACGCATGGGCATGCGCTGCCGGCTCAGGCTGCCGGACACCGAGCCCGTGCTCGACCAGGAAATATCGACGGCAGTATTCCGCATCTTTCAGGAAATCCTGACCAATATCGCACGCCATGCCAAGGCGAGCAGCGTCGAGGCGGACCTGCGGGTGTCCGATGAACTTCTCACGCTCAAGGTAGTGGACGACGGCGTCGGTATTTCCGATAGCCAGATACGCGGGCGCGGGTCGCTCGGCCTGCTGGGCATGCAGGAGCGCGCTCAACTGTTCGGGGGCGAGGTAACAATCAAGGGCACTCCCGGCCGCGGCACCGCCGTCTCCGTGTCGATCCCGCTGGGCCAGCGCCGGCAATAGCCCCAACCGGGGCGGTGCGGGCGCCGCCGTCGCGCCCATCCGGCGCCATTGCCGCGTCCGCCTTTTCCCTTCCGGAAGCCGAAAAAGTCCAATCCGACCGGAAGCCGCCTTCAGCGGGAGGTCGGCAGCAACGGGGCGGATACCGTTTCCAGCAGCCCAGGCACGCAGCGCGCCCCCCAACTCCTCCGGACTATGTGCGCAAGCGCACGGAATCCGTTTCTACGGAATGGGATAGTCCGTACGACTCCGGGGTACCAAGCGCATGTCATGTGCAGGGATCCACGGCCGAAAGGCGGCAGTTGCGGATGCCTTTCAGTGTCCCACATCAAGGAGAAGTGCATGTACGGCTCGATTCTCGTAGTCGAAGAGGAGGCTTCCGCCCGGCAGGTTCTGGCCTCCAATCTTCAGGATTCCGGATACAAGGTTCGCTGCGCCGGTGACGTGGCGCAGGCCGAAACACTGGTGCAGGAGGCGCGTCCGGACCTGGTTCTGCTCGACTGGGTATTGCCGGGCGTTCCGGGGCTTCCATTCACCCGCCGCCTTCGCAGCGACCAGCGAACGAGGGACATCTCGATCGTCCTTCTCAGCGCGCGCGCGGAAGAACAGGACAAGGTGGCTGCACTCGAAGGCGGAGCCGACGATTACCTGACCAAACCGTATTCCGGACGCGAACTGCTCGCGCGTATCAAGGCGGTCATGCGCAGGCGCACGCCGCAACTCGCCGACGACGTGGTCGAGATCGCCGGGCTCCAGCTCGATCCGGCGGCGCGCCGCATCACCGTCGGCGACCGCGACATCGAACTATGGACCACGGAATTCCGCCTGCTGCACTTTTTCATGACCCACGTCGGCCGCATATTCAGCCGCGCCAAGCTGCTCGATGAGATCTGGGGTCATGACGCGTTCGTCGAAGAGCGCACCGTCGACGTCCACATCCGCAGGCTTCGCCAGGGGCTCGCACCGACCGGCCACGACAAGGCCATCGAAACGGTACGCGGACTGGGCTATCGCTTCCGGGCGGATATCGCCAGTCCCGTTCAATGAGCATTCTGCCGACTCAGCACGACCAGGATCGTCTTCAGCACGATTCGCAGATCGAGCAGCAGCGACCAGTTCCGCAGGTACGCAATATCGTACTCGACGCGCATCTGCATCTTGTCGAGCGAGCTGGTTTCGCCGCGCAGGCCGTTGACCTGCGCCAGGCCGGTTATTCCCGGTTTCACCTTGTGCCGGATCATGTAGCCGCGAATGAGTTTGCGGTACATCTCGTTGTGCGCAACGGCATGCGGCCGGGGTCCGACGACGCTCATTCTGCCTTGCAGAACGTTGACGAACTGCGGCAGCTCGTCGAGGGAAGTGGACCGCAGGAAGGCGCCGAAACGCGTCACCCGGGCGTCGCCGCGCGTGGCCTGGCGGATGAAATTCCCATCCTCGGTCACGCGCATCGAGCGGAATTTGTAGACCACGATTTCCCTGCCATCGAGTCCGTAACGCCGCTGCTTGAACAGCGCGGGCCCCGGCGAATCCAGCTTCACGCCAATGGCGATGGCAAGCATCAGCGGCGAAATCAGCGTCAGGATCGCCGACGCGAGAATGATGTCGCTGCAGCGTTTGATGACGCCGTCGGCCCCGTAAAAGGGCGACTCGCGCACCGCAACCACCGGCTGGCCGCCGATCATGTCGATGCGCGCCTGGAGCAGATCGAAAAAGCACACGTCCGGGGCGAAGTAGATGGAGGCGGTCGTGTCGTGAAGTTCCTCGAGCAACCGCAGGATTCGCGGTTGCGAGGTCATCGGCAGCGCAATGTAGATAAGGTCGACGTGATGGGCTTTCACGTATTCCGCAAGCTGGTCCAGCGAGCCGAGGCTGGGACCGCGGCCGGCATGGTTGGCGCGATCGGCGCCGCGGTCGTCGAAGTAGCCGGCAATGTGGGTGCCGAGGGAGGGATTGGAGGCTATGCGTTCGGCAAGCCTGCAGCCGGTCTCGTTCGCCCCCGCAATGACGGCCGTCCGCCGCGCCCCTTCCGCGGCAAGCAGCCGCGGCAACAGCACCGGTATCAGACGATGAGCGGCGAACAGTGCGACCGGCGTAAAGGCGAACCACGCAAGGATCGCCCTCTGATCGAATGCGCCGAGGGTTCCGGATGCCCATCCGGCGAGGGCCAGCAGCGCCGTCATCGCCAGCCAGCCCGTAACGATGTCCCGTATCAAGGCGGCGGGATTGGAGGCTTCCTGCGCGAGGCTGGTCGGATAGGTCATCGAGAACACGAGCAGCGCGAGAATCAGGTACGCCCCGTTGAACTGCCCTTCGAAGTACAGGACCGAGATGGCAAGGCTGCCGATCGCCACCACCGGATCTATCGCTGCGCGCAGCAAGGCGGCGGGGCCGAGCTTGGCAGGCAACAGGCGTGGTCGCGTATTGGAGAAGACAGGCATGGATGGAATCGATGACATGAGTGTGAACGCCCTGGAATGTGGTTACCGCGATGTGAAGGAGCATAGAGCAGCCCCTATGCACCCGGACGCGAAGCCCATAGGCCCATTGGACTACGCGGCGTCGGCGCGGCCGGGCTCGCCCAGGCGCAGTGACGGCCCGGG
Organism: Burkholderiales bacterium; assembly: GCA_036384015.1. GTDB lineage: Bacteria > Pseudomonadota > Gammaproteobacteria > Burkholderiales > JACQAP01 > JACQAP01. Next base: position 3,881 of record DASVNF010000149.1, read on the forward strand.
AGGCCGCGTTGCCGCCCGGATGCCGCCGGAACGCGGCGGCGGCAAGGCAACGGAAGCGCGATCCGTGTTGTCCCAGGCGTGTCATCCCGGCGTAAAACGCGCGCAAGTAAATTGCGCGCCTCTTTCCTGATGGTAAAAGCGATGCGACTCGTAAAGCCAGACCAAAGGCAGTTCCAGGAGCCCGACGCAGAGCCGGCGGCCGAGCACGGCGAGGCGAAGGATGCCGGCGCGGCAATGTCCGGGGCACTGAACCTCGACGAGCAGCAAACCCTGATGCTGAATCTGGATACATCCCTGCGGGTACACGCGCGTCCGCATTTCTTCAGCTGGACGCAAGGCATGCTGCAAAGCCTGATCCGGCATGAAGTTCTCGTGTGTGCCTTGCGCAGCGGCGAGCCCCTGTCGCTTTCAGTCGACAGCATTGCGATCAACGTCGCGGATCCCTCCACTTTCAGCGACGCTTTCCTGCGGGATGCGCCGGTCGCGCCGGCTCTGGTGAACGCCTGGGAAGAGCGCCGGTTCCGCCCGGTGGTGTGCGCGGCCGGCGATGTGAAGGCGCTGGTCGGGGGGATTTTCGTTCGGGAGTTGGAACGTGTCGGGGCGACCCAGCTGGTCGTCCATGGGACTCACGATTCCGATGGCCTGATGGAGAGTTTTTTCGTGTTCGGCTGCGCACCGGGCGGAGAGCCGCGCCGCCAGGCCTATCTCGCGCAACTGCTGGTGCCGTTTCTGCATTCGGCATGGATGCGCGTCCGGATGAACGCGCGTACCCGGGGCAATGACTCCGTAAAGTCGACCCAAAGAAGCGCCATCACGCCAAGAGAACAGGAAATTCTGCGGTGGATCTATCTTGGCAAGAGCAATTTCGAAATCGGAAGCATCCTCAACATCAGCCCGCTGACCGTCAAGAACCACGTGCAGAAAATATTGCGCAAACTCAACGTGGTCAACCGCGCGCAAGCGGTCGGCAAGGCCCTGGATCTGCGAATCCTGAGCCCATGATGAGACCGCAGGTGCATCCCGCAGGCTTCGCGGCCACGACCGCTTTCTTTACTTTTCAGGAACAAGCATGAGCGTTCTGCAAAAAATTCTCGTCATCCTCGCCGCGACCGGCCTGCCCGTCGCTGCGGTCAACGCTGCCGACAGCGCGGAGGCGGCACACCCTGATTCCGGCTTCGCGTCCTCCGTAGCCAACTCGTACTCTTTTGCGGACATCGCCAACCTTCCCGCCGGGGCAGAACGACTCATACTCTCCGGCGGCGCTTCCGGTCCTTCCGCCGTGGGCAGCGTACCGGAACTCTCCCCCATCGACCATTCGGCGCCGCTGATGGCCGTGGCCTCGACCGCGAATGGCGTCCTCGACGATCTGTCCGCCTATTCGTCCGGCGAGACAAATATGGGGGTGGATTCCCGCGCAGGGATCCTGTTCTCGACTGAAAAGATCCCCGAACCTTCCGGCTGGATGCTTCTGATATGCGGCCTGGCGGTGGCGGGATTCATGGCGCGGCGCAAACGCGGAGACTGAGTTCGGCGGATTTCCCGCCGGGAGCGCATGGTCCGTTCGGACCATGCATGAAGTTCATCGCTAAACATCGCGTCTCTATAGTGAGTTCGAACGAGTCATGGTGCGGCCCGAACCACCGATCCGCATTCAGTGACTGCGAAACACCAGCGTTATGAGTAAAGCGGAATCGCCAGCCATGATCATGAAAATTCTTTTGATTTCGATGTCGGTCGCCATGGCGATGGTTTTGTGTTCCTGCGGAAAGCCCGATATCAGGAAGTCGGCCGTCGCGCCCCGCCTGGGCGAGTCCGCCCTGGCGCACCAACCCGACAGCGTGCTCGCACGCAACGAAGGCATCGCGGACGACCAGGCCGGCCAGGCGGTCGTCCTGGCAAGGGAGCAGGCCGTGGATCAGGAGCTCCTTGCGCGGGAAGCCATCCAGGTCGAGCTGGACCGCGATGCGCAAGTCGCCCGGGCCATCGAGCACGCGCGCCGGCAGGTCCTGGCACAGGCGTATATCGAGCGGGCCGTGAATTCGGCATCACAAGCCAGTCCGCAGGAAATCAGGAAATTCTATGAAGAGAACCCGGCGCTGTTCGCGAAGCGCCGTACTTACCGCGTGCTCGAATTGATGGTGGACCTGCCGCCGGCGCAATTCGGCGACTTGCAGGAAGCAGTCGCGAAGGCGCAGAACCTTGCCGGGGTGGTCCGTTGGCTCAAATCCCGCAAAATTCCGTTCGATACCGCGACACCCAGCGCGGCGGCCGAGCGGATACCGGTGAACACCCTGCGCCGGCTCTTCGAGATGCGCGACGGGCAGATCGCCGTTTTTCAAACGCCCCACGGCGCTTCCGTGCTGCGGCTCGAACAGTCCGTGGAAGCCCCGTTGAGCGAAAAGCAGGCAAGTCCCGCCATCGCGCGCTACCTGCTCAACCGCAAGCGGCTTGAACTGGCGCAGGCCGAAGTGACGAAACTGCGAGAACGGGCGAAGACCGACGACAGAGGCATAAAAAAGCGGAGTCGGCCGGCCACCCTGGCGCAAACCACCGCGCAGGCGCGTCCGTTGCTCGAAATGCCGCGAATGGCGCGCATCACAACAGGCGTTGCGGAGTTGAGGTAGGGCGTTCCCGAGACAAATGGAAGGAGTCCAGTATGACGATCGAAAAAATCATGACCACGCAGGACGGCTACCCATGTTCGCCGCTTTGAGAGCCGGTCCGGCGCCGCGATGGCTCGCATTCCTGGCAGCGATCGCGCTGCTGTTGCCCGCGATTCACGCCGGCGCGGCGCCGCGCGAAACGCTCGGAGCAGGGGACACCATACGCGTGACGGTATTCCAGAATCCCGACCTGACCACCGAGGCGCGAATCTCGGAGCGGGGCACGATCGTATTTCCGCTGATCGGTGAAGTTGTCCTCGCGGGACAGACTCCGGCGGGCGCGGGAAGCCGCATTGCCGCGCAGCTTAAACAGGGCGGCATCATGAAGGATCCCCAAGTCAGCGTCTCCATCGTGCAGGTGCGCAGCCGGCAGGTATCGGTGCTCGGCAATGTCGTCCGTCCGGGGAGATATGCGCTGGACGACACCAGTCTCACCCTGACCGACATCCTGGCGCTGGCCGGGGGCATCAGCCCTGGTGGGGCCGATACCGTCACCGTGGTGACCAACCGCAACGGCGCCGAGAAGAAGCGGGAGATCAACGTCCCGGAGATGATCAGCAAGGGCGACATGGCGGCCAACTTCGAAATCCAGAACGGCGACACGATTTTCGTCCAACGCGCCCCCGTTTTCTACATTTACGGCGAGGTCCAGCACGCAGGCGCCTACCGGCTGGAACCCGACATGGTCGTCATGCATGCGCTGTCGCTGGGCGGCGGGCTGACTCCGCGCGGCAGCGAGAAGGGTGTCTCGATCCATCGCCGGATGCCAGACGGAGCAGTGCGAAAACTGGAAGTGAAGCTTTTCGAATCCGTGCGGGCCGACGACATCATCTATGTAAAGGAAAGCCTGTTTTGAACAACCGCCGCATTCTCCAGCCGGCAAAGGACATCAGGTGACTGCATGAATCTCTATCAGTTTCTCTCGGCGTTGCGGGCGCGGGCCGGCCTGTTCGCTTCCCTGCTTCTGATCACAGTGGCGGTCGCCGTGACGGTCAGCTTCGTCCTGCCAAAGGTCTACACGGCGACGGTATCGCTGTTGCTGGATGCGCAGGAACAACAGTCGCTCAGCACCGCCCTGCGACCGCTCGTGTCCGTACAGGAAAGAGCCAGCTACCTGCAGACGCAGCTGGATATCATCACCAGCGAGAAAGTGGCACGCAAGGTGGTGGAAGACCTGAAGCTCGCGCAACGTCCGCTCCCCGAGAAGGCCAAGGAGGAACTTGCGAAGTCCGGCGGGTCCATCGAAGACAAGCTGGTCGAGGGGCTGATGCGGAACCTCAAGGTCGATACCTCGCAGAGCAGCGTCATCCGGCTCAGCTTTTCGTCCCACGAGGCCCGCTATTCATCCGAGGTCGCCAATGCTTTCGCCAAGGCTTATATCGACACCATGCTCGAATTGCGCGTGGAGCCGGCGCAGAAGGCAGCGGCCTGGTTCGACGAACAATTGAAGGGCCTGCGGGCAAACCTGGAGGACGCCCAGGCCAAGCTCACCGACTATCACCAGCGCCGCGGCATTGTCTCGGCGGACGAACGCCTCGACGTGGAAAACACCCGCTTGGCGGGCCTGTCCGAACAGGTGGTAAGGGCGCAGGAACAGACCTTCCAGTGGGGAAGCCGGGAGGAGCAGGCGCGCGAATCCCTGGCAAAAGGCGGATCGCCGGAAAACCTTCCCGAGGTGCTCGATAATCCGTTCATCCAGCGGCTGAAGCAGGACGTGCTGCATGGAGAGACGAAATTGCGGGAATTGAGCGCGCATTACGGTCCCAACTATCCGCAGTACCAGCGCCAGGTCGAGGAAAACCAGAGCCTCAAGGAGAAGCTCGACCTGGAGATCAAGAAAGTCGTGGCGGCCATCGGCAGTTCGGCGCGCCAGAGCCGCCAGCGCGAAGCGGGATCCCGCAGGGCCATGGCGGCGCAGAGCGCAAGGGTGCTCGATCTCAAGGAAAATCGAAACGAGCTCACGGTGCTCCGGCGCAACGTGGAATCCGCCGAACGGGCCTACGACACGGCCATGCAGCGTTCCGTGGTCAGCCAGGTCGACAGCCGGGCCAACCAGACGAATGTCATGGTGCTCAACCCCGCCGCTGTTCCACGCAAGCATTCCAGCCCCAAAATCGGCCTCAACATCGCATTGTCGGTAGTCGTTGGAACGATCCTTGGATTCGTCGCGGTGATGATCCAGGAAATACTCGACCGCCGGGTGCGCTCGCGCAGCGACCTGGAACTCGACGTTCCCCTGCTTGCGGTGCTCAACGAACCCCTGCCCGTCGGACGGCGTCTGAGCTGGTCGGGCGACAACAAGCGTGCTTTGCCGAATCCAGGCTGAGGAAAACAAACATGAACGTCCAGGAAAACGTCCTGCAGATCGAACCTTCGAACCGCGGCGTAGTGCGGGGTGACCGCAGGATCGGAAACATTCTTGCGGAAGATGGAAAACTCGACAGTGCCGACATTGAACGGATCATGGCCTTGCAGCACCTGGAGGGATTGAGATTCGGCGATGCTGCGCTTCGGCTGGGCATGATCAACGTGGTCGACCTGCACCGTGCGATCGCCAAACAATACAATCTCCCTCACCTGCTGCCGGGGAATGACAGCATCAGCAACGAGCTCATCGTGGCGCAGGATCCGTTCAACCCCCGCGCTGAAGAGTTGCGCGGGCTGCGCACCCAGCTGCTGATCCGCTGGTCCAAGGCCGGGGTCAAGCAACGGGTGCTGGCAATCGTCAGCCCGGGTTCCCGGGAAGGGCGCAGTTATATAGCCGCCAATCTGGCCGTGGCTTTTTCGCAGCTTGGCGAACGTACCCTCCTGATCGACGCCGACCTGCGCAAGCCGCGCCAGCACCAGATCTTCAATGTATCCGACCGGATCGGCCTGGCCGCGGTTCTGTCCGGGCGCGCGGGCCGCAGCGCGGTCGCTCCGGTTCCGGAATTCGGCACGCTGTCGCTGTTGCCCGCGGGCGCGAGGCCGCCCAACCCCCAGGAACTGCTGGCGGGCCTGGGGCTTGGCGTCCTGCTCCACGAGTTGCGCAGCGAGTTCGACGTGATCCTGATCGATACGGCACCCGCGAAAGCATATGCCGATGCGCAGGCGGTGGTGTTCCGCGCGGGAAGCGCACTGGTGGTGGCCCGCAAGGACGGAACCCGCCTTGCGGACACCAAGGCGGTGATCCGCGAAGTGGGCGACATGGGCGGCCACGTGGTCGGAACGGTGTTCAACGCTTGCTGAAGGTTCGCCGCAAGAACGCCTGCGTTGACGCGGCAGATGCTGTAGTCGCCGGATGCGGGGCGAGCCGCGGTCAACCCGGAATGTCCAACTGGAGCGGCCTTTGAGCATTCCCGCGCTGCGCGCGATGTTCGTCACGGCCTCCCTCGCCCACGGCGGGGCCGAACGGCACTCGATCACGCTCATGAACCGCCTGGCGGAGCGCCGCCACGAATGCCATCTGGTCCACATCAAGCGCGCCGGCACCGACCAGCTCGGACGCATTCGCGTGCGCGACGGCGGCAGCGTGTACTGCCTCGATGCAGTGCGTTACCTCGACCGCGGCGCACTCGCCCGTTTTGCCGACCACATCGCAAGCACGCAACCCTCGGTGATCATCGCCGCGAACGCCTACGCCTTGATGTATGCCACGCTGGCTCTGCGCCTTTCGCGCCAGAGCATTCCCCTGGTCGTCACCTATCACTCGATGCGGCTGCTCGACCTCAAGGAGCGCCTGCAGATGCTGGCTTATCGCCCGTTCTTCTGGATGGCCGACTGCGCTGTATTCGTCTGCGAAAAGCAGCGGCGTCACTGCTCGTGGCGGGCGGTCTTGTCCCGCAGGAACGAGGTGATCTACAACGGCGTGGACACGGAGGAGTTCCGCGACCGGTCGATGCCGGAGGCGCGCGAGGGATTGCGACGCGAGCTCGGTTTCCATCCGGGGGACTACGTGATCGGCATTTCGGCCCGGCTGACCCCGGAGAAAAACATTTTGCAGATGGTGGATGCCTTGTCCCGACTGCGTGCCAGGGGCATTGCCGCCCGCGTCCTGCTGGTGGGGGACGGGAGCATGCGCGAAGCGATCGAAGCCCGGGCGCGCAGCCTCCAGGTCGAGCGCCATGTCGTGATCACCGGCTTTCAGCAGGACGTCCGGCCTTATATCGCAGTCTGCGATGCGATGGCGTTGTGCAGCCATACCGAGGCATTCTCCCTTGCGGCGATCGAATCGATGGCCATGGGCAAACCGTTCGTCCATTCCCTGGTCGGCGGCGCGGCGGAAATGATCCGGCCGGGAGAAAACGGTTTCCTGTTCCCGGTCGGCGATACCGCTGCCTTGGTCGATCGCCTTGCGCGCCTGGCCGACCCGGGAGTGCGCGGGCGCATGGGCCGCGACGCACGCGAGCGCGTGCAAGCCCTGTTTTCGGAAGCGGCGATGGCCGATCGCTATGAGCAATTGCTCGTGGGCCTTGCGCGCACTCCTCCCGGCCTCCGGGCCGTGGCATTCCCTTAAAAAAGACGCCATCCACGGGGGCGCGCAAGCGTCCTTCGCGCGGAAAGGACATGCCGGACCTCCCGGCGCGCCGGAGCGGGCAGATCCATTCGGACCATGGCAAACCCGTCACGACGACATGCTTGCAGTGGAGACTGCAGTCAAGGAAACGCAGAGGGAAAGTCATGGTTACGTATCAGGAAGTCCGGGATCGCCTGAAAAGCAGGCCGCGGGTCTGGCTGGTCACCGGCGCCGCGGGATTCATCGGTTCCCACCTTGTGGAAAACCTGCTCAAACTCGACCAGCGGGTGGTCGGGCTGGATAATTTTTCCTCGGGGGACCGCGACAACCTGTCCCAGGTGAAGGATGCGGTCAGGTACAACCAGTGGAAAAACCTCCGTTTCATCGAGGGAGACATCCGCTCGCTGTCCACTTGCCGTCAGGCATGCCGCTCGGTGGAAGTCGTGCTGCACCAGGCCGCGCTCGGCAGCGTGCCCCAATCCATCGCGGATCCGGTCCTGACCAACGAGACCAACGTTGCAGGGTTCCTCAACGTGCTGATGGCGGCGCGTGCGGCCGGCGTGCAGCGCTTCGTATACGCGGGATCCAGTGCCGCCTACGGCGACCATCCCGGACAGCCCCAGGTCGAGTCGCAAATCGGCAGACCCCTGTCCCCCTACGCATTGAGCAAGCACGTGAACGAGTTGTACGCCGGAGTCTTTTCGCGCTGCTACGGCCTGGCGTCCATCGGGTTGCGCTACTTCAACGTGTTCGGGCCGCGCCAGAATCCCGCCGGCGCCTACGCGGCGGTCATTCCGCTCTGGATTGCCGGCATGATTCGCGACAATCCGATCTTCATCAACGGGGACGGCGAGACCGTCCGGGATTTCTGCTACGTCGACAACGTGGTCCAGGCCAACCTGCTCGCGGCCACCATCGACGACCCGGCCGCCGTCGACCAGGTCTACAACATCGCGCTCGGTGAAGGAACCACCCTCAACGAGCTGTTCGCGACCATGCGTTCGTTGCTCGAGCCTCGCTTCCCCGGCCTGCGTGGCCTGCGCCCGGTATATCGCGACTTTCGCGCCGGTGACGTGCGCGAATCACGGGCTGACATAAGCAAGGCAACCCGGCTGCTGGGTTATCAGCCGGTGAGGCCGTTCAGCGAGGGCCTGGCGAACGCGGTCGACTGGTATGTCGCGAAAATCGCGCCGCGCCGTTCGGTCACTGTCGAGATACCGCAGCCAGCCGCCACTGCCGGCGGGTCGCAATCCAATCCATCCCTCTCAACAGCGACATTGTCGTGGCGCTCCCGGTCCTAGCGGATCGGTCGGCACACGGATAAAAGGAAACCAGCATGTGCAATATCACAGGAAATGACAGCCCGTCGGCCCCGTCGATCAGTGTTGGCGCAGGCCTGCTACGAATACGGCAGTGGCGGCCGACGCGGTACGCGGCGGTTCTGCTCCTTGCCGGTGCGCTGATTTCCTGTGGAGGTGGCGGCGGTGGGGACGACAACGGCAACGCGGCGCCGGGTGGCGGGGGCGGCGGCTCGCCTTCAGTCAGCATCTCTTCTCCAACGGCCGGCAGCACCGTTGCCGGCACCGTCGACGTGATGGCCGACGTCGCGATCGGCGCCGGCATCGCCGGTGTCCAGTTTCAGGTGGACGGGGAAAACTTCGGCGCCGAGGATACTGACGCTCCGTACTCGGTGGCATGGGACACCACAGCGGCGCCCGACGGCTCGCATGCGCTCACGGCCATTGCGCGCGACATGGGTGGAAACCTGATTTCCTCGTCACCGGTCACCGTTATCGTTTCGAATGTCGCGCAACCGCCGGGTCCTCCGATGGCGGGGCGCGTCGAGCAGACGGATGCTGCGGTGACCTTGAGCCCCGGCTGGACGCAGGCCACCCCCGACTGGTATGGGTGGAGCGGCGGATCCGCCGTGCAGGCCTCCTTGCCCACGGCGAAAGCCACGTACACCTTCACCGGCACGTCGGTCACCTGGATCGGAAGCCGCAGCAATACCAGCGGCTTCGCCCGCGTCAAGATCGACGGCGATCCCACCGGCGTCCTGGTGGACCTGTTCGCCCACAACATCGAAGTCAACAACCCCGTATATACGGTTAACGGCCTGGCCCCCGGCACCCATACGCTGACGATCGAGCCGACGGGCACCAAGAACCCCAACTCGCAGGGCACCGCCGTCGTGGTGGATGCATTCGTCGTGCCTAGCCAGGTGGTTTCGCACTTGCAGGAGACGGACCCGGACGTCGTGTTCACCGGCACCTGGGCGCGGACCGATGAGAGCTTTGGATGGAGCGGCGGCGGGATCGCCACCGTTCCCGCTCCGGAGGTGGGGGGCGCGCGGGTTTCGGAAACGAACGGGGCAAAAACCACCCTGACCTTCCGGGGAACGGCCGTCAGCTGGATCGGATTTCGCGGCCGCGACGGTGGCCTGGCAAGCGTCAAGGTGGATAACGGACCTGCCACCGTGGTCGACACGTATTCTCCGGTGGACAGGATGCAGGCCACCGTGTTCACGGCAACGGGACTGGCCGACGTGACGCACACCATCACGATCGAAGTCCTGGGCAGCAAGAGTTCGGCTTCGACGGGCAGGAAGGTCGTCGTGGACGCCTTCGACGTGACCACGCCGGGAAGGCGCTACCAGGAAGAGGATGCCGCTGTCGTCTACAGCCCCGGCGACTGGATTTTCAACAACTTCAACAGAACCTGGAGCGAAGGCACCATTTCCGAATCGATGGAAGCCGGCGCGTCAGTCACGTTCACATTTACCGGGACATCGGTGAGCTGGATCGGTTGCCGCAAGCTCAGCACGGGCAGCGCTGATATTTTCATCGATGACGTCTTCGTGAAATCGGTCAATACGTATCTGGCGGAGGGGACCACCCCCATGTCGCAGGGGACCGAGGCATACCAGACCACCATCTTCAGGGCGGACGGGCTGCTGCCCGGCACGCACAAGCTGAAAATCGTGGTTACGAGCCCCGGTTCCTACACCGTGATAGACGCTTTCGATGTGCGCCCATGAGGCAGGCCGTCCGTTGCGTTGATTTGCCCCTGCGGCCCCGGTGCCGATTCCTGCCCGGAACCGGAAGGCGGACTCCTGCGGTCTCCGGCTTCGCGGATGTACAGCGCAGGACGCATCGAGGCTCCGGAGAGATCCAGGCCGCGCCCGTAGATCGAGAATAGACATGTGCGGAATCGCAGGTTGGGTGGCGAAGGCGGAACGCGCGCTGTCGATGGGAACGCTGGAATCGATGCTGCAGGCGATCGCCCATCGCGGCCCGGATGGTCAGGGCACGTGCTCCTTTCCCGCCGCCGGCACCGGGCACCAGGTCTTCCTCGGGCACCGGCGGCTGGCAATCATCGACCCGGAGGGGGCGCACCAGCCGATGTGCGACGCCGACGCCGGCCTCGCCCTGACCTTCAACGGCGAGATCTACAATTTCCGCGAACTGCGCGCAGAACTCAGTTCGCTCGGCTACGTCTTCAGGCGCGATTCCGATACCGAAGTCCTGCTACGGGCCTACCAGCACTGGGGAAGCGACGCAGTGCGCCACTTGCGGGGCATGTTCGCCTTCGCCATCTGGGACGCGCGCAACCAGCGCCTTTTCCTGGCCCGGGACCGCTTCGGCGAAAAGCCGCTTTACCTGTACGAAGACGGGAGCGGGCTGTATTTCGCGTCGGAGGTCAAGGCGCTGCTGCGCATTCCCGGCGTCAGGCCGGCCGTGGACCTGCAGTCCGTCTGGGACTATCTGGCTTATCGCTATGTGCCCGGTCCGAAGACCCTGTTCAGCGGCATCCGCAAGCTCATGCCCGGCACCTTCGCCCTGTGGGAACGCGGCAAGCTCAGGGAGGAGCGCTACTGGTCGGCGCCCGACCGCGGCCTGCTAGCTGCCACGCAACCACAACCCGATGCCGTTGAAAATTTCCTGTCCCGCCTGGACGGCGCCGTCAAGATGCAGATGGTGAGCGACGTGCCGTTCGGCGCATTCCTGTCCGGCGGACTCGATTCCTCCGCCATCGTGGCGCTGATGAGCCGGCACAACGCCAGCGTCAAGACATTCTCGGTCGGTTTTGCCGAGAGCGGTTACAGCGAGCTCGGTTACGCTGCCGAGGTGGCGCAGCGTTTCGGGACCGAGCACCATGAACTGATCGTCACCGACCGCGACCTCATGGACAAGCTTCCCCGGCTGGTCGCGTTTCGCGATGCCCCCGTAGCCGAACCCTCCGACATCCCGATCTACATGCTGGCGTGCGAGGCCGCGCGCAGCGTCAAGATGGTGCTGACCGGGGAGGGCAGCGACGAGATACTCGGCGGCTATCCGAAACATGTTTTCGAGCGCTTTGCAGGGAGCTACCAGCTGCTGCCGGGCTGCGTCCGCCATCGGCTCATCGCGCCGCTCGCCCACGCTCTGCCTTACGGCGCCCGCCGCCTGAAGACGGCGGTCACGAACCTGAACATCGAGGACTGGCGCGAGCGTTATGTGCGCTGGTTCGGAGCGCTGAACCACAGCGAGCGCGACCAGCTTTCGGTACTGCGCATGAACGGCTCGGCGGCCGGCAACGTGCCGCCATTCGACGCAGATCCGGAGAGCAGCGCCCTGAGACGCATCCTCTACTTCGATCAGACCAGCTGGCTGCCGGACAATCTGCTCGAGCGCGGGGACCGGATGAGCATGGCGGCTTCGATCGAATCGCGCGTCCCCTTCCTCGATCATGAACTGGCCGAGTTCGCCTCCTCGCTGCCGGACCACTACCGCGTGCGGGGGAAGCGTTCCAAATGGATATTGCGCGAGGCGGGAAAACGGCTCCTGCCCGAGCGCATCCTGAAGCGTCCCAAAGTGGGTTTCCGCGTTCCCGTAAACCGCTGGTTCCGCGGGGACATGCGCGACTACCTGATCGACCATCTGCAGGGCGCGGCGTCGATGACCAAGCATTACTTCAACCCGCAGGCCCTGGAGCGCGTCGTGGCGGATCACATCGGCGGCAGGCAGAACCACGAGAAGCTGCTGTGGGCGCTTCTCAACCTCGAGATCTGGCACCGACAATATGCGACGGCATGACTTCCTACCGCGGGAACTGTTCGATCCGGGCACGTCAGCCGCCGCTGCCAGCGCGACGCCACACCTTGGCCGGGCACGCGATGCCGGTGACGGACTGAGTCCGGAGCACGTTGCGGCATCCCGGCGCACGGCTGCCGCAGACAAGCGCAGGATCGTCCTGCTCAGCCCTTCGCTGGAAGCGGTGAGCGGGGTGTCGACCCATGTTCGGATACTTTTCGCGTCCGAACTCGCGCAGGACTACGAGTTGCTGCATTTTCAGGTGGGCAGCGAAGGGCGCCGGGAGACGTCGCTGCAGAAGTTCATGCGGTTCTGCTTGAGTCCCTTGCACCTGGCTGTTTTCCTGTTGCGCACCAGGGCGGACATCGTTCATCTCAATGTTTCGCTCGATCCCAAGGCCTACTGGCGTGACCTTGTCTACCTGATCGTTGCCAGACTGTTGGGGCGGCGCGTGGTGAGCCAGATCCATGGCGGGGAGTTGCCGCAGGATTTTTTTCGGGGCAACGCGTTCCTGACCTGGATTCTGCGGCGCTTTTTGGTGTCGAGCGACGTGGTATCGGTGCTCTCCAGCGAGGAACTGTCGGCCTACCGGAAATTCGATCCGCGAATCCGCGTTCACCTGGTCCCAAACGCCATCGATCCTTCCGGCCTCGCCGGCCGGACGCGTTCCCGCAACACCGTCAGACCGCTGCGGCTGGTCTACATCGGGCGGTTGGTGCGCTCGAAGGGGCTGTTCGACGTCATCGAGGCCATGGCGGAACTGAAACGCGCCGGACGCAAGGTCAGCCTCTGCATAGCGGGCGAAGGCCAGGACCAGGCCGCGTTGATGGCGGCCTCGGAAACGGCCGGTCTGGGAGACCGGATCCGCTTTCTCGGCAGCGTGTTCGGTGCGGACAAATGGCGTCTCTGGCTTGACTCGGACGTGTTTGTCTTTCCGACCTTCCACAAGGAGGGCCTGCCTTATTCCCTGCTGGAGGCCATGGCGGCCGGCTGCGTTCCCGTGGCCACTCCCGTGGCTGCAATTCCCGATGTGATGCGGGATGGAGAGCATGGCCTGTTCGTGCCTGCGAACAATGGCCTGGCACTCGCAATAGCAGTGGCCGCCCTCGATGACGATCGCGCAGGCTTGTCTCGCATGGCCGCTGCGGCCCGGCGACGGGCGCTGGAACATTATTCCGTGGACCGTCTTGCCGACGATTTTCGCAAACTATACGAAGGTTCTCTCGCGTGAGGCATGCATGCCCGCCATTGCCGAGATCGGGGTTTTCCCGGCATGACCTGAATGCCTGCCGGCGGCGCAGGGGCCGGGACGCTGTTCCGATCAGACTATGGTTGCTGCAGCGTGCGCACGTGCGGCCTCAACAATGCGCCTCCATTCTGCCAATGGTGCGCGCGACAGTCTTAAGCGAGCACGCTGATGGAGGCCGGCAACCGTCGTCCAGTCGCTCCGGCCGGCCAAATCGTTGCGATCAAGAGGGAAGGTCATGAATCCTGGCATTTCGGGCAGCGGCAATAGCGGAGCCCGATCGGCGGCGCCCCGGTCCTGTCGCGCATGAGCCGTCAACATTCCAGCAGGATGCTGCCGACAGGCTTCGGCGACGACGTCGACGGCGGTTTCACGCCCTCCGCTAGCGTCGAGGGACTGAAACAGCGTTTCCACTGGCGGTTCAACCGGCTGCGCTGCATGACGCTGCCGGAGATTTCGCATCGCCTGGTGCGCGCGCTGGCAATGCAGCTGGAGCGGACCGGCCTGCTCGGTTCGACCACGGTGCCGCCTCCCGACCTCGCAGCGGTTCCGAATGGCTGGATACATGTCGCGGCGAACGTCGATGCCGCGCCTTATCTTGCTGCCGCAGACCGGATCGTGGCCGGCAGGCTGGACGTGTTCGCGCTCCGCGACACCGACCTGGGTTCCCCGCCAAACTGGAACCGCGATCCCAAGACCGGGGTCGAGGCGCCGCTGAGCTTCGGCAAGCTTCTCGACTATCGCAATCCGCGGATGGTGGGGGACATCAAGTATCTCTGGGAGCCCAACCGGCATCTGCATCTCGTAACGCTGGCACAGGCCTATTCGCTCAGCAGCGATGCGACGTATTTCCATGTCCTCCGGCAACACCTGGAAAGCTGGTTCGCCGATTGCCCTTTTCGCATGGGGCCCAATTGGACCAGCGCGCTCGAGGGGGGCATCAGGCTGATCAACTGGTCTGTTGCGTGGCAACTCCTCGGCGGAACGCATTCCCCGCTGTTCAAGGGAATCCAGGGCGAACGCCTGCGGCGGCGCTGGCTCGACTCGATTCATCAGCATGCGCAGTTCGTGCGCGGCCATCTCTCGCTCCATTCATCGGCCAATAACCACCTGATCGGTGAAGCGGCGGGCCTGTTCATCGCCGCCCTGACCTGGCCCCACTGGCCGTGTGCGGGCGCATGGCTGACCGAGGCGAAGGCGATCCTGGAAAGGGAGGCGTCGCTGCAGATCGCCCCCGACGGCGTCAGCCGGGAGCAGTCCACTGCGTACCAGCAGTTCGTGCTCGACCTGCTGCTGCTGACGCTGCTTGCAGGCAAGGCCAGCGGACAGTGGTTCTCGGTGGCCTACGAATCGCGCATCGAGACGATGCTCGAGTACCTCGCATCGATCATGGATGCGGGCGGCAATGTTCCCATGATCGGCGATGCCGACGACGGCGTGGTTGTCAGATTCACCGACGGCGATGTCTCGTCGTGCCGATCGCTGCTCGCGACCGGGGCGGTCCTGTTCGGCCGCGGCGACTTCAAGCTCAAGGCGGGCGTCCTCGACGACAAGACGCGCTGGCTCATGGGCGAAAAGGCGGATGCGGTATTCGACGGGCTGTCCACGGCGGAGGCAAGGCTGCCGGTGCGGCAGGCGTTTTCCGAAGGCGGCTATTACATACTCGGCTGCGATTTCGAGGGCGAGAACGAAATCCGCCTGGTCGCGGATGCGGGGCCCTTGGGCTACCAGACGATCGCCGCGCACGGCCATGCCGATGCGCTCGCATTCACCCTGTCGGTTGGCGGCCTGGAATTCCTCGTCGATCCCGGGACCTTCGCCTATCACACCGAAGCGCCTTGGCGCCGCTATTTTCGTGGCACCGCAGCGCACAACACGCTCTGCGTAGATGACCAGGATCAGTCGCAACCCGGCGGGAATTTCATGTGGCTGAGGAAGGCGCGCGCCGCTTGCGACCTGTGGACCTCCGCGGCGGAAGAGGACGTGTTCGAAGGCTGGCAGGACGGGTTCATGCGGCTTCCGGATCCCGTCATGCACCGGCGCCGGATCGTGCTCCACAAGCTTGCACGGCGGATAGTCATCGAGGACAGCCTGCAGATGGCAGGCGAACATGACATCGAGCTGTTTTTCCATTGCAGCGAGCGGTGCGAAGCCGATCCCTCGGCGGAGGGCTTTGCGCTCCGCCAGGGCGGCAGGACGGTTTCGCTCAAGCTGCCGCAGGTCGAAGGGGCTTCCGTTCAGGTTTATCACGGCAGTACGGCGCCGGTGCGGGGCTGGGTGTCGCGGCGTTTCGACCAGAAGCTGCCGGCGCCGACGATTGCATGGCGCGCAAGGTTCAACGGCGATGTCGTCCTGCGCTCGGAAATCGGCTGCTAATCCGTTCGGACTACGGGGCGCCGTGCGCGCGCCGCGGACGTGCGTCACCGTCGCCTCTCTATGCTGTACCAACTGCCCGTGCGAGCCGCAAGCCGCCCGGGGCAGGTTCTGGCCGGAGTTCCGGTTTCGTTTCACACCTTTGTTTGCAAGGCAACGCGGCGCGGATCGATGCGCCGCAATTGCGAGGAGACATTATGAAGATCTGCGTCTTGGGGCTGGGATACGTCGGAGCGGTATCCGCGGCCTGTCTTGCCCGGGAAGGCCATGAAGTCATCGGCGTCGATCCGGAGAAGGCCAAGGTCGACCTGATCAATGCCGGCAAGACGCCCATCATAGAAAAAGACGTCGGGTCGATCATAGAGCAGCAGGTTGCAGAGGGGCGGCTGAGTGCGACCACGGATGTCGCCGCCGCTGTCGGCCAGGCCGATCTCTCCATCGTGTGCGTGGGAACCCCCAGCCGCGCCAACGGCGACATCGAACTCAAGTTCGTGCGTCGCGTGTGCGAGGAAATCGGCAAGGCTCTGCGCCACCATCTCGGCGCGCCGGCCGTGGTGTTTCGCAGCACCATGCTGCCCGGCACCATGCGCAGCGTGGTGATCCCGGCGCTTGAAGCCGCGTCCGGACGGCGTGCGGGCGTCGAGTTCGGCGTCTGCATCAACCCCGAGTTCCTGCGTGAGGGAACCGCGGTATACGACTACTACAATCCACCCAAGACCGTCATCGGCGAACTCAACCGCGCCAGTGGAGACCTGCTTGCAACGCTGTACGCTTCCATGCCGGCGCCGTTCATCCGCACCGACATCGACACCGCCGAGATGGTCAAGTACGCGGACAACGCCTGGCACGCCCTCAAGGTCGGTTTCGCCAACGAGATCGGCAACCTCTGCAAGGGGGTCGAGGTGGACAGCCATCGCGTGATGGAAATTTTCTGCCAGGACACCAAGCTCAATCTTTCTCCGTATTACCTGAAACCCGGTTTTGCGTTCGGCGGCTCGTGCCTGCCCAAGGACCTGCGCGCCCTGTTATACAAGGCGAAGACGCTCGATGTTTCGCTTCCCATCCTGTCCTCGATCCTTCCGAGCAACGAGCAGCAGCTCGAGCGCGGGGTGCGCGCCGTGATCGAGATGGGCAGCAAGAAGGTCGGCATACTCGGTTTCAGTTTCAAGGCTGGCACCGACGACTTGCGGGAAAGCCCGGTGGTGGACCTGACCGAGCGCCTGATCGGCAAGGGATACGATCTCAGGATCTACGACCGGAACGTCAACCTCGCGTGCCTCCATGGCGCCAACCGCGACTACATCCTCAACCATATTCCGCATATTTCCCGGCTGATGGTTTCCAGCATCGACGAGGTCCTCGATCACGCCCGCACCATCGTCATCGGCAACTCGGCGCCGGAGTTCCGCGATGTGCCAAGGAGGCTTGACGAGGGACAGTCGATCATCGATCTCGTGCGCGTCACCGATTCGCGCAGCGTCACCGGCGTTTACGAAGGAATCTGCTGGTGAGGCCGCGCCATGCCTGAACTACGGCAATATCCGACCGGGCGGGTCGAGGCTGCGAAGCCCGCATTCCGCGATGGCAAGACCGAAATGCTTGCCGCCCTGATCCGTGAGCGCGCTCGCGTCCCGATTCGCAGGCTTCTGGTGGTGGGTTGCGGCTCCGGCCTGGAAGCCGCGATCCTCGCCAGGGAGCTGGGGGCGGAAGTGATCGGTATCGATCTCCAGGGCTCGTTCGACGTGGCCGCGGCTGCGGCGGTGGATCTGCGGCGGGGCGACGCCACGTGCCTCGAGTTCGCCGACGGATCATTCGATTTTGTTTTTTCCTATCACGCACTGGAGCATATCCCGGCTTACGGCAAGGCCCTCTCCGAGATGGCGAGGGTCCTGTCGAAGGACGGTACGTATTGCGTCGGGACGCCGAACCGCCTGCGGCTGTTCGGCTACCTCGGCAGCAAGGA
The DNA here is from genome assembly GCA_036384015.1 of Burkholderiales bacterium. Taxonomy (GTDB): domain Bacteria; phylum Pseudomonadota; class Gammaproteobacteria; order Burkholderiales; family JACQAP01; genus JACQAP01. The sequence continues at coordinate 21,693 of DASVNF010000149.1, forward strand.
TGCGACGTGGCACGACAAGATTGCGTGGAACCTTGCCGACTGGAAGGCGCGCCTCCATGGAAAATTCCGCAACGAGTACGGCGCGCATGCCGGTTTCTCGTCCGGCGAACTGGACGCGTCGCTGGCGGAAGTATTCGATCAGACCGACGAAATCACGTTGCCGTATTACCAGCGGGTTTACCGGCAATACGCCGGCTGGGTAAACCTGCTTGAAAAACTGGGCCTCGGTCGCTTCATGTTTGCTTCCGTCTATTTCATGGGTGGAAAGTTTGGCCCATGTTCTCCGGCGCCACCCTCATCGATCCGGCCCGCAGCTGCGGGCGCGGGATCCGAAGTGCACTAAAACGGACCTGCCTATGACCCCCTGGACACAAGAAGCTGTACTCGAGCGACCGCCGCGGCGCGTCCTCTTCCTGGTTGAGAATCTGCCAAGCCCGTTCGACCGTCGCGTCTGGCAGGAAGCCACCGCGCTGCGTGACGCCGGTTACCTCGTTTCGATCATCTGCCCGACCGGACGCGGTTACGAGCGCAAGTTCGAGGATATCGGCGGTATCCACATTTACCGCTACAGGCTGCCGGTCGAGGCGGCAGGCGCGGCGGGCTACGCGCTGGAGTATGGATGCGCGCTCGCCTGGACCTTTGCGCTCTCGTGGCGGGTATTCTTTACCCGCGGTTTCGACGTGATTCACGCTTGCAATCCGCCCGACCTGTTCTTTCTGATCGGTGGATTCTTCAAGCTGTTCGGAAGGAAATTCCTGTTCGATCACCACGACCTCAATCCCGAGCTCTACGAGGCAAAATTCGGGCGCCGGGATTTCTTCTACCGCCTGATGGTCGCGCTCGAATCCTGGACTTTCCGCACCGCGGACGTGTCGATCGCGACCAATGAATCCTACCGCAGGATCGCCATCGACCGGGGCCGCATGCCTCCGGAGCGGGTATTCGTGGTGCGCAGCGGGCCGAGCCTGGAGCGCCTCAAGGTCCTCCCCGCCGACGACAAACTCAAGTGTGGCCGCCGCTACCTGGTCGGCTACGTCGGCGTGATGGGAAAACAGGAGGGCATCGACCACCTGCTGCGCGCAGTGCGCCACATCGTACATGGACTGGGGCGCACCGACGTCCACTTCGGCCTGGTCGGAGGCGGGACTTCCCTCGACGAGATGAAGGCCTATGCCGCAAAACTCGGCATTTCGGATTTCGTTACTTTTACCGGGCGTGTTCCCGATCAGGAGCTGCTGGCAATGCTCAACACTGCGGACGTCTGTGTCAACCCCGACGTCGCCAACGACATGAACGACAAGTCCACCATGAACAAGGTGATGGAATACATGGCCCTGGGAAAACCGATCGTGCAGTTCGATCTTGCGGAAGGGCGGGTTTCGGCGCAGCAGGCTTCCCTGTATGCGAGAAAGAATGATGCCGTGGATTTCGCCGACCGGATCGTCGAGCTGCTGGATGATCCGCAGCGGCGCATGGAGATGGGTGAGTTCGGGCGCCGGCGCGTCACGGAGGAACTGGAGTGGTGTTACGAAGTTCCCAAGCTGCTGACGGCTTACGACGCCCTGTGGACCTCCGGGCCGGTGCCGGCACGGCGCGCCGATGGCGATGCGATTCGCGCCGGCATGCATCCGCCTGTGAATCCGCGCGCTTCGGCAGCGACGGGACTCGAAGGCGGCAGCGGGCAGACAACCGTATGAAACTCCTGCCCCTCGATACCCCGGAACTTCTCGAGCTGGTGGCGCAATGGCTCGGACAGAAGGAAAACCATCAATGGCTGGACTTCGGCAACGGCAGGCAGACCGTCACTCCCGCGCTGCTCAAGATCATGTCGCAGCGGCCGGCGCATTTCATGAGGGTGTACACGGCCGATGAGGATGACACGCCCATCGGCATCTGCTGCCTGAACAGCGTGGATCTCAACTTCAGGAGCGCGACGCTGTGGGGCGCCCAGGGCGACAAATCCTTCCGCAACCGCGGCTTGGGTACCCGGGCTGCATCCAAGGTCCTGACCCTGGCATTCCGTGATCTCGGACTGCATACGATCAATACCTGGGTGGTTGAGGGCAATCCGTCCCTGAGGCTCATTGAGCGGCTTAACTTCCGGTTCGTGGGCCGGCAGCGTCAATGCCACTTCATCGACGGCCGGGCGTGTGACAGGCTGATGTACGACCTGCTGGCCAGCGAGCACGAAGAGATCCGCAGCTATCGCCGGCCCCGCACTCGCCGATCGAACCCTGAAACCGCGGTGGGGAATCCTGAGCTGGATCGCGGACGCGAAGAGCCGGCACCAATGAGGATTCCGGCGACGGCCGAAGCGGCCGCGGATCTGGAATCCTTGTCTGGCTGATTGTCGTGGACAAGAAAGTCAGGCAGAAGACGCTGCGATTGCTGTCCAACGGCGTGTACGTGCTGACCTCGCGCAGTGAAGATCGCTATGGCGCGGCGACGGTTACGTGGGTTTCGCAGGTATCCTTCAAACCGCCGCTGATCATGGCTGCGGTGCGCAGGGAGAGCAATGTGTTCAAGTGCCTGTCCGTCAGCCGGACCGCGGTCCTGCATATCGTCGGCAACGGCCAGCAGGAGATCGCGCGGACTTTCTTCTTTCCGACGCGCGCGGAGTCCGGAACGATCAATGGGGAACCGTTTGCACAAGGCCGGACGACGGCCCCCGTGCTGGCGAACCTTCCTGCGCATGTCGAATGCCACGTGGAACGGATACTGGATGCCGAAGGCGATCACGCCATGGTGATCCTTGGCGTGGTGGAGGCCGAGTGCGGCGACCGGGTGCGGCCGCTCACCGTAGCGGACGCGCCGTGGGAATATGGCGGCTGAGCCATCCCTCACGACGCAGGCGCGACACTAACAACCTCGCCCCGGAAGCCACGAATCGGCGACCCTCGCCGATCAACCGATGCATCCGGTTGGCGCTTCCGAAGCAGACGTATTTCAGCGAATCCAGCCGGGGATGCCTGCCCGCAGGAGTGGGCTGCAATCCGCGCCGCCGCAGGAAGCCATTGCAGATGTGCACCATCCGGCGCTGCCTCAGATCGGGGGTGCGAAAGGTGATGCTGAAGGAAACGGATACGTCCGGACCGTTTCTCACGTAGTGAGGGGCGGTCACCGGAAAATGCAGGCCATGGCCCGGGACAAGGTCGAAGATCCAGGCTCGTTTTTCATTCCCCCGGTACGCCAGATTGCGGTGGCCGCCATCGTAGAACCGCTCGAGTTCCTCCTCGGAGAGGACGGAGCGGTCGTGCCCGTCAAACATGTGGATCCGCTTGCTGCCGCGGATCTGCAACAGGAAATTGTGCTCCGGATCCATGTGATAGGGCGTCACCGATCCCGGCGAGCTGATGAAGATGAACCCCTCCGCGTCGCCCATGCCGGGCCGGAGCGGTTCGGAATGACCGGCGACTTCCGCCAGGCAACGCTGCAGCAGCGCCCGGTATTCCGGGTCCTGCTCGACATACTTGAGCACCAGCCATGATTTGCACCTGGCGATCCGGAGTATCGTTTCCTCGGCGCTGAGCCCGTTGGCCGGGGTCCTTTCCGACGCCACGCTGACCGGAATGTTTCCCGCGTTGTACTCGACGCTGGCTTCTGGAAGGTTCCGGCACAACTGCAGCAGCCGCGGGATCTCGAACAGCGGATGCCGTGTCAGTTCATGGCCGATCAGGAACGGCCTGCGATCGAAACATCCCCGAAATGTCTCCGCATCGATGTCGAGGAGCCGGCCTTGGGCTGCTCTCTCGGCCGGTTCTGGAAGCGTGCGCGGAGACGGTTCAGTGCAGTGCATGACGGCGCATCCCGAAACCTGCGAATCCGCGAAACAGCCGGACCAGCCGCTGGCCCGCCGGAAACGCCGCCACCGCCAGGTCGCCGAGCCAGTGTTCCGTCGAGACCAGAACGGATTCGATGACCTTCTGATCCGTCCATAACCGGTTGATCATCGGATGGTCCGGCTCCGCGCAGGAATCCATCCAGGACAGGCGTGAATCGGAGTGCATGCAAGCGAGGATATCGAGCATCATCTGGACTCCCGGCGAATATTTGGCAAGCGCTTCGTCGTAGGCGATTTTGAAGGCAAAACCGCCGCTGCCGGCAAGGAAGCACAGGAGCATGGCGACGGGCCTTCCGTCCAGGAAAAGCCCGTGCAGACGCATCTGGCCGCGCGCAAATCCAAGTTGCGCCGCTGTGCACACAAAGGCCCGATCGCTGTCGTTCAGCGCCATCGCCTGGCCTTCCCGCGACTTCCAGCCACTGGCTTCCAGGCCCAGGAATTCCTGCAGCCAGGCGTCCACCTCCCGGCCTTCCTGCAAAGTCCGAAATTCCAGCCGGCCCAGTTCTGCCAGGCGTTTGCGTTGCCGGCGATATTCCTTGCGCACGCCGGTAGACAACGTGTTCTGCATATAGTCTTCGAGATCACGTCCCGCTTTCCACAATGCCCGCACGAAGCGATTGGTGACGCAACGCATCGTCCCGGCTTCCTTGACGTGTGAGAGGAGCGCATCATGGAAGGGTCCGTCGCCGCGGATATGCGAGAAATCCACGATGTGAGCACTGCCGTCCGCACCCGCCCATTGCAGCAGCGCCGCAAGGGTTTCCCGGGCCCGCTCCGCCCGGATCAGCGGCGTGCACAGGAAGCAGTACAAATGTTTCCACAGACGCCAGGCCCGGACCGGCGACTTCCGGAACCGCTGATCCAGCTCCAGGGGGAAAAATCCGCATAAACGTTGACGTCCGGAAATTCCAGCACCTGCCTCATAGACAAAGACCAGGCGCAACGGCGTTCCCCGGTTTAACGTTTGCAGCGCCGGCCGCAGTAGCCAGGGTTCATAGAATACGTTGGCCTCCATGGCGTTGTCGGCAAGGTCTTGCCAGGCATCCACGTGATTGCCGAGTTCCCCTTCGTTTTCCACGACCACCACCGTCAGGGCACCCGTGCGGAGTTCTCGCGCGGCGCGAGCCGCACCGCGGTTCGGTTCGTCCGCAAGCGAACGGGCGCTTTTTCCGACGAGTTCAAGATGCCGATGCTGGTCCCCGGAGACGCGACAGGAAACTCCTGCGTGCTCCGGGGCCAATGCTTTCTGCTGCTCAGCGAGTGCGGTCTGCATTTCGACGCGATGCCTCCTCACAGTATTCATGCGCGGCAATTGCCCAAGGCACGGTTGCCATGCCATTTGGATTCCAATGCCATTCACGCTGTCGGGAGACTACCTCCGCAGGATTAAACGAAGCGGGAGGCGGGCAATCAGACCATGGTCCTATCGGACCATGGAGCCCAGGAGGAGGTTGGATTTGCGGGCGGTTAATGACTCGCGGGAGGGCGCCTGCCTGAGGGCCCTTTCCGAATTAACACGGCGCCAACACGCAAGGCCTTTGGATCAGCCGCCCTGGAAACGCATCCACCATTCGCCTTCCAGGCGACTGAGAAAGGCGTCGCCTTTCTCGATGGCGGCCACGATTTCGGCATCGCGGGAATGGATCAGCGTCCACGGACCTTCGAGCCGAAGCCAGCAGTGGCGGGCTGACAGCTCCTGCGCAAAGCGGGGCTCGACGCGGCCGTGCAGCGCCGTCGCGCCGTTCCGCCAGGCATCGAGCAGAAGCCGCTGGAATACCTGGTCGAAACAGCCGTCCAGCGCCGCGATCTGGACGACTTCGCCGACTCCTCCGGCCTTCAGATAGTAGAGATACCAGCCGATCAGACGCCGTTTGCCGCCCAGCACCGCCCGCGAGCGCAGTTCTCCATGGCGCTGCTTGCGCGCGGCCTGGCCCAGGACCCAGGCAAGGGAAGCAGTATCGTAGACCGGCTGCAGCGCGCTGCCGCCCGTGATTTCCGGAAAATGGGAC